>JABEVF010000098.1 GCA_013043965.1 Gallionella sp. | reverse complement strand
CTGGTGCCCAATACGAGCAACCCGGCTCAGGTGCACATGTACTACAACACCCTGGATAACCACTGGAGTTGTGCGAATGGCGGGGCGAGCCTGACGGATGCGCAGCCCAAGGCGATCGGGGTTGGTGCGGTTGCCGATAATGCCACCGGTCTATCGACAGCGATCTTGCCCCAGTCCTGCCAATGAGACCATCAGAGGGTTGGTCGTTTGCATTTCGTAGGAGCGCAATTTATTGCGCGATTCTGTGGCTACCTATCGCGCAATAAATTTCGCTCCTACATTGGGTTTCAGGTATCGAATTTATTTCCCCCCGCGCTGCTCGTCCGCCATTTCATGCAAATCGCGCAAATCGCTTTCTATACTGGAGAGCTGATAGAAGCTGCCGCCTGCCTGCCTGGCCAGCTCCAGTTGTTCGATGGCAGCGGGCAGATTGCCTTGCCAGGCGTAGCTGTAGGCCAGGGCTTGATGCTCCTCCAGATGCTTGCCTAACTTCGCAAAGCTGCGCGCCTGTAACTGGTACAGCGTGGTGTCGTCAGAATAGTTGCTGATCTTTTCGCCTAGCAGTTTGCTGGCGGCCTGGGCCTGGTTGGTTTGCAGCAACTCTTCGGCGTAGGCATAGACCAGTGCGCGGTGATGCGGATGGTTTTGTACGGCGGTACGATAAAAGGCGAGGGTGTCGGCATCATTATGTGCGGCCTGTTTTACCCGGCCTTCCAGCGTGTCCACCATCGCGTTGTCTTCGGCCTGCGAGTGCAATATTTGCATTTCTCGCGTGGCGCGCGCCACATCATTGCTGCGCAGCAATGCCAGGATCAGGCCGTAACGCTGTGCGACCGGGTTGCCGAATTTCTGATCGGTCAGCGCGTGGTCAAAATAACTGACGGCATCGGCGGTGGTCTTTTGCGCGGCGATGAGTTTGGTGCGTACCAGTTGGAAATCCAGGCTGTCCGGCAATAACAGATAAGGCTGTTTGCTGATCCGGTTCTCGATGTCGGCGATGCGCTCGCTGGTGATCGGATGGGTGCGCATGTAGTTGGGCGCATTGCCTTCCAGCAGGCGCGTGGCGTGTTGCAGCCGTTCCAGGAATTCCGGCATGGCGTGGGTGTTGAAGCCGGATTTCTCCATCAGCCGCAAACCGAGGCGATCGGCTTCCTGCTCGTGTTCGCGGGTGAAATCCAGTTCCTTCTGGATGGCGCGGGCTTGGGTGCCGACGATTGCCGCTTCCCCCATCGCCGGGTTGTTGCGCGCGGCGAGTATGGCCAACGCGATGGCCGCCATCGAGGCCATCGTGTCGCCCTTCTGGCCGCTAAGCATGCGCGCGTAATGGTGTTGGGTGACGTGCGAGATTTCGTGGCCGAGCACCGAAGCCAGTTCGGATTCGTTTTGCGTGATGAGCAACAATCCGGTATTCACACCGACAAAGCCGCCGGGCATCGCGAAGGCATTGACGGTGTAGTCGTCGACGGCGAAAAACTCAAAATTCAGCGACGGCTCGGTGCTGTTTTCCACCAGCCGGTCGCCGATCTGGTTCAGGTAATCGTTGATCTCGGAATCGTCCAAGAACTGGCGGCTGAGGCGTATCTGCAACATGCTCTGCTGGCCGATCTGCCGTTCTTGCACGGGTGTGAGCGTCGCTTGGGAGATATCCCCCAAGTCGGGCAAGCCCTCGCCGATAGCGAGCGGCGACAAGCACAATAGCAGCAGCACAGGCAGTTTTTTCATGGGCGATATGATAATAGAATTTGTAATCCTGGCTGGACTTTACCGCGCAAATTGCGCAGAATCCATGCCCTTAAAAATCACCACACGCAAAAGGGAACAGCATGCCCGGATTCAAAAATATCACCGTTGCAGAACTGCAGGCGTTATTGCAGAGCAACCCGCCCCGTCTGGTCGATGTGCGTACCGATGCGGAAGTCGCGCGCGGCAAGATTCCGCAAGGCGAGCCGATGCCGCTGCATCTTGTCCCGTTGCGCTTGAGCGAGCTCGATAAGGGCGCCACCACGGTGTTTTATTGCCAGATGGGCGGGCGTTCCGCTCAGGCCGCCGCGTTCGCGGCCGCGAACGGCTACACCGATGTGTACAACCTGCAAGGCGGCATCACGGCCTGGGCACATGCCGGTTTGCCGATCGCATGATGGAATTTGATGCCGAGTTGGATGTGCGGCAGTTGGCTTGCCCCTTACCCATACTGCGCGCCAAAAGATCGCTGTCGCAAATGGACAGCGGACAGGTGTTGAAAGTGATCGCCACGGACAAAGAGGCGCCGAAAGACTTCGAGGTATTCTGTCGCCAGACAGGTAACGAGTTGCTGGCCTCCGACGCGAACGCCGGCGAATTTATTTTTCTGATCCGCCGTCGCTAAAAAAACGTAGGGGTGCGATGAATCGCACCCCTACATCAACCCATTTTCTGGCGCTGTGCCTGCAGCTGCGCCAGCGTCGCGCCGAACGCTTCCATGCGTTTCTTTTCCTGCTCCACCACCGCTGCCGGGGCGCGGGCGACGAAGCTCTCGTTGCCGAGTTTGGCGTGCGCCCTGGTGATCTCGCTGGAGAGGCGCGCGATCTCTTTGTCCAGACGCTCGCGTTCGGCTGCGACGTCGATCTCCACCTTCAACATCAGCTTGAAGCTGCCGACGATGGCGATGGCAGCATCGCCGTCTGGCAGTTCGGCGATGATCTGCACTTCGCTGAGTTTAGCAAGGCTGCTGATGTAAGGTGCGAGCGCGTTTAACACGGTTGCATCACCCGCCGCGATCAGCGGCACGCGTGCGGCGGGTGACAAGTTCATCTCGCTGCGCAGGCTGCGGCAGGCCGTGGCGAGCTCTTGCAGTAACGCGATCTGCGCGATGGCGGCTGCGTCGATCTTGCCCGCATCGGCCTTGGGGTAGGCTTGCAGCATGATGCTGTCGCCCTTCTGGTTTGCCATCGGCGCGACGGATTGCCACAACTCTTCGGTGATGAACGGGATGATCGGGTGTGCCAGGCGCAGGATGGTCTCCAGCACGCGCACCAGCGTGCGGCGCGTGGCGCGTTGCTGCGCTTCATCGCCGCTTGCAATCTGCACCTTGGCCAGTTCCACATACCAGTCGCAATAGGTGTTCCACACCAGCTCGTACACGGTGCGCGCCGCCATGTCAAAACGGTAATCGGCGAAGTGTGTGGCCATCTCGGCTTCGGCTTTTTGTAGTTCGCCTATCATCCACTTGTCGGCTGCGGAGAATTCCAGCGGCAGCGACTGGTCCAAACCGACATCGTGGCCGTCGCAATTCATCAGCACGAAGCGCGTGGCGTTCCACAGTTTGTTGCAGAAGTTGCGATACCCTTCGCAGCGTTGCATGTCGAACTTGATGTCGCGTCCGGGCGAGGCGAGCGAGGCGAAGGTGAACCTTAAAGCATCTGTTCCGAACGCGGGGATGCCTGCCGGGAATTCTTTACGTGTGCGCTTCTCGATCTGCTCGGCTTGTTTCGGATTCATCAAGCCGGTGGTGCGTTTTTTCACCAGTTCATCAAGGGCGATGCCGTCGATGAGGTCTATCGGGTCGAGCACGTTGCCCTTGGACTTGGACATCTTCTGGCCTTCCGCGTCGCGGATCAGGCCGTGCACGTACACGTCCTTGAACGGGATCTTGCCGGTGATGTGCTTGGTCATCATCACCATGCGCGCCACCCAGAAGAAGATGATGTCGAAACCGGTGACCAGCACGGTAGAGGGCAGATATTTCTGCACGAATTCGTTCTGTGCGTCGAACGGCTTATCCATCTCCCAGTCCAGCGTGGAGAACGGCCACAGCGCGGACGAGAACCAGGTGTCGAGCACATCGTTGTCACGCTTCAGATTGCCGGTGTAACCGGCCTTGTCTGCCAACTTGCGCGCTTCGGCTTCGTCGTGCGCGACAAACACTACACCGTTGTCCCCATACCAGGCAGGGATCTGATGTCCCCACCACAGTTGCCGCGAGATGCACCAGTCCTGAATGTTGTTCAGCCACTGGTTGTAGGTGTTCACCCAGTTCTCGGGGTGGAACCTGATCTCGCCGGAGGAAACGCATTCCAGCGCCTGCTCGGTGATGCTTTTTCCTTCTGGCCCAGCCTTGCTCATCGCGACAAACCATTGGTCGGTGAGCATAGGCTCGATGACTACGCCGGTGCGGTCGCCGCGCGGCACTTTGAGTTTGTGCTTCTCGGTTTTTTCCAGCAACCCTGCAGACTCCAAATCGGCGACGATCTGTTTGCGCGCGACGAATCGATCCAAGCCTAGGTATTTAGATGGGAAGATTTCTGTGTTGAAAATCGGATGGCCCGTTGGGCCTCTTACAACCCCAGTGCTGCCGTGCTTATCTTTTGAGAGGATAGCGCGATCTTCTGGGCTTGGATTGAGGCCGAGCAGTCCAATTTTTCCATCCAATGTGAGGATGCTGAAAAGAGGCAGTTTGTGAGAGCCATCTTCGTTTAGATGGCGTAACCATACTTGGTAGTCGTTGAAGTCATGCGCGGGCGTGACCTTCACGACACCCGTGCCGAATTCCCTGTCCACATATGCGTCGGCGATGATGGGAATCGGACGGTTGCACAGCGGCAGCATGACTTGCTTGCCGATCAGGTGCTTGTAGCGCTCGTCCTCAGGATGCACCATCACCGCCACGTCGCCCAGCATGGTCTCGGGGCGGGTGGTGGCAACGGTGAGGTGAGTCAGTCCGCCGACGCTGTCTTTTTCCACCAGCGGATATTGGATGTGCCACATGAAGCCGTCTTCTTCTTCCTGCACCACTTCGAGGTCGCTTACTGCGGTGTGCAGTTTCGGGTCCCAGTTCACCAGGCGCTTGCCGCGATAGATCAGGCCTTCATTGTACAGGCGCACGAAAGTCTCGGTGACCGAGCGCGACAGGCCTTCGTCCATTGTAAAGCGCTCCCGCGACCAGTCCGGCGAGGTGCCGAGGCGGCGCATCTGCTGGGTGATGGTGTTGCCGGAGAACTCCTTCCACTCCCACACCTTTTCGATGAACTTTTCGCGGCCGAGGTCGTGGCGCGAGATGTTCTGTGCATCCAATTGGCGTTCGACCACGATCTGCGTGGCGATGCCCGCATGGTCGGTACCCGGTTGCCACAGCGTGTTGTCGCCCTTCATGCGGTAATAGCGCGTCAGCGTGTCCATCAGGGTCTGGTTGAAGCCGTGGCCCATGTGCAGCGTGCCGGTGACGTTGGGCGGCGGCAGCTGGATGCAGAAAGATTCGCTCTTGTTCGGTTCTAGCCCAGCCTTGAAATAACCGGATTGTTCCCACTTGGGGTACCAGTGTGCTTCTACGTTCTTCGGTTCAAAACTTTTGGCGAGCTCGTTATTTTTTTTGTGTTCCATGGCGATGTCTGGTGGCGGCGATGCGCGTAGCCTGTAGTGGGCGGGTCGAAGGGGGGCGATTATAACAAGGCGTGCCCCTGCCGGCTAATGAGCCGTGCAGCAAGCGCTATTTTTTGAGTTCGGTCGTGTCGAGCGCTTTGCGCAGCAACCCGGGCAATTCGCTTTTGAGTTCCGAGATCGCGAGCTTGACCGCTTGATGATGCAGTTGTTGCAGATGACGGTTGAGTTTGGCGGTAAACACCGATTCCAGATGTGTCTCGAAGTGGTCGGCCAGTTGCTGGATATCCGCTTCGTTGATGTTGCGTTGCACTGGGCCAGGCATTACCGGTGTGTCGGATGGCGCGTTCCATATCAATTTTGATGCCATCTGCGCGATCGAATGCGATCCGAAATCTTGTTGTGGCGGGGCTTCTGCTGCCGCGAGAGGCTCGTCCGGCGATGTGGACACATGTGTAGGCGTTTTCGCCGGCACGATTTCGGTCAGTGTGGGAATGACGGCGGGTTTGTCTTCCGTGTCGACGATGTCGGTCAGCAAGGGCAGATCGGGCGGGTCGACGGGTGCCATCATGGTTTGGCCTTGGCGCTCAAATCGAAATGGCGCAACTCGTAGCCTCGATCACGATAAAACTTGAAACGCGCCCGACCGCGCAGACTGTCTTCCGCATCGCTACCGACGATTTCGATGACACGCTCGAAGCGGCTAAAGAATCCCGGTGTTTCGGGATGCAGGCTGATGAGCAATTCATGGTGGGGGAATTTCCCCTCATCCATGCCGAGCAACACAGGCGTGTGTTCGGCCTCGTCGGCATTGCTGCGACAGTGCGGGATGAAAGCCGTCGGGGGGTAGTGCCAGAGCAGTTTGTCCAGCGCGTCGCAGGTCGCCGCATCGGGCGTGCCGAGCAATACCCGGACGCCGTTCTGCATCGCCTTGTGGCTCAATTGGCACGCGGTGCGCAGCTTGTCCTCCGAACCCGTGTAGAAGTCGACTTTAGTCATGCCAGATGTTCAGTCAGGAATGTAGATAGTTCCAACAACTGTAGGAGCCCGACTTGTCGGACGATTGCACATCGCGCAGCAAGCTGCGCTCCTACAGCTGTGTTTGGCTGTCGGTTCATTTCGCTGCCGCGCGATTGATCAGATATTGCGTGAGCAACGGCACGGGGCGACCCGTCGCACCCTTTTCTTTGCCGGATTTCCAGGCTGTGCCGGCGATGTCCAGATGCGCCCAGCGGTAGTCTTTGGTGAAGCGCGACAAAAAACACGCGGCGGTGATGCTGCCGGCGGCGCGTCCGCCGATGTTCTGCATGTCGGCAAAGTTGCTGTCGAGTTGCTGTTGGTAGTCGTCCCACAGTGGCATGTGCCAGGCGCGGTCTTGCGCCTCATCACCCGCCGCCAATAATTCTTTGGCGAGCTTGTCCTCGTTGCTGAACAAGCCGCTCGCCACATGGCCCAGCGCGATTACACACGCGCCGGTGAGCGTGGCGATGTCCACCACGGTGTCCGGCTCGAAGCGCGCCGCATACGTCAGCGCGTCGCATAACACCAGGCGGCCCTCGGCATCGGTGTTGAGGATCTCGATAGTCTGACCCGACATGCTTTTGACGATGTCGCCGGGTTTGCTGGCCGAGCCGTCGGGCAAGTTTTCGCTGCTCGGGATTACGATCACGACATTGAGTTTCAACTTCATTTCGGCGATGGCCTGCAGGGTGCCCAACACGCTGGCCGCGCCGCACATGTCGTATTTCATCTCGTCCATTTCCGCACCGGGTTTGAGCGAAATGCCACCGGAGTCGAACGTGATACCCTTGCCGACCAGCACGATAGGTTTTTGTTTTTTGTCCGCGCCCTGATATTCGAGGGTGATGAGCTTGGCGGGTTGACGGCTGCCGTGTGACACGGAAAGCAGCGAGTGCATGCCCAACTTCTCCATGTCCTTTTCTTCGAGGATGGTGACCTTGAGCTTATGGGTCTTAGCCATGGCTGTTGCCTGGTCGGCCAAGTAGGTCGGCGTGCAGATGTTGCCGGGCAGATTGCCCAAGGTCTTGGTCAGTGCCATGCCGCTGGCGATGGCCTTGGCCTGTTCCAGCGCGGTTTGTGCGGCGGTGCCGGGTTTGTCCGCGCAACCCAGCTGGAGCTTGCGCAGTGCGGGCGCGTCGGCGGGTTTGCTTTTGAGTTGGTCGCAGCGGAACACCGATTCGGCGGCGTGCAACACACATTGCTTGATCTTCCAGGCTTCATCGCGGCCTTTTACCGCCAGATCGGTGAGGTAAAAGACCGCGTCTTTGCTGGCCGTTTTATGCAGCGCGCCCAGACTGGCGCGCACCGCATCGATAAATTGTTTGGCAGAAAATTCTGCGGCCTTGCCCAGGCCGACCAGCAGCACGCGTTCGGCAACGATGCCGGGAACCCGATGCAGAACCAGCGTGTTCGCCAGCTTGCCATCCATGTCGCCGCGCGCGATGACCTCGCTCAAGTGATGCTGGGCGATGCGATCGAGCGCCAGCGCGGCGGGTGAAAGTTTGCCGCCCGCATACACGCCGACGACCACGCAAGCGCTGCGCTGTTTTTCCGAATTGCTTTGTTTTATGCTAAATTCCACGCGCCACTCCTCAAATTAAATTTATCGTTCCAATGCCCGATTATCCGCAATCTCAGCCTATAAAGTCAAAGCAAGCGCGCGCGGGGATTTTTCAGCGTGCGTTGGTGCGCGAGTTTGCCAACAACGGTTTGCTGCTTTTTGCGGTGTTGCTGGGCATTATCGTCATCAGCCAGCTTATCCGTTTTTTGGGCGAAGCGGTCAGCGGTCGACTGGCGGTCGATGGGGTGCTGGCGATGCTGGGTTTCAGCGCGATGAATTATTTGCCCGTGCTGCTTTCCATCAGCCTGTTCCTGTCCATCCTGTTGACGCTATCGCGCAGCTACCGGGACAGCGAGATGGTGGTATGGTTCGGTTCGGGTATCGGATTGATCCGCTGGATACGCCCGGTATTGGTGTATGCATTGCCGGTGGTGAGCCTGATCGCGCTGCTCAGTTTGGTGTTGTCGCCCTGGGCCTTGCATAAGGCCGACGAATACAAACATGGTTTGGAAAGTCGCGATGATGTGACCGCCGCGACACCGGGCACCTTCCGCGAATCCAAACAGGCGGATCGGGTGTATTTCGTGGATAACGCCGAGCTGGGTTCAAATCGGGTCGGCAATATTTTTGTGCAGTCCGAACAGAACGGCAAGCTGGGCACGATGATGGCCAAACAAGGTTTGCAGGAAACCAGGCCGAATGGCGACCGTTTCCTGGTGCTGCTCAAGGGCACTCGCTACGAAGGGATCCCGGGTCGGCGCGATTATCGCCTGGTAGAGTTCGACCGCTATGCCGTGCGTATCGATAGTGTGCCCGCCAAACAGATGTTGCCCAATTTGAATGCCATGTCGACTGTCGAGCTATGGAGCAATCCCACTACCTGGAATCTGTCTCAGCTGGAATGGCGTATCGGTTTACCTATCAGTGCCGCGATACTGGCGTTGCTGGCCATCCCCTTGAGTTATGTGAACCCGAGGGCGGGACGCTCGCTGAATCTGGTCGTGGCGCTGGTCTTGTACATGGTCTATACCAATATGATCAGCGTCACCAATTCCTGGGTCGGGACCGGGAAGATATCGCCCGCGCTGGGCTTATGGGTCATACATAGCGTGATGTTGGCGGTCGTCGTCATGTTGTTCTACTGGCGCATGTCGCTATTTTCGATGCGCAGGATGCTGGGTAAATGAATATTCTGACGCGTTATCTCGGACGTGAAATTTATGCCGGCGTGGCATTGGTGTTTAGCGCGCTGATTCTGCTGTTCGCTTTTTTGGATTTCGTCAACGAGCTGAATGGGATCGGGCAAGGCCAATATCGCCTGACTTATGTGTTGCTGTTCGTGGCGCTGACTATCCCGGGCCATATCTACGAGCTGTTTCCTGTTGCGGTATTGGTGGGGACCATTTCCGCGCTGGTGCAGATGGCCGCGAATTCGGAGTTGACGGTGTATCGTGCATCCGGTGCATCGCTCACCCAGATGCTGGCTGCATTGTTCAAGATCGCCCTGCCGCTGGTGGCGCTGAGTTTCGTGTGCGGCGAATTTATTGCGCCGCCCAGCGAACGCATGGCGCAGCAGCTGAGACTCAAAGCCAAAAATGCGCAAGTGTCGCTGCAAGAGTTTCGTTCCGGGGTCTGGGTTAAAGACGAGCAAAGTTTTGTCAACGTCAAGAATGTGATGCCGGATACCAGTTTGCACAACATCGCCATCTACAAATTCGATGACGCCTATCATTTGCTGTCCATCATCAACGCGAAGCGCGCCAACTTTATCGAATCTGGACGCTGGCAGCTGGAAGATACTGTGGAAACCCGCTTCGATAAGCTGGTGACCACGGTGTATACCAACGCAACCCAGGAGTGGCATTCGGCTTTGAACCCCGATTTGCTGAGTGTGTTGCTAGTCGTCCCGGAGCAAATGTCGGCATGGAACTTGTATCAATATGCGAGCCATTTGCGCGACAACCACCAGCAAAGCGCGCGCTATGAGATCGCCATGTGGAATAAATTGATTTACCCGCTGGCGGTATTGGTGATGATGGTCTTGGCCCTGCCTTTTGCCGGCCATCAGCACCGCTCGGGCGGCATAGGCGCAAAGATGTTCATGGGTATCGTGCTGGGCTTGACCTTCCACTTTGTGGGGCGGCTGTTCGCGAGTCTGGGTGCGCTCAACAACTGGCAGCCCTTGATGAGCGCCAGCGCCATGACGGTGTTGTTTCTGCTTATCGGGTTGACGCTGCTGTGGTGGACGGAACGCCGCTAGCCGGACTGGTTGAAGCCGCGGCCTGTGTCTTTTTGACCATTTGCTTTACCGCTTCGCGTTCTTTTTCGGGTACTTTGCTGAAGGCGCGATATTTCTCGCGGGCCGCTTTGCGTTGCGCCGGCGTGAGGTTGCTCCATAAAACAAGGCGATGCTGCATACGCTGTTGCGCCGCCGGAGAGAGATGGGGGTAGCGCTTGGCCACCGCGAGCAGAATCTTTTGCTGCTGCTCGGGCAGACTGTTCCATTCCGCTGCGAGCGGGGCGAGAGCTTGCTGTTGTTGGGGGCTGAGCTTTTGCCATTGCTCTGCCGCGCAAAGCGGCGCGACACTGAGGAAAACGATAAAAAATCCCGACGTAAGGACGTGCTTCATGCGGTCATACCTTGGGTTAATCAACAAACAGTTCTATGGGTAATTCATCAGTCAAGATCTCTACGTCAGTATCGATGATTTGTTGATGGCGGGTGTGTTGCCACCAAAGATTCGCACCGCTCGCCAGTGCCAGTGCAAGCAGGCCTATCGTTATCCACTGCCGCGCCGAGCGGGGAAGCGGAAAGTGTGTCCAGCCGTCACCCGCGAACCCCAGTACCTGCACCGGTGTGGACTGTCTTTGCAAGGCCTGAGCCCGCGACTGCTGCAGTGCGGATAAAATTTTCCCGTCCAATTGGCGGGTGCTTTGATCAAGTAGTTGAGTGATTTTTTTTGGGTCTAGTTTGGTCGTCATGGCAGTTCGACTCCTTTTGCTTTCATCGCTATCGCGAGTGCATGGGTTGCTCTGGAACAGTGGGTTTTGACGCTTCCTTCAGTGCAGCCCATGGCGGCGGCAGTTTCGGTCGTGTCTAATCCCTCCCAGTAACGCAGCAGGAAGGCTTCCCGTTGACGCGCCGGAAGCTCGCCGAGTGCGGTTTCGATCAGGGCGATCAGTTGCTTCTGTTGGAACGAGGCGTGGGGTGGGGACGGAGCGCTTTGATTCTCGTCATCCTCAAGCACGTCCAAAGGGTCGAATTCTTCTTCTTGATGCTTGGGCTGAAGTGCGGAGAATAGACTCGTCCAGGCGTTGCGGACAGACAGGCGGCGATAGTGGTCGCGTATGGTGTTTTGCAAGATGCGCTGAAACAGCATGGGGAGTTCTTCAACGGGTTTGCCGCCATATTTTTCGGCGAGCTTGAGCATTGCGTCTTGCACGATGTCGAGCGCCGCATGCGTGTCGCGCACGGCAAAACTCGCCTGCTTGAAAGCACGGCGTTCCACGCTGCTTAAAAATTTGCTTAATTCGGCTGGATTGCTCAGTTTGATCACCCATGTGAAAGAGCGGGCATGGTAGCAAATTGCCGGCAAAGTCGCTTGAAACCACTTTAAGAACACGGCGAAGGTTGACCAAAACCCGACTAACCTTTATCTTACACGGTCTTTTTGGCTTAAATTTTAAGGTGTTTGTGATGGAATTGACGGGCGCAGAAATCGCTATCCGCTGTTTGCAGGAAGAGGGGGTCGAGTACCTCTTCGGCTATCCCGGCGGGGCAGTACTACATATTTACGATGCGCTGTTCCAGCAGGAGCAAGTCAAGCATATTCTGGTGCGCCATGAGCAGGCGGCGATCCATGCGGCCGACGGTTATGCGCGCTGTTCCGATCAGGTCGGCGTGGCGTTGGTGACTTCGGGGCCCGGCATTACCAATGCCGTCACCGGGATAGCGACTGCTTACATGGACTCTATCCCGATGGTCGTGATCAGCGGCCAGGTGCCGAGCTATGCGATAGGTGAAGATGCTTTTCAGGAGGTCGATGCAGTCGGCATCACGCGTCCCTGCGTCAAGCATAACTTCCTGATCAAAGACGTGAAGGATATTGCGCCCACGATCAAGAAAGCTTTCTATCTGGCAAAGTCGGGGCGGCCCGGCCCGGTGTTGGTGGATATCCCCAAGGATATCTCCAATCAAAAAACCGAATTCAGTTATCCGAAAACGGTGAGCATCCGCGCTTATCACCCGGTGGGTAAAGGCGATAGCGCACAGATCAAGCTTGCTGCGAAACTGTTGCTGGAAGCCAAGCGCCCGATGATCTATGCCGGTGGTGGGGTGGTATTGTCGGGCGCGTCGGCGCAGTTGACAGACCTGGTCCATCTGCTCGGCTATCCTTGCACCAACACGCTGATGGGTTTGGGCGGCTTCCCCGCGACTGATAAACAGTCCGTCGGCATGCCCGGGATGCACGGCACTTATGAAGCCAATATGGCGATGCAGCATTGCGATGTGCTGATCGCGGTTGGGGCGCGTTTCGATGACCGTGTGGTCGGCAACGTCGAACATTTCGCGCAAGTGCCGCGCAAGATCATTCATCTCGACATCGATCCTTCGTCCATCGCGAAGCGCGTCAAAGTCGATGTGCCTATCGTGGGCGAACTCAAGCCGGTGTTGGATGAGTTGCTGGCGGTGTTGCGCGCGAGCAAGCGGAAACCAGATGCCACAGATTTGGCCGCTTGGTGGAAGCAGATCAAAGAGTGGCATGACAAGGGCGGCGGGCTGCGCTATAAGAATTCCACCGAGATCATCAAGCCGCAGTACGTGATCGAAACGCTGTACAAGATCACGCACGGCGATGCCTTCGTGACTTCCGATGTGGGCCAGCACCAGATGTGGGCGGCACAGTATTACAAGTTCGATCAGCCGCGCCGTTGGATCAACTCCGGCGGCCTAGGTACGATGGGCTTCGGCTTGCCCGCCGCGATGGGCGTGCAGCTCAAACATCCTGATGCGGCCGTCGCCTGCGTCACCGGCGAAGGCAGTATCCAGATGAACATCCAGGAGTTGTCCACGTGCAAGCAGTTCCATCTGCCGATCAAAGTGCTGTCGCTGAACAATCGCTATCTGGGCATGGTGCGGCAATGGCAGCAGTTCTTCCACGGCGACCGTTATTCGGAGTCGTACATGGATGCCTTGCCCAATTTTGTGAAGCTGGCAGAGGCTTACGGCCACGTGGGTATGCGCATCGAGAAGCCTTCCGATGTGGAACCGGCGTTGAAGGAGGCGTTCGCGCGCAAGAAGGAGCTGGTATTCATGGACTTCCAAACCGACCCCAAAGAAAACGTGTTCCCCATGGTTCCCGGTGGCAAAGGTTTGTCGGAAGTGGTTTTGTCGGAGGACTTGTGATGCGCCACATTATTTCTGTATTGATAGAGAACGAGGCGGGCGCGTTGTCGCGTGTGGCGGGTTTGTTCTCGGCACGCAACTACAACATCGAATCGCTCACGGTCGCACCCACCGAGGATGCGACCCTGTCGCGCATGACTATCGTGACGCGCGGCTCCGATGCGGTCATCGAGCAGATCACCAAGCAATTGAACAAGCTGATCGATGTCGCGGCGGTGATGGATCTGAGCGAGGGCGAGCATCTGGAGCGCGAGTTGATGTTGGTCAAGGTGAGAGCCGAAGGCGCGGCACGTGACGAGTTGAAGCGCATGGCCGATATTTTTCGGGGTCGCATTCTGGATGTGTCCGCCAATACCTATACCATCGAGCTGACCGGCACGCGTGCCAAGCTGGATAGTTTTTTGCAGAGTATCGCCCGCGATCTGATTTTGGAAACCGTGCGTACCGGGGCTTCCGGCATCGGGCGCGGTGAACGTATTCTGAAGCTGTAATTTTTATTTGAATTTTTAACGAAAGAGAACGACATGAAAGTTTATTACGACAAAGACGCAGACCTCTCACTAATCAAAGGCAAGCAAGTGACCATCGTCGGTTACGGTTCACAAGGCCACGCACACGCGCAAAACCTGCGCGACTCGGGCGTGAACGTCACCGTGGGGCTGCGCAAGAGCGGCGCATCCTGGAAGAAAGCCGAAGCGGCCGGTTTGAAAGTGGCGGAAGTCGCCGCCGCGGTTAAGACCGCCGACGTGGTGATGATACTGTTGCCGGATGAAAATATCCCTGACGTTTATAACCACGACATCGCGCCTAACATGAAAGCCGGCGCGGCTTTGGCGTTCGCGCACGGTTTTAACGTGCATTACAACCAGGTGATCCCCCGCGCCGACATCGATGTGATCATGATCGCGCCCAAAGGCCCGGGCCACACGGTGCGTTCCGAATACCTCAAAGGCGGCGGCGTGCCGAGTTTGATCGCGGTGTACCAAGACCAGTCCGGCAAGGCCAAAGACATCGCGCTGTCTTATGCGGCGGCGAATGGCGGTACCAAGGGTGGCGTGATCGAGACCAACTTCCGCGAAGAAACCGAGACCGACCTGTTCGGCGAACAAGCCGTGTTGTGTGGCGGTGCGGTGGAGCTGGTGAAGGCGGGTTTTGAAACCCTGACAGAAGCCGGTTATGCACCGGAAATGGCGTACTTCGAATGCCTGCACGAATTGAAATTGATCGTGGATTTGATGTACGAAGGCGGTATCGCCAACATGAACTACTCGATTTCCAACAATGCGGAATATGGTGAATACGTGACCGGTCACCGCGTGATTGGCGATCAGGCGCGTGCCGCAATGAAAGAATGTCTGGCCAATATCCAGAACGGCAACTACGCCAAGCAGTTCATTCTGGAAGGCCGCACCAATTACCCGGAAATGACCGCACGGCGCCGTTTGAACGCCGAACACCCGATCGAAAAAGTCGGCGCGCAATTGCGTGGCATGATGCCTTGGATCACCAAGAACAAATTGGTCGATCAATCTAAAAACTAATAAGCCAGTAGCTGGTAGTCTGTAGCTTACCTCTCCCTCTGGGAGAGGGAGTGATGGTGCTACAAGCTACCGGCCACAGGCTAAAATGAAAAATTATCCCCACCCCATCATCGCCCGCGAGGGTTGGCCATTCTTGGCGATTGCGCTGATACTGGCTATCTCCGCCACCATCTGGTGTGCCGCCTGGTCGATACCCGTGTGGATCATCGCGCTGTTCGTGCTGCAATTCTTTCGCGATCCACCGCGCGAGATTTCTCAAGCTGTCGGTGCGGTTCTGTCTCCGGCCGATGGCCGTGTCATAAAGGTCGAGCGCGCTCAGGATCCTTATGGGCAACGCGAGGCGATTCTGATCAGCGTGTTCATGAACGTGTTCAACGTGCATTCCAACCGAAGCCCGGTGGACGGCAAGATAGAGCAGGTCCAGTATTTTCCCGGCAAATTCGTGAATGCCGATCTGGACAAAGCCTCGTTGGAGAACGAGCGCAACGCCATCGTGCTGCGGACTGCCGATGCGCAAACGGTGACCTTCGTCCAGGTGGCCGGACTGATCGCGCGCCGCATCTTGTGTTACGTCAAGGCGGGGGATGTGCTGACGCGCGGCCAGCGTTACGGCTTCATCCGTTTCGGTTCGCGTGTGGATGTGTACCTGCCTGTGGATGCCGATGTCAAGGTCAGCATCGGTGACAAGGTGTCGGCGACCACGACCATCTTGGCAATGTTGCCGCAAAACGGTTAACCTACGCGCATGGACGAATTCAACACACGCAAACCGATGACCCTGCGCAAACGCGGCATTTATTTGCTCCCCAATTTGTTTACTACGGGTGCGTTATTCGCCGGCTTCTATGCCATTGTCCAGGCCATGAACAATAAATTCGAGATCGCCGCTGTGGCGATTTTTATTGCGATGGTGCTGGACGGTCTGGATGGTCGCGTCGCGCGTCTGACGCACACGCAAAGCGAATTTGGCGCGGAGTACGACAGTTTGTCCGACATGGTTTCGTTCGGTGTCGCCCCGTCGTTGGTGGTGTACGAATGGGCGTTGAAAGGATTGGGAAAATGGGGTTGGTTTGCCGCTTTCATTTATTGCTGTGCCACGGCATTGCGCCTGGCGCGCTTCAATACCAACATCGACGTGGTCGACAAACGCTACTTCCAGGGCTTGCCGAGTCCCGCTGCGGCCGCGTTGGTCGCGGGTTTTGTGTGGGTGATGCTGGACTATGGTGTCAAGGGCGAATCGGTGCGCTGGTATGCGGCGGCGATCGCGGTGTTCGCGGGCCTGAGCATGGTCAGCAACCTGCCGTTCTACAGCTTCAAAGATTTCAATATGCGCAAGAGCGTACCGTTCCTGGTGATCTTTCTGGTCGCGCTCGTTTTTGTTTTTATTTCCAGCTATCCGCCGGGCGTATTGTTTGGCTTGTTTCTGGCTTACGCTCTATCGGGTTTCGTGATGTGGTTCGTGCGCAGGCGCAGAAATTCTCATCCGATTGCATGAACGCATAAAACTGTTAATATCCTCGCTATGCATTTTTCTACGCACATCGCTTTGCTTCATTCCACGTTCAGCCTGCTGGCCGCGCTACTGCTGCGCGGCGCGCGCTAACTATTTTCCGAAAAAATGTAAGTAAGCGCGGCGACTTCATTTAAGCGTCGCAGGTCATATCTATTTGCAGGAGCAAGTCATGTCTGACAAGTTAATTATTTTTGATACCACGCTGCGGGACGGCGAACAGAGTCCGGGTGCGGCGATGACTCGCGAAATGAAGATACGTATCGCGCGCCAACTGGAAAAATTGGGCGTGAACGTGATTGAGGCGGGTTTTGCGGCGGCGAGTCCCGGCGATTTCGCGGCGGTGCAAGCCGTGGCGGAGGCCGTCATCGGGTCCACCGTGTGCTCGCTGGCGCGCGCCAGCGAG
>JABEVF010000097.1 GCA_013043965.1 Gallionella sp. | reverse complement strand
CCCCCGTGCCCCCCTTCAGCGTAAGCCGGGGCGATGGACAAGATGGCAAGGAGTATAAATATTATTTTTTTCATGGCAGGTCCCCTAAGCGGGTGCTTATCGCGGCGACAACGCCCGCCAAAAAATTCGCACCCCACCCCCGTGCCGCCCATCTTGGGCATGAGATGTAAACCAAGTATTGCGACCCAGGGGCGATTTGTAAGAGAGTGTTTCAACTGGCTCCCCTAGAACGCCAGCCCCCGGTAGCTCACTTCAAGCGCCAGCCCATCGCGCCAGCTTTTACCGGTAATTCAATTCAACGCATGCCGCATCAGGATTTTTTTCAGCGGGGTTAGGTGATCCACGATAGAAAGCCCGCCGTTGCGCAGCGTGCGCAGCAGCACATTGTCGTTATTGAACAGATGTTTCAAGCCGTAGGTGATGGCCTGCATGGAGAGAATGTCCTCGCGGCGTTTGCGGTCGAAACGGCGCAAGAGTTGCGCGTTGCCGGCATCGTTTTGCGCGCCGCCCTCCACGATGAGTTGCGCGAGTAGCTGCGCGTCGCGAAAGCCGGTGTTCACACCTTGCCCGGCCAGCGGATGCATGTTGTGCGCGGCATCGCCGATCAGCGCGACGCGCGGCGCGCTGATGTGCGGCAGTGTGAGCGAGCGCAGCGGGAATGAGGCTGCCGCCGTGATGACGGCGAGTTCGCCCAGGGTTTGATGCGATGCGGCCGCGACCTGGGCGCAGAGTTCGGCGTGGGGCAATGCGCACAAAAGCGCTGCCTGTTCCGGGCTGACCGACCACACCATCGAGACCCGCTCGCCGGGCAACGGCAGCAAAGCCAGGATGCCATCGGATCGAAACCATTGATGCGCGATGCCGCGATGGGGGATCGTGCAGCTGAAGTTGGCGACCACTCCATGCTGTCCGTAGTCGATCGGGGATGCCGACAATCCCGCTTGTTGCCTGACCCAGGAATCACGTCCATCCGCGCCGACGAGCAGATCGGCGGTGATGCCGCGACCGTCTTCCAGCGTCAGCGTCGCGGCTGCACCGGCTACGCTCAAGGCTTTGCAGCGCGCCGGATGCAGCAGGGTGAGGCCGTCTTGCCGCGCCAACACCTGCCACAGCGCGGAGTGCAGCGCGCGGTTCTCCAGGATGCAGGCGAGCTCGGCGACCCCCATCTGATAGGCGCTGAATCTGAGTTCCGTTCCGGTGTCGCCGAACACGCGCATCTGCTCGACGGCGGCGATGCGTTGCGGGTCGAGCAAGTCCCAGGCCCCGCTTTGTTCGAGGAAGCGACGGCTGCCCGGACTGATGGCGTAGATGCGGCTGTCCCAGGCGGGATCAGGCGCGGGGGCGGGTTGGCTTTCCACCAGCGCCAGCGTCAGGCCGCTGCGCGCCAACGCCGCCGCGAAGCTGGCCCCCACCAGTCCGCCGCCGACAATCACCACATCAAAGTGCGCCGAATTTTGCATAGGCGTGGATTCTAGCGAGATTCGCCCATCCTGTCCGCTTGCTTTATAATCCGCGCTTTCGCGAAATGCGTCCCCCAACGCTAATTAACGCAATACGGATTTAGCTATGCGCATCGGTCCCTACCAACTGAAAAACAATTTGATCGTCGCCCCGATGGCCGGGGTGACCGACCGGCCTTTTCGCATGTTGTGCAAACGCATGGGCGCGGGCATGGCGGTCAGCGAGATGGTGGCATCGAATTCGCTGTTGTACGGTTCGGAAAAGACGCTGCGCCGCGCCAACCATGAGGGCGAGGTCGATCCTATTTCCGTGCAGATCGTCGGTGCCGACCCCAAGATGCTGGCGCTGGCGGCCAAACACAATGTCGATCACGGCGCGCAGATCATCGACATCAATATGGGCTGTCCCGCGAAAAAGATATGCAATGTGATGGCGGGTTCGGCGCTGTTGCAGAACGAGCCGCTGGTGAAGACTCTGCTGGAGGCGGTGGTCGGCGCGGTGAATGTGCCCGTGACCTTGAAAATCCGCACCGGCTGGGACAAGAGCAACCGCAACGCGGTAGCTATCGCCAGGATCGCCGAGGCCAGCGGCATCCAGGCTCTTGCCATCCATGGCCGCACGCGCGCCTGCGCCTACACCGGCGATGCCGAATACGACACGATCTCCGCCGTGAAAGCCAGCGTGAAGATTCCCGTTATCGCCAACGGCGATATCACCACGCCGGAAAAAGCGCGCGATGTATTGCAGTATTCGGGCGCGGACGGGGTGATGATAGGGCGCGCTGCACAGGGCCGTCCGTGGTTGTTTCGCGAGATCGAGTATTTCCTGGCGACCGGCGAACATCTGCCGCCTCCCGAAGTGGGCGAAATCCATCGCGTGTTGGTGGAGCATGTGCACGATCTGTATGATTTCTACGGCGAGTACAGTGGGCTGCGTGTGGCGCGCAAACATATCTCCTGGTATACCAAAGGCCTGGTGGGCTCGGCGACCTTCCGTCACCAGATGAACCAGTTGGAAACCGTGGCAGCGCAAATGGCGATGGTGGATGAATTTTTTGCGGAGCAAGCGCAGCGTGGTCAGCACTTGCATTATTTGGACGGGCAGGCGATATGAGCGAGTGCGGGGCAATCAACGAGAACGACATGGCGCGCTATGTACGCAAAGCGCTCAAAGAATATTTCCACGACCTGGATGGCGAGCAGCCGTGTTGCGAGCTGTATGACATGGTGATGAAATGCGTGGAAAAACCGCTGCTGGAAATAGTGCTGGAACAAGTGGGCGGAAACCAGACACGCGCATCGGAAATGCTGGGCATCAATCGCAACACTTTGCGCAAGAAAATGCTGCAACACGACATCGACTAAACAAGCCCGCGTAGCGACTCTTTCGCCCTCAAGCCCGCAAGCGTGATAACCAGCGACTTGTCCGTTTGCGGGCTTGATCGATTGGCTAGTTGCGGCTTCAGAGGGTTGGAGAGGTAGCCCGCCATCTGGTTGATGTCCTTGGGCGACCTGGTGGAATGGTTGGTGGTTTCATCGGGGAAGAATTTATTTTTATTGGAAACATCATGGCGATCAAACAAGCACTCATCAGCGTGTCGGATAAATCCGGCGTTTTGGAATTTGCACAAGGCCTGCACCAGCTGGGCGTAAGGATACTGTCCACCGGCGGCACGGCGAAACTGCTTGCGGGCAACGGCGTGCCTTGCATGGAAGTGGCCGACTACACCGGATTTCCCGAGATGCTGGACGGTCGCGTGAAGACGCTGCAACCCAAAGTCCACGCCGGGATCCTGGCGCGCCGCGACCTGCCCGAGCATGTCGCGACTCTGGCGAAGCACGGCATCCCGACCATCGACCTGGTGGTGGTGAACCTGTATCCGTTCGCGGCGACCATCGCCAAGCCGGATTGCATGTTGGAAGATGCCATCGAGAACATCGACATCGGCGGACCGACCATGGTGCGTGCGGCGGCGAAGAACCACGGCCACGTTGCCATCGTCACTGACCCGATCGATTACGCCGATGTGCTGGCCGAGATGCAGACCAACGGCTGCGCGGTGTCCGCTGCGACGCGTTTCGAGCTGATGAAAAAGGCGTTTTCGCACACTGCCGCTTATGATGCCTCGATCAGCAACTACCTCACCACCATCAACAGCGACGGAGCACGCAGCGAATTTCCCGCGCAGATCAATTTCAATTTTGCCAAGGTGCAGGACATGCGCTACGGCGAGAACCCGCACCAGAAGGCAGCCTTCTACCGGGACCTGACCCCGTTGCCGGGTTCGATTGCGAACTATACGCAAGTGCAGGGCAAAGAACTTTCCTACAACAACATCGGCGATGCCGATGCGACCTGGGAACTGGTCAAGACCTTCGATCAACCCGCCTGCGTCATCGTCAAGCACGCCAACCCGTGCGGCGTGGCGATTGCCGATACGCCGCTGAACGCTTACAAGCTGGCTTACGCGACCGACACCACTTCCGCGTTCGGCGGCATCATCGCGTTCAATCGCGAGCTGGATGAGGCGACCGCGATGCAGATCACCGCGAACCAGTTCGTCGAACTCATCATCGCGCCGAGTGCGACCGAAGCCGCATTGAAAGTCACCGCCGCCAAGCAGAACGTGCGCGTGCTGGTGGTGCCTCTGTCCGATGCGCATAACCAATACGACATGAAACGTGTAGGTGGTGGCCTGCTGGTGCAGACACCGGACGTGCTCAACGTGCAGGCTTCGCAGTTCAAAGTTGTGACAAAAACGCAGCCGACCAAGGAGCAACTGCAAGACTTGCTGTTTGCCTGGCGCGTGGCGAAATACGTGAAGTCCAACGCCATCGTGTTCTGTAAAGGCGGACAAACTTTAGGTGTGGGCGCGGGCCAGATGAGCCGCGTCGACAGTACCAAGATCGCCGCCATCAAAGCGCAAAACGCAGGCCTGAGCCTGGTCGGATCAGTGGTCGCTTCCGATGCCTTCTTCCCGTTCCGCGACGGCCTTGATGTGCTGGCAGCGGCGGGCGCGAAGGCCGTCGTGCAACCCGGCGGCTCGATGCGCGACGAGGAAGTCATTTCGGCGGCCGACGAGCATGGTATTGCGATGGTGCTGACAGGGTTCAGGCATTTCAGGCATTAAGAACATCAGCCACAGGGTACACAGAGAGGTCATCTGGTTTTCTCTGTGTGCTCTGTGGCAAAGGGCCTGAAAGGAATCTGAATGCAAGAATTAAAACAAGGCGACATCGCTGTATACAACTACTGTGTCAGCTTTATCGACTTGCTTGGTCAGCGCGGTAGGACGGGCAAGCTTTATCTGATGAAACTACTAGCCATTCGACTAAGCTATCAAAAAACGATAGCAAGTCGCTGGTTATGCCCGCGCGGGACATAAAAACGGTGGGTATCTGCCCACTCTACGTTGAGGTTGTTATGAAGATTCTGGTAATCGGTAGCGGTGGTCGCGAACATGCGATGGCATGGCGTCTGGCGCAGGGTGTGAAGGTGCAAAAGGTGTTCGTAGCACCCGGCAATGCGGGCACGGCTTTGGAAGACGGGCTGGAGAATGTCGCGATCACGGCGATCCCGGAACTCATCGAGTTCGTCAAACGCGAAGACATCTACATGACCGTGGTAGGTCCCGAAGCGCCGCTGGCGGCGGGCGTGGTGGATGCGTTTCGCGCGGCGGGCTTGAAGATTTTCGGCCCGACCAAGGCGGCGGCGCAACTGGAGTCGTCCAAGGATTTCGCCAAGCGTTTCATGACGCGCCACAACATACCGACCGCGTTCTTCGAGACCTTTAGCGACATCGCTGCGGCTAAAGCTTATGTGGAAAAACACGGCGCGCCCATCGTGGTCAAGGCCGACGGCCTGGCGGCAGGCAAGGGCGTGGTCGTCGCGATGAACAAGCAGGAAGCGTTCGATGCCATCGACATGATGTTGTCTGACAACAAGCTCGGCGATGCCCGTTCTGCGCTTGACCAAAAAGAAGGCTCGCGCGTGGTGATCGAAGAATTTCTGGCGGGCGAGGAAGCCAGTTTCATCGTGATGGTGGACGGCAAGAACGTGTTGGCGATGGCGACCAGCCAGGACCACAAACGCCTGCTGGATGGAGACCAGGGGCCGAACACCGGCGGCATGGGCGCGTATTCACCCGCGCCGGTGGTCACGCCCGATGTGCATGCGCGCGCCTTGCGCGAGGTCATCATGCCGACCGTGCAGGGTATGGAATCTGAGGGCATCACTTACACCGGATTTTTGTACGCGGGGTTGATGATCTCGCCCGATGGCGGCATCAAGGTGCTGGAATTTAATTGCCGCATGGGCGACCCGGAGACCCAGCCCATCATGATGCGCTTGAAGAGCGACTACGCGGTCATCGTCGAGCACGCCATCGCGGGCACGCTGGACAAAGTGGAAGCCGAATGGGACAGACGCACCGCGCTGGGCGTGGTGATGGCGGCGGCGAATTATCCCGACACGCCGCGCCGTGGTGATGTCATAACGGGCGTGCCAAAACAGACGGACGACGCGCACGTGTTCCATGCGGGCACGACCATGCAGGACGGCAAAGTCGTCACCAGCGGTGGCCGCGTGCTGTGTGTGGTAGCCCTTGGCGATATGGTGAAGCTGGCGCAGAAGCGCGCGTATGAAGTGGTCGACCAGATCCATTTTGACGGCGCGCAGATGCGCCGCGATATCGGTTACCGCGCGATCGGACGCAAAAAATAAACCAGCCTTGTGAGACGATTTTAAGTGCTTAGACATCCTGCATCGTATCGGGCGCTTGCCAGCCATCTCAGGCGGGGCGGGCTGATCGCTTACCCCACCGAGTCCTGTTACGGCCTGGGCTGCGACCCGCAGAATCATCGCGCGATAAAAAAGCTGCTTAAACTCAAACAGCGGCCGCAACGCAAAGGCCTGATCTTGATCGCCGCGAATTACGCGCAAGTCAGGCGTTATTTGTTGCCGATCACGCCGGAGCAACAGCAGCGTCTGCGATTGGCGGGCGCGCAGGCCACGACGTATCTGATGCCGGTGCGAAGCGCCACGCCGCACGGTTTGCGCGGTGCGCACGACACGCTGGCGGTGCGCCTCACCGCGCATGAGTTTGCCGCCGGATTGTGTCGTGGCGTGGGTAGCGCGCTGGTGTCCACCAGCGCAAACCGCACCGGTCTGCGCCCGGCCAAGACCTATGCGCAATGCCTGCGCATGTTCGGCAAGCGGGTGTGGGTGTTGACCGGACGGGTCGGGAAAAACAAGAAACCGTCGAAGATACGCACCTGGGCGGATGATAGAATCATCCGCGATTAACAACGCATCACTCTGGAGAGCACATGGATAGCAACGCTGTCAAAGAATTCCTACTCGAGCTGCAAGATCTGATCGTCACCCGCCTGGAACAAGTGGATGGCAAGAAATTCATCCGCGACCCGTGGGCTCGCGAAGCGGGTAGCAGTCCTTCGGCTGCAAACAAAACCAGTATCGGCAAAGGCGAGGGCATCAGTTGCATCCTCGAGGAAGGTAATGTGCTGGAGCGTGGCGGCGTGGCGTTCTCGCATGTGCAGGGCGACAAGATGCCCGCCTCGGCGACCGCGCATCGCCCGGAACTGGCGGGTTGCAGTTGGGAGGCGATGGGCGTGTCGCTGGTGATGCATCCGCGCAACCCTTACGCGCCGACCGTGCATGCGAACGTGCGCATGTTCATGGCGCACAAATCCGACGGCGAGAAGGTGTTCTGGTTCGGCGGCGGCATGGATCTCACGCCTTACTACGGCTTCGAAGAAGACGCGGTGCATTTCCATCAGACCTGCAAGAATGCGTTGGCCCCGTTCGGAGACGGATTGCATGCGAAATACAAGAAATGGTGCGACGAGTATTTTTTCCTCAAGCACCGCAACGAGCCGCGCGGCGTGGGCGGCATCTTTTTCGACGACCTGAGCGTGCCGGATTTCGATACCGCTTTTGCGATACAGCAAAGCGTGGGCGACCACCTCCTGTCGGCCTATGTGCCGCTCTTGGAAAGACGCAAAGACACACCTTACGGCGAACGCGAGCGCGACTTTCAGCTGTATCGTCGCGGGCGTTATGTGGAATTCAATCTGGTCATCGACCGTGGCACGATCTTCGGCCTGCAATCGAATGGGCGCACCGAATCCATCCTGCTGTCCATGCCGCCGCTGGTGAAATGGCGTTACGACTGGCATCCCGAGGCGGGCACGCCGGAAGCGGCGTTGTACGATAAATTTCTCGTACCCCGTGACTGGGTATAAGCGCAATTAAACAGGAGGTATGGCGATGAACAACAGATTTTCTTATCCGGCACTGAGCGTAGTGCTGCTGGCCATGTGTCTGGCGGCATCGCCCGCCCATGCGCACGGCGACGATGACGATGATGAGCGTCACCAGAAACATGATCACCACCAGCACAGCCAGGACGAACGCGATCGTCATGCCTATACCTTGAACAACCCGAAACTCAAGGCCGAATGCGGCTCGTGCCATGTCGTCTACCCGCCCAAGATGCTGCCCGCCGCATCATGGCACGAGATCATGCAGCATCTGGACAAACACTTCGGCACGGATGCCAGTGTCGATGCCGCGACACAAAGCGAGTTGGGTGAATTATTCCATCACGAGGCCGCGAGTCGTGACGAGACAAGGTCGGGCAAACCGGTATTGCGCATCACCGAGACACACTGGTTCCAGCGTGAACATCACGAAATCTCAGCGCGTGCCTGGCGCAATCCCAAGGTGAAGAGCGCGTCCAATTGCGGCGCGTGCCACACCAAGGCGGAGGAAGGCAGATTCGGCGAACACGAGGTACGCATACCCCGATAGCCAATCAGAGGTTCAAGGCGCGGCGGTTTTGCGCAGCACGATGCCGCGAAACCAGCCGCCCGCCAGCAGCGGCACATCGCTCACGACTTGCAGTTCCGGCACGGCACGCAGCACGTCATCGAACACCACGTCCATGCGCGTGGCGATCCGGCGCGAGAGCGGATTCAGCGCGCGGCGCAACCAGGCGCGTTGCTGCGGACGCAGAAATTTATCGAGCACAATGACGGTGCCGCCCGGTTTTAGCACTCGGGCGGCTTCGCTCAGGCAGTGCGCGGGTTGCGGCACGACCGCGGTGATGAGGTGTAGCACCACATGATCGAACTGCGCGGCGGCGAAGGGTAACGCCATGCTGTCACCCAATACGAATTTCATTTCTAAACCCGCTGCGCGCGGCCTGGCTCGCGCCAGCATCGCCGCGCTGAAATCCAGCGCGGTGTAACGGTGCAGCGCGGGCAGCAGCGGCAGGTCGAGTCCCGTTCCCACGCCGCTGAGCAATACTCGCGAGGGGGCGTTGCGCGGCAAGGATTGCAGCGATCGGGTGCGCGCCGAGAGCAGGGCGCGCGCAACGAGCAGGTCGTACAGCGGCGCGATCAGGCTGTAGCTGACGCGCAGCAGGCGGTTCTGGCGGTAGGGTAGCGTGTCCATGCGCAAAGTGTAGTAGAAATTTTGCGGCGCGGGGGTTAAAGTGGGCCTCCGATTCTTCAATACAGGAGTGCATCATGGGCAAGAACGCAATCAACATCGGTATCTCGGAAAAAGATCGCAAGAAAGTCGCCGATGGCCTGTCACGCATGCTGGCCGACACCTACACCCTTTATCTCAAGACGCACAACTTCCACTGGAACGTCACCGGCCCGATGTTCCAGACCTTGCATCTGATGTTCATGGCGCAATACAACGAGGCCTGGATGGCGGTCGACCTGGTCGCCGAGCGCATCCGCGCCTTGGGCTTCCCCGCCCCCGGCAGCTACGCACAGTTCGCCGCACTGACCTCGATCAAAGACAGCGAAGGCGTGCCCAAGGCAACAGACATGATCCGGCAACTGGTGGAAGGGCAGGAAGCCGTGGTGCGCACCGCGCGCGAAGTGCTGCCCATCGCCGAAAAAGCGGGCGACCAGCCGACCGTCGATCTGCTTTCCGCGCGCATGGAAGTGCATGAAAAGAACGCTTGGATGCTGAGAAGTTTGTTGGAAGAATAAGAGCTATGCACTCCTCTGCATTGGCGTTCTTTCGGTGTAGGCTCATGCGGCGTTTTTTGCCGCGTGATGCCGGAACCAAAAGAGTCACGGTGCTGCGAAGTTTGTTGGAAGAGTAAGACCTCCGCTGTGAGGCATGGGCATACGCCCGTGAATCCTTTTGTCCCTGCCTGTCGGCTGGCAACCATTCATCGGGTGCGGGCCGCTTAATGGCGGCGGACGAATTGACGATAGCGGATGAACGTGTAACAGTTCGCGCGCGATGGCACGGTCATCGCATGAGGAGCAGAGAGCGTATGTTGACTATATTGGTGATTAACTCCAAAGGTGGTTCTGGCAAAACCACGCTGACCACGAATCTTGCCAGCTACTACGCCAGCAAGAAATATCGGACCGCGATCATGGACTACGATCCGCAAGGCTCCAGTCTGCATTGGCTGAGGACCCGGCCAGCCAACAGGGATGGCATACACGGGGCGAATGCCGCGCCCGCCAAAGGGGGGCTCACACTGCACAGTAAGACCAGCTGGATACCCACCGATACCGAGGTGCTCGTCATCGACGCGCCCGCTGGGGCGGGCGGCCTGTTACTCAAGGAACTGGTGCGTAAATCCAATTACATTCTGATCCCGGTCGCGCCTTCGCCTATCGACATCCACGCCACGGCTGATTTCATCAAGGACTTGTATCTGGTCGGCGGCGCGCTAACCGCCAAAGCAAAGATCGCGGTCGCGGCCAACCGTGTGCGCAACCGCAATGCCACCCCTTATGTCTCGCTGGAGCGATTCCTCGCTTCATTGAAGCTCCCTTTCCTGACCAGCATCAGCGATTCGGACACTTATTTGCAGGCCGTGGAACAAGGCCTGGGCGTGTTCGAGATGGAAGAGATGGAGACTGCAACCGAACGGCGCGAGTTCATGCCGATATTGAAATGGCTGGAAGGCTCTTTCCCGAATCGCTACGGCGTGCGCGCGGAAGACAAGCTGATCAACCTGGAAAGCTCCAAGAAATACGCCGCTTATCGTGTCGGTGGCGGGTCTTGAGGCCTAAGGTCGCACCGCACCATGCCCCTGTTCTTCATCGCAACCAATAATCCAGAACCATACCCGCGAACACCGCCGCACCGAACCAGTTGTTGTGCAGGAAGGCTTGGAAACAGGCCTCCCGATCGCGGTTCTTGATGAGGGTGAAATGATACGCGGCGATGCCTTCCGCGACCAGCAGGCCCAGATAATACGCCACCCCCAACCCAGCCATCAGCCCGGCCAGCGCGAGCAGGAGCAGTGTGATGGCATAGCAGACCATCACCGCCAGCACATCGTATTTCCCGAACAGCAGCGCGGAGGAATGGACGCCGAGATGCACGTCGTCGTCCCTGTCCACCATCGCGTATTCGGTGTCGTAAGCGGTCGACCAGAAAACGTTGGCGAGCAGCAGCACCCACGCCACCGGCGGCACATTGCCCAGCGTCGCGGCGTAGGCCATCGGGATGCCGAAACCGAAGGCGATGCCCAGGTAGGCTTGCGGGATGGCGAAGAAACGTTTGGTATACGGATAGCTGGCGGCGAGCAAGACGGCAGGAATCGAGAGCAGCAGTGTCAATCCATTCAGCGGCAAGATCAACAGCCCCGCCGCGAGTGTCAAGGCCGCCGCCAGATACAAGGCCTCTCGCGACGACACGCGCCCGCTGGTGACCGGGCGCGCTCTGGTGCGCTTCACGTGGCAGTCGATGTCGCGGTCTGCGTAGTCGTTGATGACGCATCCGGCGGAGCGCATAAGCACTGTGCCTAGCGTGAAGATGAGCACGATGTGATAGGCGGGATGGCCCTTGCCCGCGAGCCACACCCCCCACAGCGTCGGCCAGAGCAGCAGCAAGATGCCGATGGGACGGTTGAGGCGCGTGAGTTCCAGGTAGACAGAGAGGCGTTCGGTGAGATTCATGCCGGGATTCTAACCTGTGCGATATACCCGCGAAAGCGCGAATAACGGTCGTTACCTGAGTTCCAATATCCCGGGTAGGAACACTTCCGTGACCAGCAGCGGTGCGCCATGCAAACAAAACAAAGAGCGGCGCGCCCACAGTGTGGGGGGAGGATTCTCCAGCACGCCGGCCGCGCGCCTATACAAGGGGTGATGCCCGCGCAAGGCCAGATAGTGCAGCGGCTGGCGACTGAGCAGCGGGTGGCTGAACAGCAGGCTGCCGAGCGAGCGGTCGCCCAGGCCGCTCATGGCCTGCCAGACCCCGCGCAAATGTATCCGGGCACAGGCGCTGTGGGCGAACACGACGGGCTTGCCATCGGCATGCAAAAAGACCTCGCGCGACCAGGTCGATCGGTGCGGCGGGATGCCTAGCACACTGGATTCATCGAACGCGATGCGCGCCAGACCGTTGTGCACGGGCTGCACGGCAAAATGCGCGCAACGCTGCCGGATACGCGCCGTCAACGAGCCGCGATCGTGCAGCCAGGGCGCGTAAGCCTCCGGCAGGTCGGGCAGGAATTTTGGCCAGTCGTGGCGCTTCATGGGGTGGTGTCAGACGTGCAGGTAATCATGTTTGTTCGCCATCCAGCGTTGCAGGTGCGCGCGCGCCGCATCGGGATGGTCGCGCAGCAACATGTCGGCCGCGCCGCGCGCCTGTTCCAATAACGCTTCGTCGGTGGTGAGATCGGCGAAACGCAGCATCGCCACGCCGCTTTGGCGCGCGCCGAGCAATTCGCCGGGGCCGCGCAAGTGCAAATCCTGTTGCGCGATGACAAAGCCGTCGCCGTTCTCGAATATCACTTTCAGGCGCGCACGCGCGAGCTCTGACAGCGGTTGCTGGAACATCAGGATGCAGGTGCTTTGCGCAACTCCCCTTCCCACGCGGCCGCGCAGTTGATGCAGCTGCGCCAGACCCATGCGCTCGGCGTGTTCGATCACCATCAGGCTGGCATTGGGCACATCCACGCCGACCTCGATGACGGTGGTGGCGACCAGCAAATTTATTTCACCCGCCTTGAAAGCCGCCATCGTACTGGCTTTCAAAGCGTTGTCTAATTTTCCATGCACCAGGCCGACGTTGAATTCGGGGAACGTCTCGGTGAGTTGCTGGTGCGTTTCCAGCGCGTTTTGCAATTCCAAAGTTTCAGCTTCTTCGATGAGCGGGCATACCCAATACACTTGCTCGCCGTTGCCGCACGCGGCGCGCACGCGCGCGCACACTTCCTCGCGCCTCGCCTCGCTCACCAGCTTGGTGACGATGGGCGTGCGTCCCGGCGGCAGTTCGTCGATCACCGACACGTCCAGATCGGCGTAGTAGCTCATCGCCAGCGTGCGCGGGATCGGCGTCGCGCTCATCATCAATTGATGGGGTTCTTGGGTGTTTGATGGTGCCGGAGTATCAGTGTCCGCAGTCTTTCCCTTGTTGCGCAAAGCCAAACGTTGCTGTACGCCGAACTTGTGCTGCTCGTCCACGATGACCAGTCCCAGTTTCTTGAACGTGACGCTGGCCTGGAACAGCGCGTGCGTGCCGATGGCAAGCTGTGTGGCGCCCTGCGCGATGCGTTCTGCGGCGGCGGCCTTGTCCTTTTTCTTCATGCTGCCGGACAGCCATACCGGCTCCAGGCCCAGCGGAGCCAGCCATTCGCGCAGCTTGAGATAATGCTGCTCGGCGAGTATCTCGGTCGGTGCCATGAACGCGACCTGATAGCCGTTCTCGATGGCCTGCAATGCGGCGAGTGCCGCGACGATAGTCTTGCCGCTGCCCACATCGCCTAGCAATAGACGCTGCATGGGATGGGGCTGGGCAATATCGAGGTTGATTTCGCCCAGCACTTTTTGCTGCGCCTTGGTCAGCGCGAACGGCAGCGCTTTGATGAGCTGTCGCGCGAGCGTTTTCTTCGCCGCAAGCTTGGGGGCCCGGCGTTTGCCGCGCTCGCGGTGATGCACGCGCATCGAGAGCTGCTGCGCCAGCAATTCGTCGAACTTGATGCGTCGCCAGGCGGCATGGTTGCGTTCTTCCAGCTGGCTGACGGCGACATCCGGCGTGGGGCGGTGCAACAGCTTGAGGCTGTCGCCGAAGCTCGCCAGATGCAAATCTCTCAACAGGGATTCCGGCAAGGTGTCATGCAGGGGGAGGACATCCAGCGCGTTGTTGATGAGTTTGCGCAATACCCCCTGCGCAAGGCCTGCGGTGGTCGGATAGATAGGCGTGAGACTTTGTTGCAGCGGTGTGTCCTCGGCTGCGGCGCGGCATTTCGGATGCACCATTTCCAGCCCGTAATAGCCCATGCGCGCCTCGCCGATGGCGCGTATGTTGCCGCCCACCGCGAGCTGCTTCTGCTGGCTGGGATAGAAATTCAAGAAGCGCAGCGTCAACTCGCCGCTGCTGTCCCGCAAGCGGCACACCAGGGTGCGGCGCGGACGAAAGGCTATCTCGCAATGCGTGATGATCCCTTGTACCTGTGCCGTCGTACCGGGTTGCACGGTATCGATGGGGGAAAGTTGCGTCTCGTCTTCATAGCGCAACGGCAGATGCAGCAACAGATCGCTGCGGTGGTGGACACCGAGCTTGGCGAGTTTCGCCAGGGTGGCCGGGGAGATTTTTGCGGGCGTGCCCAATACGATCTATGAGCTCGTCGCGAACTGTTCGTGCTCGCGAAGCTCGGCCACTGCATGTGATAGCGCCCGCAGAGCGGCGCGGATGGAAACCGACATGTCCGGGTCGGCATAGATCCCTTCTTCATCTAGCCCGTAACCGCCCACAGGCAAGACGATGGACGACTCGTTTACAACCCTTGCCGACATCATCGTGACGACCTCCCTGAGGGCGGCATAAGCGTGAGTCGCACGCGGTGCCGCATTGAAAAGAGCGATGGGCTTGTTGACGAAAGCCTCGCTGCCGACCATCCAGTCGAGCGCGTTTTTGAGTGCGCCTGTGATGCCGTGCGCGTATTCCGGACTGGCGATGATAAGCGCGTCCGCGGCAAGGATTTGCGATCTCAGCTTGGCGACCGGCCGTGGGTTCGTGGCCTCGATATCCGGGTTGAAAAGCGGCAGCTCACCGAGGCCTAGGAACACTTCTATCGGTGTGTCCGGCGTAGCTAAACGCGCGGTGGCGCGGAGCAAGGCGGAATTTGACGAAGCCGAACGAAGGCTGCCGGAGATCGCGAGGAAGTTCATGCTAATCCAGGATCCTTTTTCGGCGCTCAATACTGCAAAACGAGCACGCCGTCCGCCTCGACCAGCGCGTCGCGGGGCAAGGACGCGACACCGACGGCGGCGCGCGCGGGATAGGGTTGGTGGAAGTAGGTTGCCATGATCTCGTTCACTTTGGCGAAGTGGCCCAGGTCGGTCAGGAAGATGTTGAGTTTGACCACGTCGTCCAGGCTGCCGCCCGCGGCGACGGCGACGGCGCGCAGGTTCTGGAACACGCGATGCACCTGCGCTTCTATGCCCTCGACCATCTGCATGGAGTTGGGCTCGAGTCCGATCTGCCCGGACAGGTAGACGGTGTTATCCATGCGCACTGCTTGCGAGTAAGTGCCGATGGCGGCGGGTGCGTCGGGAGTTTGTACGATGTATTTGTTGGCCATGATGGTCTCCTTATATAGTGAGGTTTAAGTGATCACTGTCGGTGCTTCGCGTCCCGTTCTGGCGCGCAACTCGGTCACTTGCAAGGCGATGCTGATGAGCTCCGCCAGCGCGGTTTGCGCGTCGAGTTTATGTTTGCTCACATCGGGTTCGAACGCTTCCAGATAGATGCGCAGCGTCGCGCCCTCGGTGCCTGTGCCGGACAGGCGGAACACGATGCGCGAGCCGTCGGTGAATAGGATGCGTACCCCTTGCCCGGTGCTGACGCTGCCATCCACGGGGTCGGTGTAACTGAAGTCGTCGCAGAAAGCGACGGCGTAGCGGCCGAACTCCTTGCCGGGCAGCGTTTTGAAGCTGTCGTGCAGCAGCTGCATCACGCCGTTGGCCGCATCGGTGGGGATGCCCTCGTAGTCGTGGCGCGAATACACGTTGCGGCCGAACTGGGTCCAGTGCTCGAGCGTGATGGTCTCCACGGATTGTTTGCGGGCCGCGACGATGTTGAGCCAGAACAATACCGCCCACAGGCCGTCTTTTTCTCGCACATGATCCGAGCCCGTGCCGAAACTTTCTTCGCCGCACAAGGTGACCTTGCCCGCATCCATCAGGTTGCCGAAGAACTTCCAGCCCGTCGGCGTTTCGTAACAGGGGATGCCGAGGGACTCTGCCACGCGGTCCGCCGCGGCGCTGGTGGGCATGGAGCGCGCGATGCCCGCCAATCCTGATCGGTAGCCGGGTACGAGATGCGCGTTGGCGGCGATGATGGCCAGGCTGTCGGAGGGGTTGACGAAGAAATGCCTGCCCAGGATCATGTTGCGGTCGCCGTCGCCATCCGAGGCTGCGCCGAAATCGGGCGCGTTGTCACCATACATGGTCTCGACCAACTCGCGCGCATACGTGAGGTTGGGGTCGGGATGGCCGTTGCCGAAATCGGGAAGGGGTACGGCATTCATCACGCTGGCAGCCGACGCGCCCAAGCGGTTCACGAAGATCTCGCGCGCATACGGGCCGGTCACGGCGTGCATGGCATCGAACTTGATGCGGAATCCGGCCCCCAGCAACTCGCGTATCGCGCCGAAATCGAACAGTGACTCCATCAAGTCTGCGTAGTCCGCCACCGGATCGAAGACCGTCACGGTCATGCTGCCTATCCTGTGGTCGCCCGGCTTATCCAGAGCCACGTCGGGCGCGTTGACACTGCGATATTGCGCGATGCTCTTGCTCACCGCGTAGATCGCCCCGGTGACGGTCTCGGTGGCCGGGCCGCCGTTGCTGCCGTTGTACTTGATGCCGAAGTCGCCGTCCGGGCCGCCGGGGTTGTGGCTGGCCGACAGGATGATGCCGCCATACGTCTTATATTTTCGGATCACGCAGGACGCGGCGGGTGTGGAAAGGATGCCATCAAGACCTACCATCACGCGCGCGAAGCCATTGGCTGCCGCCATCTTCAGGATGACCTGTATCGCCTCGCGATTGTAGTGCCGGCCATCGCCGCCCAGCACCAGCGTGGAACCGCCGGGAGCCGCGATGCTGTCGAAGATCGCCTGCACGAAATTCTCCAGATAGTGCGGTTTCTGGAACGTGCTGACGCGCTTGCGCAGCCCCGAAGTGCCGGGCTTCTGATCGTTGAAAGGCGTGGTGGCGACGGTGAGTGTTTGCATGATCCAAATCCTGATTGAATGATGTTCCGGCATGTCCGGACTGCGGGCTATCATTTTACACGCGTGCGCGGCCGGTTAGGAGCGAGCTTGCTGTGCCGAATTTATGCGGGGCAGCGACGTGTATCGCTTAGAATGCGCGCTCGCAAAAATCATCACGCACACCCATGGCCATCAAAGCAACCGTACACAAAGCCAGTCTGCAAATCGCCGATATGGATCGCGGCTATTACGCCGAGCATGCGCTGACCCTGGCGCGCCATCCTTCGGAGACAGACGAACGCATGATGGTGCGACTGCTGGCTTTCGCCTTGTATGCCGAGGAATACCTGACGTTCGCGCAGGCCATGAGCAACGACGATGAGCCGGATCTGTGGTGCAAGGATTTGACCGGCGCGATCCAGACCTGGATCGTGGTAGGGCTGCCCGACGAGCGGCTGATACGCAAAGCTTGCGGGCGATCCAGGCTGGTGGTGCTGATCACCTACGGGCGTTCCGCCGATATCTGGTGGAGCGAGAACCGCGACAAGATGCAGCGCCAGAGCAATCTGACCGTTCTGAAACTGGCCACGGAAACTACGCAGCGCCTCGCCGCCTGGGCGCAGCGCAATATGGTCTTGCAGTGCAACATACAAGAAGACAGCATCATGCTGACCAGCGGCGCGGGCTTGCTCGAAGTCGAGCCTGTCGTGTTGCACGGGCGTTTTCGCGAGCCGGGCTGATGGCTGATCCCCTCGCGCGCGAATGCCCGTGTGGTTGCGCCGATTACGCACAGTGTTGCGCGCCTTATCACCACGGATTGGCCGCGCCGGACGCGCTGGTTATGATGCGCTCGCGTTACAGCGCCTATGTGCTCGGGCGCGAGGACTATCTGCTCGCCACCTGGCATCACAGCACTCGGCCCGCAAACCTAGATTTGGCGGGTGATACCAGCAGGTGGCTGGGTCTGGAGATCAAGCGATACACAACGCAATCTGAGGATCATGCCACCGTGGAATTTGTCGCGCGCTACAAGGTCGCGGGTCGCGCGCACCGCCTGCATGAGCTGAGTCGCTTCGTGCGCGAGGATGGGCGATGGTTCTATGTGGATGGGGATTTTCTAGCGTGAGACTTACTGGAACAATCCGCGCGCACGTTCGGACAAGCTGAGTACGATCTCGAACAGGATCAGCCCGATCACGTACCACTCCAGTTTGTGCAGTTGTTTGTTGTCCCATACGTCGGCGAGCGTCTGCGCCGTGTCCGAGATCAGGCCGAGCTTGCGATCCAGTGCCGATTGGCGTTCGATCAGCTCGAACTCGTCTTCCAGGCTGGCATACAGCCCTTCCAGATGCGGGAAGTCCCACAAGGTTTCCGGCTTGTCGCCGATCTCGGCACGCCCGACCATGCGGTGCTCGATGAGCAGCATGTGGCCGATCTTGGAAAGCAGTTTTTTGGAGCCGCCGCTCACCCTGCCGTGGGTGGACAGCTCCTGCGCCAGCGGCTCGATCTTGTCGAATTCGCCGGCGACTTTTTTTTCGTAAAGCGAGAGCACCAGATTCTTGCTCAGCGCGTCGGCGATGAGCTGCAGTTTCTCCAGCGAGAGGGTGTCCAGCGAAACCGTGCCGCTTTGCACGCCGGTGCTGGACATGCCGCAATGGATATCCAGCTCCTCCACTTCGGGTGCCGTGTAGGCATTGCTCAGCAAGGGTCTGAGCGATTCGATGAAACGCGGCTCATCGGCGATCGGCACGCCGAACAACACCACCACGCCGTAGCGAAACAACACCGCGATGCCGCCCGCCGCATCGACTTCCAGCGTCAGCGGCGTGGTCGACAGGCAGTCGGAGAGTTTGAACGACTTCAGATCCAGACGGTCTCCCAGCAGCAGTCCGCGCGCCTTGATGTCGTTGCGGTCCTTGAGGGTGAGGGCGGGGTGGGCGGCGGGTTTGTTCATGGCGTTTGGCGAAGGAATGGCCCAGACTAGCGCGGCCTCGGTGTCGCGTCAAACGCGGCCCCGCCGCCATGCTTGCGCGCCCCAGCGATGTACCCCCAAGCCCAGCAGGATGCAGCCCGCTCCCGCCCATTCCTGCGGCAGGATCGCTTCGCTGTTCAAGGTGTGGCCGAACAGCAGCGCCAGCACCGGCGTGATGAGCGTGACGAGCGCGATGCGCGCGGTGTCCATGTGCTTGATGAGGTAGTAGTACAACAAGAATCCCAGCACCGAGCCCACGCTGCCCAGATACACGATGGCGGTCAGCGCGCGTGTCGGGATCGTGTCGGGAAACCGCCCGTCGGCCAGCCACCAAACGGCGCAGAACAAAGGCAAGGCGACCACCAGCGAACCCAGTGTGGTTGCCAGCGGCGGGCTGTCATCGCCGATCTTTTTGATCCATACCAGGCCCAGGGCCTGAATGACCACGGCGCAGAGCAAGGCGATCAGCCCACCAACCGTGCCGATCGCGAGACCGCCGCGGAACACCAGCAGCAGACCGACCAGAGCCAGCAGCATGCCGGCCAATTTGGGGGCGGTGAGCGATTCTTCCTGCAGCCATATCCTGGCGCCCAGGCTGGTGATGAGCGGTGACAGGCCGAACAGCAGCGAGATCATGCCGGAACTGACGAACTGGGATGACCAGTACGCCAGTGCCATTGCGCCGAACATGCTGGTGCCGCTCGCCGCGTAGCTGTGCAGGGCGCGGTTATGCAGGGGCAGACGGATGCGCAGTACCGCCAGCAAGGCCATGCACAGCAAGACCCCCAGCGTCATGCGCGACAGCACAGCGAAGCTGAAACCCGCGCCCTGCGCGCTCCACTTGATCGCCAGCGGCGTGGTGGACCAGATCAGGATCACGGTAAGGAATGCGAAGGGCAGCGGCATCAAAAAACACCAGGGAGAACGAGTCACGGATTATTTACGAAACGCGCGTTTAGTGCAGAGCTTTTTGAAATCGCGCCGCGTCTGCTAAAGTTCGGGTATGAGCAAAATGACACTAGATAAGATTCTTCAGTCCCAGGGTTTCGGTTCGCGCAAATGGTGCGCCGAACTGGTAGACGACGGCGAAGTGAGCATCAACGGCGAGGTGGTGGACGACAGCCGCGAGCGCGTCGAGACGGCGGGTTTGCAGTTCAAGGTCTTCGGCGAGTCGTGGACCTACCGCGAACACGTTTATATCGCGTTGAACAAGCCCGCCAATTTTGAATGCTCGCGCAAGGCCAGCCATCACCCCGGCGTGCTCACACTGTTGCCGGAGCAATTCCATAGGCGCGACGTGCAGCCAGTGGGCAGGCTGGACCACGACACCACCGGCCTGCTGCTGATGTCGGACGACGGGCCGTTCATCCATAGGCAATCCTCTCCCAGGCATCACGTGCCGAAAGTCTATGTCGCCACCACGCACGATGCGGTTACGCCGGAGCTGGTCACGTTGCTGCTCGAGGGGGTGCAGCTGCATGACGAGCCCGCGCCTCTGGCGGCGGTGAGCTGCCGCATGGTTGCCGGGCATCGTATCGAGATCGTGCTGGCGGAAGGGAAGTACCATCAAGTCAAACGCATGCTCGCCGCGGCAGGTAATCATTGCGTCGCCTTGTGCCGCGCGCAGATCGGCAAACTCACGCTGGAAGAGCTGCATCTGGCCGAGGGTGCGTGGTGTTATCTGAGCGATGCGCAGCTGGCCTTGCTCGCCCCGGACTAGGCCCCCAATGTGAGGTAATATGCCGCTGCCGTTTGTGCCGCTCCCTTTATCCGTAGAAAGTAACACTAGTGTCCGGTTAAATTGAGACGCGCCGGCGGCAACGTCAACATTGATAAGGGTTTCAAGAGATTCATGGGTGTCCACGATTTGAATTCTAGATT
>JABEVF010000012.1 GCA_013043965.1 Gallionella sp. | reverse complement strand
TCTTGAACGAAATCAAACATAGCCTAGCACCCTGAGATATTTATCAACGACAGATATGAAAAAAGGCGAACTTTCGTTCGCCTTAAATTGGCGGAGTGGACGGGACTCGAACCCGCGACCCCCGGCGTGACAGGCCGGTATTCTAACCAACTGAACTACCACTCCAAAATTGTTTAGCCTGGTGGGTGCTGACGGGGTCGAACCGCCGACAATCGCCTTGTAAGGGCGGTGCTCTACCAACTGAGCTAAGCACCCGACTAAAGACGGCTAGTTTACCGCATCCTTCAAACCTTTGCCAGCGGAAAATTTGGGAACTTTCGCTGCTTTGATCTTGATGGTCGCACCCGTGCGCGGATTGCGGCCATTGCGTGCTGCGCGTTTACCCACTTTGAATGTACCGAAACCAACGAGGCTCACTGTGTCGCCTTTTTTCAAGGCTTTTTTGATGGATTCCACAGTCGCATCCAGGGCACGTCCCGCAGCTGCTTTCGAAATATCGGCGGATTGTGCAATTGCTTCAATCAAATCAGATTTATTCATACCAAGTCCCCTTCTCTATTGGTTTCAAAAAACAGGAAAGCCCTGCGAGGGCTTTATATCAAGGCTACGCAACATTGGTCAAGCAATACAACAAAAAAACCAGCGCGCATTCCACGAATAAAATCCGCGCTGCATTTTTTAATGCTTAATCGTCGGAACCGACACCGACTGCTGTGCATCCGAGGCCAATGCTGCGACCACTGGCGATGCCACAACGTCCGCTAAAGGTTCCGGTTTGCGCTCCAGAGCCAAGTCCAATACCTGTTCTATCCATTTGACCGGATGAATATCCAACTTGTTTTTTACGTTATCGGGAATTTCGGCAAGATCCTTGACGTTTTCTTCGGGGATCAGCACCGTCTTGATACCGCCTCGCTGCGCCGCGAGTAATTTTTCTTTCAATCCCCCGATAGGCAACACCTCTCCGCGCAAAGTGATTTCACCCGTCATCGCGACATCCGCGCGAACCGGGATACCGGTCAATGCAGAGACCATCGCCGTACACATGCCCACGCCCGCGCTCGGACCATCTTTCGGTGTCGCCCCCTCTGGCAAGTGTATATGCAGATCCGTTTTTTGATAGAACTCGGGGTCTATCCCCAAACGTTGCGCACGGCTACGCACGACACTCAGCGCCGCTTGTATCGACTCTTGCATGACATCGCCAAGTTTGCCTGTGGTAGTGGTCTTGCCTTTACCCGGCAACACTGCGGTTTCGATGGTGAGCAATTCACCGCCCACCTCCGTCCATGCCAAACCGGTAACTTGGCCCACCTGGTTATTCTTCTCGGCCACACCATAAGAATAGCGGCGCACACCCAAATACTTATCCAAGTTCCGCGCACTGACTGTGACTTTTGTTTCACGCTCTTTGAGCAGCAGCGACTTCACCACTTTGCGGCAAATCTTGGAAATTTCACGCTCGAGACCGCGCACTCCCGCCTCGCGAACGTAATAGCGAACGATATCGCGTAAGGCACTTTCGGAGATATTGATCTCGTCCGGCTTGAGTCCATTATTCTTAATCGCCTTGGGCACCAAATAGCGCGTGGCGATATTGATCTTTTCGTCTTCCATGTAGCTGGACACAAAAATAATTTCCATACGATCCAGCAAGGCATCGGGGATATTCAACGTATTCGCGGTCGCCACGAACATCACATCGGAAAGGTCATATTCAACCTCGACGTAATGGTCGACGAAGGTACTGTTTTGCTCTGGATCCAGCACTTCGAGCAATGCCGAGGAAGGATCGCCGCGCATATCCATCCCCATCTTGTCGACTTCATCGAGCAAGAACAATGGGTTCTTAACAGCGACTTTGCTCATGTTCTGCAAAATCTTGCCCGGCATGGAGCCGATGTAAGTCCGGCGATGCCCCCGAATTTCGGACTCGTCACGCACACCACCCAAAGACATGCGCACGAATTTTCTGTTCGTCGCGCGCGCAATCGATTGCCCCAGAGAAGTCTTGCCGACACCAGGAGGGCCCACCAAGCACAAGATAGGGGCTTTTAATTTATCGACGCGTTGTTGCACGGCCAGATACTCCAGGATGCGCTCCTTGACCTTATCCAAACCGTAGTGGTCTTCTTCCAGAACGATCTCGGCTTTTTTGAGGTCGGTGCTGATCTTGGTTTTTTTCTTCCAGGGCAAACCGATCAGAACGTCGATAAAGTTCCGCACCACCGAGGCTTCAGCCGACATCGGCGACATGAGGCGCAGCTTCTTCAGTTCCGCTTCGGCCTTGAGGCGCGCCTCTTTGGGCATATGCGCCGCCTTGATCTTTTTCTCCACCTCCTCAAGATCGGCACCGTCCTCACCTTCGCCCAATTCTTTTTGGATGGCTTTGACTTGCTCGTTCAAATAATATTCGCGCTGGCTTTTCTCCATCTGACGCTTCACGCGCCCACGGATACGTTTTTCCACTTGGAGAATATCGATCTCGGCTTCCAACAGCCCCAACAGATGATCCAGACGTTTACGCACGTCTATGATCTCCAGCACCTCTTGCTTTTGCTCCAGCTTCAAGGGCAAATGCGCGGCGATGGTGTCGGCCAAACGGCCCGCATCATCGATGCCTGCCAGAGAGGTCAGAATCTCGGTGGTCGCCGTATCATTAAAAAAAAAAAATTGATCGAATTGCGCGATCAGCGCACGGCGCATCGCCTCGGATTCACTATTCGTGCCTTCTTCGGCCACGACGATGGTCACTTCCGCATCGAAATGACTACCCGAATCGACCACACTCAACAAATTCACGCGCTGCGTGCCCTCGACCAAGACCTTGACCGTGCCGTCGGGTAATTTGAGCATTTGCAGTATGTTCGCCATGCTGCCAATAGCATACAGATCGTCTGTGCTGGGGTCGTCTTTGGCCGCTGATTTCTGCGCGACCAGCACGATCCCTTTGCCCGCTTCCATCGCCGCTTCCAGTGCCTTGATGGACTTGGAGCGACCGACGAATAGCGGAATGACCATGTGCGGAAACACGACCACATCACGCAGGGGCAACAACGAATATAGATTGGCAGGGCTGGAAATCTGGGTATCTTGTTCAATCATGGCAATAACCTCTTCATTAATTGTAAGGTTAAATGGGGGTGTTTTTGTGCAATTCAAGCATCCCCATTGGGACAAGATAAAGAGCGTATGGCTGGGGCTTCAACCATATAGTTGCTGCAAACTATGCGGCTTTATGAGCATCCGAGTAGATGATGATAGGCTTGATCTCGCCCGTAAGTGCGGTTTCATCCAGCACCACTTTGCAGACGTTATCCATGGAAGGCAGATCAAACATCACATCCAGCAGAGACTGTTCGAGTATGGAGCGCAAGCCGCGCGCGCCAGCCTTGCGTGCCAAGGCTTTACGGGCGATCGCCTGCAGCACACCGGCATGAAACTCCAACTCCACATTTTCCATCGCCAGCAATTTCTGGTACTGCTTGGTCAAGGCGTTCTTCGGTTCGGTTAGGATCTGTACCAAGGCGGCTTCATCCAACTCTTCCAGTGTCGCAACAACCGGTAAACGGCCCACGAATTCCGGGATCAAACCGAACTTGATCAAATCTTCCGGCTCCACATCGCGCAGGGTTTCGCCTGTCTTGCGCTGCTCTTTGCTCACGATATTCGCGCCGAAACCGATACCGGCTTTTTCGGAACGGTTGCGTATCACTTTTTCCAAACCATCAAACGCGCCGCCACAGATGAACAGAATATTCGTGGTATCGACCTGCAGAAATTCGGTATTAGGATGTTTGCGCCCACCCTGCGGCGGAATCGAGGCCTTGGTACCTTCGATCAACTTCAGCAAGGCCTGTTGCACGCCCTCGCCGGACACATCGCGCGTGATCGATGGGTTGTCAGACTTGCGCGAGATCTTATCAATCTCGTCGATGTAGATGATACCGCGCTGCGCCTTTTCAACGTTGTAATCACAAGCCTGCAGCAGCTTCTGGATGATGTTTTCAACGTCCTCACCGACATAACCCGCTTCGGTCAAAGTTGTGGCATCTGCCATCACAAACGGCACATCCAACAAACGCGCCAAAGTCTGCGCAAGCAAGGTCTTACCCGAACCGGTAGGGCCTACCAGCAAAATATTACTCTTGGCCAATTCAACGCCGTCCTGCGCATCGTTTTTCAGGCGCTTGTAATGGTTGTATACCGCGACAGACAAGATGCGCTTGGCTTTTTCCTGGCCTATCACATAGTCATCCAATGACGCGCAGATTTCTTTGGGCGTCGGCAACTTAGACTTGTCAGTCTTAAGATTCGCGCTTTGCGCCTCTTCCTTCATGATGTCATTGCATAAGGCAACGCACTCATCGCACACGAACACCGAAGGACCCGCGATGAGTTTCTTTACCTCATGCTGGCTCTTGCCGCAAAAAGAGCAGTACAGCAGCTTATCGCCGGGTTTATTTTCGCTAACCATCTCTCAACCTTTCTTAAAATTATCGGAGAGAACAGGACTAATTACGTTTTTCCAGCACTTGATCGACCAATCCGTATTTAACCGCATCGGCGGCACTGAGAAAATTATCTCTATCGGTGTCGTGCTCTATGGTTTCAACGGTTTGCCCGGTGTGATGCGCGAGCATTTGATTGAGCTTTTGCTTCAAATACAAAATCTCACGCGCGTGTATCTCGATATCCGAAGCCTGCCCGCGGAAGCCTCCTAGCGGTTGATGTATCATCACGCGGGAGTTGGGCAAGCAAAAACGTTTACCTTTCTCGCCCGCCGTCAAAAGAAACGCGCCCATGCTTGCCGCCTGGCCGATACACAGGGTGCTCACATGCGGCTTGATGAACCGCATGGTGTCGTAGATCGCCATACCCGCCGTCACCGAACCGCCCGGCGAATTGATATAAAAATGAATGTCTTTATCGGGACTTTCCGATTCCAGAAACAGCATCTGCGCCACGATCAGATTCGCCGTATGGTCGTTGACCTCGCCCACCAAAAACACTATGCGCTCTTTTAACAGGCGCGAGTAAATATCATAAGCGCGCTCACCCCGACCGCTGGTTTCCACCACCATCGGGATCATGCCTATATTTTTTGGCTCAAGATCGCGCAGCATGTTATGCATTCCCCATCAATTCACTGAACACCGCAACTTTATCGGTGACCTTAGCCTGACCCATCACCCAAGCCACCACATTTTCTTCCAAGGCCAGATTTTCCACTTCTTGCATACGCTTGGGCTCAGCCGCATACCAGCGTATCACTTGCTCCGGCTCATCGAAACTTTGCGCGTAATCCTTGACCAAAGCTTTGACTTGTTCAGGCATGGCTTGCAAGCCATGCTTTTTCACCACCTCGGCCAAGATCAAACCCAACTTGACGCGTTTGGTCGCTTGCTCTTTGAACAATTCCAACGGCAGCTGCATACCGCCCGCCTTCATGCCGCGCTGCTCCATATCGCGCAAAGCTTGCTGCATCAGGCTTTGAGATTCCCAATCAACCAGCGCTTTGGGCACGTCGAATTGCGTCACTTTTAGCAAGGCATCCATCGCCACATCTTTGTTGCGCACCTTCAAGCGCCTATCCAATTCGCGCTGCAAATTCGTGCGAACCTCGGCCGTCAGCTTGCTCACATCACCATCGGCGATGCCCACAGACTTCGCGAACTCCGCATCCAAATCGGGCAATTTCGGGGCGTCCACTTTATTCAACGTGATGGTGAACGTCACCTCTTTGCCGGCCACATCCTTGCCGTGGTAAGTCTCCGGAAAAGTCATATTGAAGGACTTGGTTTCACCAACTTTCATACCGATGATGGCCGCCTCGAACTCGGGCAACATGCGACCCATACCGATTTGCACCGAGTAATCTTTGGCCTCGCCACCCTGGAACACCTCGCCATTCAGCTTACCCGTGAAATCAACAGTCACCTGATCTTCAGATTGCGCCGCGCGATCCACCGCGACAAACACAGCGCGTTGCTTGCGCAAGGTTTCAACCGTATTATCGACATCCGCATCGCTCAACGCATAGACAGTGCGATCGAGGGACTCACCCGTCAAATCACCCACCTGGATCTCCGGATAAACTTCAAAAGTCGCGCTGTACTCGATCTTCTCGGCCTTCAAATCAGCGGTTTTCACATCGAACTCAGGATAACCGGCCACTTTCAGATTATTGCTTTGCGCGGCTTCGGCGAACGAACGCTGCAGCGCTTCACCCAATGCTTCTTGATGGGCTTGAGCACCGTAGTATTGTTCAAGGATTTTGTTAGGTATTTTGCCCGGACGAAAACCGGCAATCTTCGCAGTTCGGCCTATGCGCTTCAAGCGGGCTGCAACTTCACCAATAATGGCTTGCTGTGGGATCGATGCGTTCAGACGACGTTCTAACGCGCTCACGGTTTCTACGCTGGACATGCTGTATTTCCTTGATATTAAATTGAATTAGGTGCTGGTGCGAAAGGAGAGACTCGAACTCTCACGCCTTGCGGCGCTGGAACCTAAATCCAGTGCGTCTACCAATTCCGCCACTTTCGCGCTGTTTTCCAGCTTAGAACTTGGAATTATAACACTATCCGACCGCTTTAATATCCACCACGACACGTCCGCGTAGCTGCCCCTGTATCAATTTCGGAAAAACTTGCGGTAAATCAAAAAAATTTACCTCATTCACCACCTTGCTGAGCTGTTCTGGCCGTAAATCCGTCGCCAATCGCTGCCAGACATGGCTACGCAAAGACATCGCCGTCGCCGCCGAATCCACCCCCAGCAGGCGCACGCCGCGCAAAATGAAGGGCAACACCGTAGTGTTCAGTTCCCAGCCACCCGCATTACCGAAGCTGGCGATAGCGCCATTCTGCTGCATGGTACGCGTCAACCATGCCAATGTTTCCCCGCCAACAGAATCTAAGGCCCCCGCCCACAACGCTTTTTCCATAGGGCGCTTGCCCATGACCAGCTCTTTGCGTGACAGTATCTCGCTCGCGCCAAGCGATTTCAGATACTCATGCTCGTTGTCTTTACCCGTCAAAGCCACAACCTGATAACCGTGTTGCGCGAGCATCTGTATCGCCAGGCTGGATACGCCACCGGTCGCACCCGTGACGATCACCTTGCCATTTTCAGGCCGGAGATCGTTCTGTTCCAAACGGTGTATCGCCAGCGCGGCGGTAAAACCCGCCGTACCCAAGGCCATCGCATCGAACAGCGTCAACCCTTGCGGCAGCGGCACCACCCAGCCAGCCGGGACGCGTACGTATTCGGCAAACCCGCCATCATGCGCCACACCCATGTCATAGCCAGTGACCAGCACCTTGTCGCCGACCTTGAAGCACGCATCGGAGGAACTCGCCACCACGCCCGAGACATCGATACCGCCCACGCAGGGGAAGCGGCGGATGACTTTGCCCGCGCCGGTGGCGGCGAGGGCATCTTTGTAATTGACGCTGGAATAATGCGCCTGGATGACGACCTCGCCGGGATCGAGATCGTCCAGCGTCAGGTCGACGAAACGGCCGGAGGATTTGCCGTCTTGTTCAAATATTCTATAAGCCGAAAATTTTTTCATAGTGAATATCCAAAGTCAACTTCGTCGGGGGGTAGCCCGACAGCTAGTCACTTTTTCTTGCTTCGCCAAAGAAAAAGTAACCAAAAAGAAGGCGACCCCGGTTTGCCGCCGCTGCGCGGTGCCCTGCGTTGCTCGACTGATCAGGCGGCTGCGGAACTCGCGCTACGCGCTCAAACAGTCCTCGCCGAAATCCCCTGACCAGTCTCCGCTACTCGGCGGCGCACAGGGGAGGAAAAACGTAAAGCCAAAACTACCGCGTGGGCACTTCGTGCCCACCCTACTAAGCTGAATTTCAAAACCTTGAAATCAGATTTCCATGCTCTCATCTGGATTTCGATTTGTTAAGCTAACTA
>JABEVF010000096.1 GCA_013043965.1 Gallionella sp. | reverse complement strand
CCAGTGTCTGTTGTTTCATTACCATCTTCCCGTGTTTGTGTTCTATGGCTATAACGCACGACCTGTGGAATGGGTGGACTTGATCAGCGTTGCCTTAAAGAAAAAAGTGATGAGGTCGGCGCGTTTTATCTTTTTGCGCTGGATCAGGGACTTTCGGGTGTCGATCTTGGCATCGATCAGATCCAGGCCGCCGCGTTTCAGGCGAAATTCCAGGTCGATCAGGTTCGCCGCGTCTTGCACGCCCTTGCGGGACTGGCCCTGCTCGTTGATCGCGCGATAAGAATACATGGACATGTCAGTTGATCCTGTCGCTCAGGTCCACCACCCGGCTGACTTCCGCAAGCGAGGTGATACCCTGCTGGATGCGGCGTATGCCGTCCATCGCCAATGGCCTGAAACCTTTGGCCAGCGCGAGTTCGCGTATCTGCCGGGTGCTGGCGCGTCGCGACACCAGGTCGTCCAGGTCGTAATCCATCTTGAGCAGCTCCATGATCGCCATGCGACCCTTGTAGCCCTGGTGGCCGCAGCTATCGCAACCCGCGGCTCGGTACAGCGTGATGTCGTGATGCACCGGGATACCGAGCAGCTTCCGTTCCATCGCGTCGGGCGTGTAAGGATATTTGCATTCTTTGCACAACACGCGCACCAGACGTTGCGCGATGATGCCGATGATGTTGCCCGCCATGATGTCCGGCAAAATGCCGATGTCCAGCAGGCGCGGGATCGCGCCGATAGCCGAATTGGTGTGCAGGGTGGAGTAGACCTGGTGGCCCGTCATCGCGGCACGGAATGCCATTTCCGCCGTGGGGTGGTCGCGTATCTCGCCGACCAGAATGATGTCCGGGTCCTGGCGCATCATGGATCGTATGCCGCTGGCGAAATCCAGTTTGGCTGCCTCGTTGATCGAGGTCTGGCGTATCAATGAGATCGGATATTCCACCGGATCTTCCAGCGTCATGATGTTGACCGACTCGGTGTTGACATGATTCAGCACGGAGTACAGCGTGGTGGTCTTGCCGCTGCCGGTGGGGCCGGTCACCAGCACGATGCCTTCGGGTTTGGAGATGATCATCTTGAGCATGTTGAGAGCGCTCTCATCCAGGCCGGTTTGCGACAGCGGGACGATGCCTTTCTGCCGGTCCAGGATGCGCAGTACGAAGTTCTCGCCGTGGGTGGTGGGGTGCGAGGCGACACGGAAATCGATGGGGCGGCCGGACAGGCGCAAGGAGATACGGCCATCCTGCGGCGCGCGCGTCTCGGCGATGTTCATGCCGCTGATGACTTTCATGCGCACCACCATCGCTGGCCAAAAACTCTTATGCAGGCTGCGCATCTGGCGCAGCACCCCGTCGATGCGGTAACGTATGCGCAGGAAGCTGCTTTCCGGTTCAAAGTGTATATCCGATGCGCCGCGCTGCACGGCTTCGGTGAGCAGCGCGTCGATCAGGCGCACCACCGGCTGGCTGAATTCATTTACTCCGGACTGCAGGGACTGGTACTCCATTTCGCCGGGTTCGATCTCGTGCAGGATGCCGTCGATAGACAGCTCGAAGCCGTAGTACTGGTCGATGCCGCGCAGGATGTCCGATTCGCTGGCCAGTTGGGTGATGAGGTGGTACTCGTCCTTGAGCAGGGCGCGCAGTTGGTCCAGCGCGATGATGTTGTCCGGATCGGCAATGACAATGGTCAACACGCGGGCGGTTTTATCCACCGACAGGGGGAGCAGTTGATAGCGGCGCGCCACGTCTTTGGGTATCAGGGCGAGGGCTGCGGGGTCGACGATGACAGTCGACAGATCGACACTTTCCTGCCCAAGATTTTCCGACAGCACATCGCGTATCGTGGCCTCGGACAGGAAGCCCAAACGCACCAGCAACCGTCCCAGCGGCTGGTGCGTGCTGCCTTGCTCCTGCATGGCGATACGCAATTGATCCTCGCTGATAACCCCCTTGGCTACCAGCATGTTGCCCAATGGCTGTTGGAGTTGGTTGTCTGCCATTTTGTTTACGGGGCCAATTGCAGTGCGTGTTGTGTGGTTGCCGCGTGATCAAACCCCGCGCTGTTCCCCGTATCCAACTGTACGGCGCGCTGGTAATACTGGGACGATAATTTCTTTTGCCCGAGATGTTCCAAACTGATCGCCAAATTAAACGCGAGGTCGGCATTGTCCGACTCTAATTTGTAGGCATTGAAATAGGCTTGCTGTGCTTCGCTCCAGCGCGCCTGGTCGGCATATTGATTGCCCAACGCGAACAGCAACGATGGGGAGTCTTTTTGTTCGGCGAGCAACATTTTCAAACGGCTCTCGTGGTTCTCGTCCGTGCTCAATGCCGACATGCCCGCATTGGCGACCGCATTGCGTGGATCCAGTGCCAGTACCTTCCCGTAATATTGGGCCGCCAGCGCGTCCGCACCGCGATGCTGTGCGATGGCAGCCAAACCGAGCAAGGCATCCGTGTTGCGCGGATCCTGGGAAAGGACATCACGGTAGAGTACCTGTGCCTGCTCGAACTTGCCGCTGCGATAAGCCTGGTAGGCATTGTTGAGCAGCATGTCCAGTATGTCGGTTTTGTCTGGCGTAAGGTTGACCGAAAGATTCTGTTGCGCTGGATGTGCGATCCTCTTTGTCACAGGCGATCGGCCGGATGTTATACGGTCATGCGCCTGATGCACATCAGGCGCAGCCATCGCCGCTACCAGATTGTCCAGTTTGGGGAGGGCGGGTTCAACGATGGCGGGGGGAGGCGCGACGGCAACGGGAGGCGCGGCGGTAGCGGTGCGTACCACGGCTTGCGCAAGCGGCCTGTCATTGGCAGAAGTGACAGACCACACATACGCCGCACCCGCGCCAAACAGGGCTACTGAACCCAGCAAGGCATAAATCAATTTGCGATTCACCTGTCCCGCCGCCGATGCGCTGGTTTTGGCCTTGAATAGATTCTGGCCGGCACTGCGCGCGTTTTCCTGGGGTACCGATTCGTTGCCGGGCGGGGCGGGAGTGTCGGGTTCTAAGCTCAGGGCGACTTCGGGCGGGCTATTGCTGCCACCCTTGGATTTTTTTCTGGCATCTAATAGCAGGCTCATGATGGGCTCCCTAGGGCTTGCCGTTGGCCGATTCGTGGAAGAAATCCTGGTCCGGCAAACTGTTGCGGAATGCACCGTAGTCGCCATTCAGGCTGGCATCTTTGATGACGACAGGATGCAGGAAGATGACCAGCTCGGATTTGGTCGTGGTGTCGTTGCGCTGCTGGAACAGATTCCCGATGATCGGGAGGCTGGCCAGAAAGGGTACCGTGTCCGATTGTTTGTTGATATTGTCTTGCATCAATCCGCCCAGAACCGCGATCTGGTTGTTGTCGATTTTCAGTATCGACTCCATCTCGCGCGTGGAAGTCTGCGGAATCCGGTTCACCACGCCGGGACAGTTGCCTATCCCTAGGCAAGGGTTGGCCAAAGACGGATTGGGGTCGTTGACGTAACCGAGCAGGCGGGTGATGGAAGGGTGGATATTCAACTGCACTGTGTCGTTTTCGTCGATTTGTGGTGTCAGGCTCATGGTAAAGCCTATCGGCAAGGTCTGAAGTATCGAGGTATAGGTGGGGGGCATGGATAACGTGTTCGAGAGCGGATTAAGCAATCCAGGCGTGACGGTCATGGAAAAATAAACCAGATTGTCCACCACGCGCAGCATGGCTGTCTGGTTGTTCATCACGCTCAATTTCGGGCTGGACAATACCTTGACATTGCCGAAGGATTCCAGCAGCGAGACGCTGGCGGCCAGATTGCCCACTTTCGTCGGGTTGGCATAATTGAGCAGGAACATGCTGCCGGTATTGGTGGCTGCCTGGACGCCCGTGGCAGCTTGCGTCAATTGGAAACCTTTGCCGGCCGCACTCAGCGAGGACCAGTTGATGCCTTGCTGATATTGATCGTTCAATTGCACTTCCACCACGGTCGCTTCGATCAGCACCTGGCGGCGCGCGCTGGACATGATGCGGTCTATAAATTCGCGGATCTTCTCATGTTGTTTGCCCGTGGCGCGCACCGTGATAATGCCGTTTTCCGGGTTGGAAATAACGGATGCCGCTTCACGGAACGTGTTGCGTTTGGTCACAGTGATACCGCCTTCTTCGACGCTGACAGGGTTGGGGCTGTTTTCGATGCCGATCTTGGGTGCGGACTTCTTGTTGCCGACAGGCAGTGGCGCGCCTGTTCCGGTGCTGCTGCTGGCCTTGTTTTGTTGTACCGTGGTCTCGCTGGATCCTTCCGGCAATATTTTGTCGGTTTCATGCAGGATATCTTTGATGTTTTGTGTCAGCGTTTCCCAGAAGCGATTCTTGGAGCTGCCCTTGATCTCGATGGAGGATTTGTTGTTGCCGCTGCTGCTTCCCCCGGCGGCGCCAGCACTGCCGCCGCCGCTGGCCTGGGCCGAGTTGGCGATGGCGCTTTCCGAATCTCGTGACATGTTGATGTAGTCGATCCTGTAGCTATGCAGATAAGGCGTATCCGGCATCACGGTCAGGGTGCCATTGTTTAATTCGTAACGCATATCGACCTGTTTGGCGATGCGGGTGAGAATCTGCGGCAGGGTCTGGTTGATCGCGTTCACTGTCACCAACCCTTGTATGCCACCTTGTATGTCCAGGTTGATTTTCGCATCGCGCGCCAGCGCGAACAATATTTCCTGGGCGGGGACATTGGCGACGACGACGCTGTAGGTGTCGGTTTTGTTGGCGGGTTTGGGTGGAGGCAGCACCACGCTGCCCCGGATGGGTTGCGGGATGTCTTTGGTTGTCGTGGCCGATGTGTCGTCTCGCTGTAGATGCAGGCTGGAAGGTTGGATCGGTTCGGGTGGAGATTGGATCGGCTGGCTGCCGCAACTGGCGAGCAATATACCGGTCGCGCAGAGACAGATTTTTTTGGGGGTGCGCATTTTTTTCTCCCTGGTTTTGTACAGCCTAGCAGTTTTGCTAGGACGGCTCAATACGTGAATTTAAATAATCTCTTGTTATTCCAGCAAATAAATCGTCGTGGCGAAGGCTTGCTGATAGCGCTGGGGTAATTTTTTACTGGCCATTTGCGCCGCTTCAGTTGAGGGATACGCGCCATACAAGACGCGCAGCCCTTCTTTGCCGTTGAACTTCGCGGGTAACAGATATATCTCCGATAACTTGCCCAGACCCTCGGCGCGTTGCAGGAATCCTTCCATACGAACGGGCGCAACGGAGTCGCTGTAAAACAGCTGGATGCTGGCTGTCATGCGATGCTCGGCTAATAATTGTTTACCCGCCGCCAGACGCTGTTCATACCGGCTGTGGGTGCTGTCGGGTTTCGAGGCGGGGTCGGAAGGGGCGGGTGGAATGACTGCAAGCGGTGCAGACACGGGTTCGATGTTTACTGGAGCAGATGCGGCTACCGCCGCTACCGGCGAGCTGGCAGCTACGTCAGGCATGATGCTGCTCGCTACGTTCGTTGGTTTGGGGATGCTGACGATACCCGATGCAAACACGGCGGCGGGCGCGCCCGGATTGGTGGCCGGACGAGAATATTGCGATGCCACCCAGGCCAATAGCAGCACTGTGACGACTGCCGCGCCGCCGAGTAGCGTCTTGTCGTGTAAGAGGCCTTTTTTGGCGGTGAGCTCGCTATCGCGCATCGCGGCCTGGACATGGCGCGCCTCGATGCTGTGGGTGTCTTCGACAAAGGCGGCCAACAATGATTTGTCGGCCAGCACATTGGCGCGACGCATCAAGCCTGTTGAGGCGCTGGCGATGAGTTTGATGGCGGTCGGCGAAAAGATATTCGGGCCGTGGTAACCCGCTTTGCGCATCCGAAACATCAAGTAGTTTTGCAGGATGTCGCGCGACAGTGGTTGCATGTTGAAGTTGTGCACGATGCGGTCTTTCAGCTGCCGCATGTTGGGCTGTTCCAGCTTATTGTTCAGTTCCGGCTGGCCGAACAATACGATTTGCAGCAGCTTGAAGCTGCCCACTTGCAAGTTATACAACAAGCGCAGCTCTTCCAGCGTTTCTATCGGCATGGCGTGTGCCTCATCGACCAGCACCACAACCCGTTTGCCTTCTCGCGCTTTTCCTTCCAGCTTGTTCTGGATATTTTGCATCATTACGCCGATGCGCTCGTGCTCGACATTCAGACCGAGCGCGTCGGCGATGGCATACAGCATTTCTTCGCGCGACAGACTGGGGTTGGCCAGATAGATGGGTTCGATATGCTTGGGCAATTGCTCCAACAGCATCCGGCACAACATGGTTTTTCCGCTGCCGACTTCGCCGCTGACTTTGATGATGCCTTCCACTTCGCTGATCGAGTAGATCAGTGCGTCGAGTATCTCTTTGCGGTTAGCGCCGCTAAAGAAAAACTCGGTCACGGGCGTGATCTTGAATGGCTGCTCGTTCAGGCCAAAATGTTCCAAATACATATTCAGTTTTCCACTTTGAATTTTTCGTGCGCGTCCATGCGACTATACAGGGTGGTGCGGTTGATGCCGAGCAACTTGGCCGCCTCGCTGATGTTGTTGGAGGAAAGTTCCAAAGCAACGTCGATATACAGGCTTTCCTGCGCGCGCAGTTCGTGGTTCAGCTCGAAATGTCCGGTTTGGATTTTTTGTCGGATGGCGGCATGGTCGACAGCCGGTTTGGCAATCACGGTCGGATCGAACTCATCCAGTAATTGGGCGGCACTGATAGCGAGCCCGGGATACTTTGCGGTAAGGCGTATGACGATGTTGCGCAATTCACGAGTGTTGCCGGGGAAGCTATATTGTTCCCATAGAGCCAGCGCTTCCGGGTGCAGTTCAAAAGGGGGGCGTTTGATCTGTCGTGCGTATTGGCTGCGGAAATGATTTAGCAGTAGCAGTTTGTCCGAGCCCAGCTCGCGTAGCGGCGGGGCGGTGATCGAAAAGACATTGAGCCTGTGATAGAGATCATCGCGAAACGTGCCGACTTTGATCGCGGCCCGGAGGTTGCGATTGGTGGCGGCGATGATGCGTGCGCGACTCTTGCGGGTGCTGGTTTCACCGACACGCTGATACTCGCCGTTCTCGAGGACGCGTAATAGATTCGCTTGCAGATCCAACGGCAGCTCGCCTATCTCATCGAGGAATAGCGTGCCATCGGCCGCATCCTCAAAAAATCCCGCTTGGGCACTGCCGGCACCCGTGTAGGCTCCTTTGCTGTGCCCGAATAGCGCCGATTCCAGCAGGGACGGGGAGATGGCTGCGCAGTTGAGAATCTTGAAGGGCGCATTGCTCGCACCGCTGAGCTTTTGCAATGCGCTTGCGATCAGCTCTTTGCCGCAGCCCGTTTCGCCTTCGATCAAAACCGGGAATGGCATGGTTGCGTACATCACGATCTGATTGCGCAATGCCTGGATAGGGGGGCTCTGGCCCACGATGCCGAGCAGATCGGCGTCCGGCACCGGTGTGTTGTGCTCGTTGTGCTGGAGCGCCAGCGCATCATGCAAATACTGCTTTATTTTTTCAGGGGAGCAAGGTTTGGCGATAAAATCAATCGCGCCCAGTGCGCGGGCGTGGCGGGCATTGGTTTTTTCATCTTGGCCAGACAGGGTGAAAATTTTAATCGCCGCCGAGTGTGCCAATAGCTCGGCAATAAGCTGAAAACCTTCGTCTGGTCGGTGGGGTAAGGGGGGTAGCCCCAGATCGATCAAAGCCAGTTGTGGCGGGCTGGAGAGGCCTCGCAGCAAGGCGATGGCGGCGGCGCGCGAGTTCGCTTGGTAAACGCTAAAATCGGTATCGAAAGCAATCGCCAGGCCTTCTCTGATAAGTGCGTCATCGTCAACGATGAGTAGGCTGGGGCGTGTCGACAGGGTGTTCACAGGCGCGTAGTTCCAATGAGTGTGTGAGGAGGAGCATAGCGGCAAGCCGATTCCAGCTCAAGCGGTAATAATGTCTAGATACTTTGGCGTGTCGTTGTATGAAGTTGAGGAAATCGGTCGGATAAAGGCGTTCTGATGAGATCCTGAACGCCTTTATCCGAAGGCGGGAGGTGGCCGACTGTCGGCCTTGAGCGCATGCTGCGCAGCTGCTTTCTGCAGAACGGGTTTGATCTCTTTGAGCCCCGGTGGCAGCAGTGTTCTACGGCGCTCAGATCGATGCGCGCCGGATGAAACTGCCGTGTGTCCGTTCCGCCATTTGCAGGCGCGTCATGAGTTGGGCGGGTGTCTGTTCGTAGAAGCCGGACGGCAGTTGCGCGCCCAGAAGCGAATGCCTTTATTGACCATCTTTAAAGTGCATTTTCGGTTTTTCCGGGGGCGGCTATCACGGCAGAAAAAGATTGTGCGCGAGTCGTTTTCTATTCAGACGTTCCTTGGTTTATAATTCGACCTCTCCGTTTATGGGTGCCTATTTTGTCCTCCTCCGCCTTAGTCGAAATTCGCGATCTTAATTTTGCCTACGATACGCGTGCCATTTTGCAAGGCATCAATATGACCTTCCATAAAGGCAAATTGATCGCCATCATGGGGTCGAGCGGTTGCGGCAAGACCACTTTGTTACGCCATATCGGCGGGGCACTCAAGCCGACCAAAGGGTATGTCAAAGTCGATGGCAAAATCATGCACGAGCTGGATCAGAATGGTTTGTATGAGATGCGCCGCAAGATGGGCATGTTGTTCCAGTTCGGGGCATTGTTCACCGATATGTCGGTGTACGACAATGTCGCGTTCCAAATGCGCGAACACACCGATCTTCCCGAAGACTTGATCCATGATCTGGTGATGATGAAGCTGCATGCGGTGGGTTTGCGCGGCACGTATCATCTGATGCCGTCCGAGTTGTCCGGTGGCATGGCGCGTCGCGTCGCCCTCGCCCGCACGGTCGCCCTCGATCCCATGCTTATCATGTACGACGAACCCTTTGCGGGATTGGACCCTATCTCGTTGACGGTGGTCGGCGATTTGATCCGCCGCCTGAATGATGCGCTGGGTGCAACTTCGGTGATCGTTACCCATGACGTGCAGGAGTCGTTAAAGATTGTAGATTATGTTTATTTCATGGCGGGTGGCGTGATCGTCGCGGAGGGCACGCCCGACGAGATACGCGCGTCGGACAAGGAGTTCGTGCATCAATTTGTGCATGGCGAAATGGATGGCCCTGTGCCATTCCATTATCCAGGCGGTGACTACCGTCAAGATTTGAATTTGCGGGCTTGAGATTATGTCTGTTGTAAAAGCTATAAGTATGGTCGGTCATCGTACTGTCGATGCCGTTTGGCGTATTGGAATGGCCGCCCGTTTCTTTGCACTTATCCTGATGTATTCGGGTAATGGTTTTCGCCGCTTTCATCTGATTATTAAGGAGTTGTTTTCGACTGGAGTGATGTCGTTGATCATTATCATCGTGGCCGGACTGTTCGTCGGGATGGTGCTGGGGTTGCAAGGTTATGAGACCTTGAATCGATACGGCTCCGAGTCGGCATTGGGTGTGATGGTGGCGTTGGGGTTAGTCCGCGAACTGGGGCCGGTGGTGGCGGCCTTGCTGTTTGCGAGCCGCGCCGGTTCGGCGATGACCGCCGAGATCGGCCTCATGAAGGCCACCGAGCAGATTGATGCGATGGAGCTGATGGCGGTCAATCCTATCGCGCGCATCGTGGCGCCGCGTTTCTGGGCGGGCGTGATCTCTATGCCTTTGCTGGCCGCGATGTTCAGTGCGGCGGGCATCTTCGGTGGCTACTTCGTCGGTGTCGTGCAGATCGGCGTGGATGAGGGTTCGTTCTGGTCGCAAATGCAGGCGGCGGTGGATTTCAAGCATGACATACTCAACGGGGTGTTGAAGAGCTTCGTCTTCGGCGTGGCCGTGACCGTCATCGCCTTGTTCGAGGGTTATGACGCGCCGCCAACGGCCGAGGGTGTTTCGATGGCGACGACGCGTACCGTGGTGACTTCTTCGCTGGCGATTTTGATGCTGAATTTTGTGTTAACTGCAATGATGTTCGGGGGTAGTGAATGATGGAACGTACCAAGCTGGATTTATGGGTGGGCATGTTTGTGGTGGCTGGTATCGCAGCCTTGGTGATGCTGGCGCTGAAGGTGGGGAACCTGAGTACTTACAACGTGTCGGATTCCTATCAGGTTCAGGCTTATTTCTCAAATATCGGGGGCTTGAAACCCAAGGCATCGATCAAAAGTGCGGGTGTGCTGGTGGGTCGGGTGACCGACATCTCTTTGGATACCGAGCGTTATGAAGCCAAGGTGACCATGAGCTTGGATAAGCGTTACCAATTTCCAAAAGACACTTTCGCCAACATCCTTACATCGGGATTGTTGGGTGAGCAGTACATCGGATTGGCAGCCGGCGGTGATAGTGAAATGCTCAAGGGTGGCGATCAAATCAAGAAGACCCAGTCGGCGATGGTGCTTGAGGACTTGATAGGCAAGTTCATCTACAGCAAAGCGGATGACGCTGCAAAATAATCAGGAGAGTCGCATGCGAGCAATACCAAAAATATTTTTAGGCGTGTCTTTATTGTGTGCGGTGGGTTTGGTTCGGGCAGAAGTGATCGCCCCCGATACCCTGATGCAAAACACCGTGCAGGAAGTGCTGGCTGTGGTCAAGCAAGATAAAGATATCCAATCGGGTAATCAGGCAAAAGTCTTGGCTTTGGTGGATGCAAAAGTGCTGCCGCATTTTGATTTTTTGCGCATGACGCGACTGTCCGTGGGTAAGTATTGGCGCACTGCCAGCGAGGATCAAAAACAGGCCTTGGTGAAAGAGTTCAGAACGATGCTGGTGCGCACCTACACCAAAGCCTTTACCTCTTATCGCGATCAAACCATAGAAGTGAAGCCGGTAAAAATGGCTGCCGACGATACCGAAGTAACGGTGAAGACCAACATTCTCAAGCCCGGCGCACCCTCCGTGTCGGTCGATTATGAGATGGAAAAAACTCCGGATGGCTGGAAGGTGTTCGATCTTTCTATCGAAGGCGCGGGTCTGGTTCCCACTTATCGCAGTACATTCGCCAAGCAGATCGAAGATGGCGGTATCGACGGCTTGATCAAAACCTTGGCAGACAAGAATGCAAATTCTGCAATGACTAAGGCGGCCACAAATTGATCGCTCTGGAAGGGGGGCGTTTATTGGTGGGCGGCAGTTTGACGATGAACACCGTGCCAGAATTTTTTGCCGAGGGTTTGCAGTATTTGAACCGGGACAAGCTGGTGCTGGATTTTTCTCAAGTTGAAATCGTCGACTCTTCAGCCGTTAGCTTGTTGCTGGGCTGGTTGAGGGTTGCCCAGCAAAACAAGCGCGAATTACGAGTCGCCAATTTGCCGGCCAGCCTGGTGAGTTTGGCCGGTTTGTATGGCGTGACCGATTTGCTCCCGTCGCAAGAGGTATAATCTGTCCGAGTGACACCTTCGATGTGACATCTTCGATGTCACGCCCTTGTCACTGCACTTTATTAGTATCATGCGCATCGCTTAGACAAAGTGATGCGCTTTGTACGTTGGATATGCCGACGCTTTAGTCGATCCGCCGCAATTTATATTTTCGACACATTAATGACAGTCACTCCAGAAAGTATCCGGCTCAATATCGCGCAAGGCATGCCTACCTTGCATTTAACCGTTGTGGGCGATGGCCAGCATTTTGAGGCGGTGGTGGTGAGTGATGCCTTTGCCGGCAAGAGCAGGGTGCAACGTCACCAGTTGGTATACCAGACTCTGGGTGACCGGATGCGGGCAGAGATACATGCGCTGTCGATGAAAACCTTTACGCCCCAAGAGTGGCAGAACCAGTCGTAAGTTGTAAGACGTAAGTTGATAGTTGTTATAGCTGCACACCTTACGTCTTACGTCTAATAACTAAATTTTATGCAAAAACTAGCGATACAAGGCGGGGCGCGGCTCAACGGCGAGGTGCGTATCTCGGGTGCCAAGAATGCGGCATTGCCTATCATGTGTGCCAGCTTGTTGAGCGCGGATGATGTGCGTTTGAGCAATCTGCCCGATATGCACGATGTTGCAACCATGGCGAAATTATTGCAGCAAATGGGTGTGAGTGTGGCTTTGTCGCCCCAGGCTGCGACGTTCAACGCGGGCCATGTCGATAAGCTGGAAGCCCCGTATGACATGGTGAAAACCATGCGTGCCGCTATCCTTGTGTTGGGCCCGTTACTGACACGCTTCGGCGAAGCGCGTGTTTCGCTGCCCGGTGGATGTGCGATCGGTTCGCGTCCGGTGGACTTGCACATAAAGGGCTTGCAAGCCATGGGTGCGGAGATACACATCGAACATGGCTATATACATGCGACCGCGAAACGCCTGCGGGGCGCGCGTATTCTCTTCGATTTGGTCAGCGTGACCGGCACCGAGAATCTGATGATGGCCGCCGTGTTGGCGGACGGTGTCACGACACTGGAAAATGCGGCGCGCGAGCCTGAGGTGGTCGATCTGGCGAATTGCCTGATCGCGATGGGTGCGAAGATCGACGGCGCGGGTAGCGACACGATCACCATACGAGGTGTGGACAGTCTGCATGGCGCGCATCATCGCGTGATGCCGGATCGTATCGAGAGCGGCACCTTTCTTGTGGCGGCAGCGGCGACGGGTGGGCGCATCACTTTGAGCGAAGCGCGCGCCGATATCTTGGACAGCGTGCTGGACAAGTTGCGCGAGGCTGGGGCGCGCATTGATGTGTCGGGCAGTCACATCACGCTGGAGATGCTGCGTCGTCCGGCAGCCGTCAATCTGCGCACCGCGCCTTACCCGGCTTTCCCCACCGACATGCAGGCGCAGTTCATGGCACTGAACACCATCGCAGAGGGCAGCGCGATGGTGGTTGAGACGATCTTTGAGAATCGTTTCATGCATGTGCAGGAATTGCGTCGTTTAGGCGCGCAAATCGATGTCGAAGGCAATACCGCCATTATCAAAGGTTGCGCGCAATTGGAAGGCGCGACCATCATGGCGACCGATTTGCGCGCTTCGGCATGTTTGGTCATCGCCGGCCTGGTGGCGCAAGGCGAGACCATCGTCGATCGCATCTATCATCTGGACCGTGGCTATGAACATATAGAAGCCAAGCTGTCCGCGCTGGGTGCGCAGATACGCAGGATTTGAAAGATGGGTGGGGCGTGAAACGAAGAAACGCTGCTGCGTTTAAAATTTAGCTACAGTTAGATTAACCAAGAACGACACAACATGATAACGATCGCGCTGTCCAAGGGACGCATCTTTGAAGAAACCTTGCCGCTACTGAAGGCTTCCGGTATCACCGCGCTGGAAGATCCCGAGTCTTCACGCAAACTGATTTTGTCTACCAATCGAAACGACGTGCGGCTCATCATTGTGCGCGCGTCGGATGTGCCGACTTATGTGCAATATGGTGCGGCGGACATCGGAGTGGCGGGCAAGGATGTTCTGAATGAGCACGGCGGAGTGGGCTTGTATCAACCCCTGGATTTGAAAATCGCGCGCTGCCGCATGATGGTTGCCGTGCGCGATGATTTCGATTACGAGGCGGCGGTGCGCCAGGGCGCGCGGCTGCGTGTCGCCACCAAATACGTGCAAACCGCGCGCGAGCATTTTGCAGCCAAAGGCGTGCATGTGGATTTGATCAAATTGTATGGTTCGATGGAGCTGGGTCCGCTGGTGGGCTTGTCCGATGCCATCGTGGATCTGGTGAGTAGCGGCAACACGCTGAAGGCCAACCATCTCAAAGCGGTCGAGCATATCGCCGATATTTCATCGCGGTTGGTGGTCAACCAGGCTGCACTCAAGTTAAAACGTGAGCTGATCCAGCCTATGCTGGATGCTTTTGCCGGAGCGATAAGCAAATGAAGATTCGAAAACTGTCCAGTTGTGATGCTCATTTCAATGATGAGTTAAGCAAGCTATTGGCTTTTGAAGAGACTGCCGATGAAACGTTGGAAGCGACGGTGGCCGCGATTCTCAAGGATGTGCGTCAGCGCGGCGATGCGGCGGTATTGGAGTATACCGCCAAGTTTGATCGTCTGCTTTTGGCGAATGCTGCTTCGATGGAATTGCCGCGTGATGAATTGCATGCTGCATTCTTGGGTTTGCCGACAGCGCAGCGCAGCGCTCTGGAAGCGGCGGCGAAACGCGTGACCGACTATCACCAGAAGCAAGTGCAGGATTCCTGGAGTTACACCGATGCGGATGGCACCTTGCTGGGACAGCAGGTCACGCCTTTGGATCGCGTGGGCTTGTATGTGCCGGGCGGTAAGGCTGCGTATCCGTCGTCCGTATTGATGAACGCGTTGCCCGCCAAGGTCGCGGGCGTGGCGGAGCTCATCATGGTTGTGCCCACGCCGGATGGTGTAAAGAATCAGTTGGTCTTGGCGGCGGCTTATTTGTCCGGCGTGAATCGCGTGTTCACCATAGGCGGCGCGCAAGCGGTGGCAGCCTTGGCTTATGGCACGGCGACGATACCGAAGGTCGACAAGGTTGTGGGGCCGGGCAATGCTTATGTTGCGTCGGCGAAACGTCGGGTGTTTGGAGTGTGTGGTATCGACATGGTGGCAGGCCCTTCGGAGATCCTGGTGATCTGTGATGGAAAAACCGATCCGGACTGGATCGCAATGGATTTGTTTTCGCAAGCCGAGCACGACGAGTTGGCGCAGGCGATTCTTATTTCACCCGATGCTGCGTTTATCGAGGCGGTGGCGGCGAGCGCGAATAAATTATTGGAGCAAATGCCGCGCAAAGAAATTATCCGAACTGCTCTGCAAAATCGCGGTGCGTTGATCCATGTGAGGGATTTGGATGAAGCCTGCGCGATCAGCAATCGTATTGCACCGGAGCATCTGGAGATGTCGGTAGAGAGCCCGCAAGGTTGGCTGCCCAAGTTGAAACACGCGGGTGCCATTTTTATGGGCAGGTATACTTCCGAGGCTTTGGGTGATTATTGCGCGGGGCCGAATCATGTTTTGCCCACATCTGGCACTGCGCGGTTCTCTTCTCCTTTGGGGGTATATGACTTTCAAAAACGCAGTAGCTTGATCCAAGTCTCGCCACAAGGGGCAAAAGTCCTGGGTGCAATCGCCGCGACCTTGGCCTTCGGCGAGGGTTTGCAAGCGCATGCGCAATCCGCGCTGTTTAGGGCGCGGTAAGTTTGCATCTGGAAGTTGCGTATTGGGTGTTTTGCCTGCAAGAATTCGGCAATCCGCCAAGAATCCTGAAGAAAAAATGCAGGTTTGGCGCTTTTAGTTGAAATCTGTTTGACAGGTTGGTCAGTGATTGGCATAATTGTCGGCTGTGCTTGGAGGGGTTCCCGAGCGGTCAAAGGGATCAGACTGTAAATCTGACGGCTCTGCCTTCGAAGGTTCGAATCCTTCCCCCTCCACCAAGATTTTAGTTGTTCCAGGCTTTGATTTGATGGCTTGTATTGGGTCGTTTGGTCGGAAAGCTGCGGGTGTAGCTCAATGGTAGAGCAGAAGTTTTCCAAACTTACGACGAGGGTTCGATCCCCTTCACCCGCTCCAGTTGGATATCTGCCCATGTGGCTCAGTGGTAGAGCACTCCCTTGGTAAGGGAGAGGTCGCGAGTCCGATTCTCGCCATGGGCACCACAGTTTTGTTTTT
>JABEVF010000095.1 GCA_013043965.1 Gallionella sp. | reverse complement strand
GTCGACATCCAAGGGGTCAGCAGTTCGAGTCTGCTCGTGCCTACCAAACAAAGTCAATGGGCCAGTTCAGATATGAGCTGGCCCATTTTTATTGGGGCATAAAACCCAAAAGATCCTCATAAAATTAAAGAGTGGCGGCAGAAAACAGCGGGACTGATCGAAAATTGGCTACGCGGTTGTTATCGCGCGAATAGGGAGTTCGCACTGAATGTGTTTTGTGCGCCTCAATTGGACCGAGCGGTGTTTTCCCGGTCAATCATTGCGTTGCGAACTTGTTGCGTGAGGTTTGCCGATAGACAGTCGATCGCTATCACATCGGGTGTTGAACGCAGCCAAGTCAGTTGGCGTTTGGCAAGTTGGCGCGTGGCGGCTAGCCCGGTTTCCAATAACTGCATTTCGTTTATCTCGCCGTCAAGGAATTGCCAGGTCTGGCGATAGCCGACACAGCGCATGGATGGCAAGTCGGGGTGCAAGTCATAACGCTGCCGCAGGCCGCGCACTTCTTCCACCAATCCCTGCTTCACCATTTGTTCAAAGCGCGTGGCGATGCGCTGGTGCAGCACATGGCGGTCACCTGGGATGAGTGCGATGTTGAGGGTGCGATAGGGGAGCGGGCTGCTGGTTTTTTGTTTCAACAACTCCGACATGGGCGAGCCCGTCAGCAAGTATATTTCCATCGCGCGCTGGATGCGCTGCGTGTCGTTGGGGGCGAGTCGCGCGGCGGTCGCGGCATCCACCAGGGCTAATTGCTGGTGCAGTTTTGCTATGCCGTGATCCGCGATGATGAGGTCGAGTTCGGCGCGCACCGCGGGATTCGCGACGGGCAAGTCGCTAAAGCCGTTCTGTAATGCGCGGAAATACAACATCGTGCCACCCACCAGTAACGGGACCTTGCCGCGCGTGGTGATGTCCGCCATCAGGCGTAGCGCATCATCGCGGAAGGCGGCGGCGGAATAGCTCTCGGTCGGATCGATGATGTCGATGAGATGATGGGGCGCGATTTTTAAGGTCAGGGCATCGGGCTTGGCCGTGCCGATATCCATGTCGCGGTATACCAGGGCCGAGTCCACACTGATGAGCTCCACATCCATGTCTTGCGCGAGTTCCACGGCAACGCCGGTCTTGCCGCTGGCGGTCGGACCCATCAGGAAAATGGCGGGGGGTAAGGTGTTCATGCCAATACCTGATCGCGTGTTTCGCGCATCGACAATACCGCCAGCAAACTGATCGCGGCGGCGACCGAGACATAGCCGCCCACCCAGGCCAGGCCGCCGTGCAACACCAGTTGTTGTGCGAGGTAGGGTGCAAGCGAGGCTCCGAGTATGCCTCCCAAATTATAGGCTGTGCCCGCGCCGGTGTAGCGCACGGTAGTCGGGAACAGCTCCGGTAGCAGTGCCCCCATAGGCGCGAAAGTCGCACCCATCAAAAAGAGTTCGATGCACAGGAAGACGGTGATCTGCCACAACGAGCCGCTGCCCAGCATCGGAGCCAGCAAAAAACCGGAAAGCAATGCCGCGCTGCCGGCAACGAGCAAAACCGGGCGGCGCCCGTAACGGTCGCCCGCGCTAGCGGACAGTGGCGTGGCCACCGCCATGAAGATGACAGCCACGCACAGCATGGCCAGGAATTGCGGGCGCGGAATGCCCAGCGTGGTGACACCATAACTCAGCGAAAACACCGTGGAAATGTAGAACAGTGCGTAACACACGACCATCGCCAGTGCGCCCAGCAGCAAGGGCAGGGTATGATGGCTCAGTAGTTCCACCAATGGCAGTTTGACCGACTGGTGTGATTGCACGACTTTTGCGAACACCGGTGTTTCGGTGAGTTTGAGTCGAACGTAGAGGCCGGTGATAACCAAGGCCGCACTGGCAAGAAAGGGGATGCGCCAGCCCCATGAGCGGAATTGTGCATCGTCGAGAAAATACGACAGCAACAGGAAGCTGCCAGTGGCCAGCAGGAAGCCTATGGGTGGGCCGAGTTGCGGGAACATGCCGAACCAGCCGCGCTTCCCTTGGGGTGCATACTCCGCTGCCAGCAATGCGGCACCGCCCCATTCACCGCCCAAACCTATGCCCTGGCCGAAACGCAGCAGACACAGGAGGGCGGGCGCAGTCCAGCCGATAAGATCGTAGCCCGGTAGTACGCCGATGAGCGTGGTGGAGATACCCATCACCAGCAGCGATGCGACCAGGGTTGTCTTCCTGCCGATGCGGTCGCCGAAGTGCCCAAACAGCAATGCCCCGAGCGGGCGGGCAAGGAAAGCGATACCGAAGGTGAGAAAAGCATTCAACGCTTGCGTTGCCGGATTGCCATCGGGGAAAAACACCGGGCCTATCACCATCGCCACGGCGAGGCCGTAGATGTAGAAATCGTAGAACTCGATGGCGGTACCGATGAAGCTCGCGAAGGCGATGCGGCTAACCGAAAGCGTTGCCTCCGAGTAGGAAGACGTAAGACGTAAGTTGATGGGCATTTTTAGAAAAGTTGGGAGTCGTAAGATGTGATGTGAATTGAGTCCTAAGTCGTGAGTTATTAGTTGTGCTGTCGCTGCGCTGGTTGCCACTAACAACTTACGTCGTAAGTCTTACGTCTGCATTTTACTGTCCACGCATGAACATCTTGTCGAGTTCATTGAGTGATAGTTGGAACCAGGTGGGGCGGCCGTGGTTGCATTGGCCGGAGCGTTCGGTTTGTTCCATTTCGCGCAGCAGGGCGTTCATTTCGGTGACACTCAAAATCCGGTTAGCGCGCACCGCGCCGTGACAGGCGAGCGTACTCAAGAGTTCGTTGCGGCGCTCGGTGAGCACGCGGCTTGCGCCGAATTCGCGCAACTCGCCTATGACTACCCTGGCCACCGCTTCCGCTTCTGACTGTTTGAGCATCACTGGCATCGCGCGTACCGCGAGCGTGGTGGGCGAAAGCGGGGCGATGTCGAAGCCGAGCTTTTTAAGGGCTTCCTGGCCGGCTTCCACACTGGCGATGTCCAGTGTGTCGGCGTGAAAACTCACCGGGATCAGCAACGCCTGGGTGGCGATATGTTCGGCATCCAGAGATGCCTTGAGTTTTTCATACACGATGCGTTCATGCGCGGCATGCATGTCCACCACGATCAGCCCACGCGCATTTTGCGCGAGGATGTAGATGCCCAAGAGCTGAGCCAGCGCGTAGCCTAGCGGGGGAATGTCTGGGGCGTGGTGGGTGTTGAGCGGTGAGTCTGGAGTGTTTTCCCCGCTTCCCATCTGCCACCCGCTACGTTCTGCTGTCGCTCCCATAGCTGGAATCTGCCCCTGGCCCGCTTGCATTTCCCACACCTGGTAGGCGGCATTGCTTTGCGCGATACCGAGGCTGTGTTGCATCGAATTAAACGGCGCGGGCTGCGCGCTCGCGGAGGGTGTCGATTGCGCGGGGATGGCTAGGGCTTGTTGCAGCGTGTGGAAAATAAATTGGTGTATGCCCTGGCTTTCGCGGAAGCGGACTTCGCTCTTGGCGGGGTGCACGTTCACGTCCACGCCTGCCGGTGGCATGGTGAGGAACAGCGCGAAGGCCGGATGACGTTGATGATGCAGGATGTCCTGGTAAGCGAGCCGGAGCGCGTGGCTGGCGACTTTGTCGCGCACAAAGCGCCCGTTGACGAAAAAATATTGCGCGTCACGCGAGGACTTTGAATACGCGGGCAGAGCGGCGAAGCCTTTTAAGCTGAGGTTCGCAGCTTGTCTGGATACGGCCACCGCCGCGTTGCCGAACTCGGCTCCCAGCAGCATGGTGACGCGCTTCAACGCGTCTTGCCCCGAGCTTAATTGCCAGATGGTGCGGCCGTTGTGTTGTAGCGAGAATGCGACATCGGGACGTGACAGTGCGATGCGTTTGAACACCTCTTCGCAATATGCGTACTCGGTTGCTTCGGTCTTGAGGAATTTGCGCCGCGCCGGCGTGTTGAAATACAGTTCACGTATCTCCACCGTCGTGCCTATAGGGTGACTGGCTGGCGAAGCGTCACTCAAATGCCCATCTTGTGCGCTGATTTGGCTGGCGTGATCCGCGTCGGCCGTGCGGCTGGTGAGCGTCAGTTGTGCCACCGCGGCCATACTCGCCAAAGCCTCACCACGAAAGCCCATGCTGGCGACGTTCTGCAGATCATCGAGCGATGATATCTTGCTGGTAGCATGGCGCATCAATGCAAATTTCAGTTCGTCATGATCGATGCCGCGACCATTATCCCGTAAGCGCAGCAGCTTGATACCGCCCGATTCCAGTTGCACCGCGATGTCGGTAGCACCTGCATCCAAGCTGTTCTCCAATAATTCCTTGAGCGCGGAAGCGGGGCGTTCTATGACCTCGCCAGCGGCGATCTGATTGATGAGTAGCTCGGGTAACAGCCTGATAGCGGGCATGGGTGCGAAAGTAGGGTTGAATGGCGCGGAATTATAGCGGAGAAGCGTGTTCGCTTTGAGTTGCGAAAAAAATGGCCGCGACATGGCTGTGCTGCTTGGCGATGCCGGGTGGGGTAACCTTGAGTAGGATTCACTGCTTGATTTATTTTTGAATTAGGTGCAGATTTGCGCGGCAGTTGAGGAGTATCACTAAATATTTATGTTTTTAACTTTAAGGAGAGTGTCATGAAACAGCTTAATGGTTTGTTCATTGGTTTTGCTTTACTTGCTTTAGCGGGTCCGGTATCGGCAGCCGATACGGCCGGTTCGGTCACTATCATCTCGCCGGCCAACGGTACGGTTCTACAGAATGCAGCCGGAAACAAGCTGGAATTCAATGTGCATTTGAGTCCCAATGGTAACCACGTTCATATATATGTCGACGACCAAGATCCTATCGTCGATCGTGACATCAGCCGTTGCCCATGCAGCATCGACCTACCCAAGCTATCTTCCGGCAAACATACCATCGTGGTGAAAGAGGCGACATCGAGTCATGCCATGACCGGAGTGCAGGGTGCGGTGACAATCTCGGTTAAGTAGTTCGTGCGGATGTGCAAAACTTTATCTATGCACTCATACAAGTGATTCATAACTTCGGCGCGGTGGCTGTAGTGGGTGTCGCCGCATCCGTCTTATGGATGGTGCCTGCTGCTGGGGCGATCCGGCACCGGCTTGCTTTGTTCTCAGCCGTGGCATGGGCGGTCCAGGCCGCGACTGGGGTGCTTTTTGGAATTTCGACTTTTTATTTTGAAAGCCATCTGCCGGACATTCACGGCATAGCGGTGGACGCGCTGATTATCAAGATGTCCTGCGCTTCGGGCGGATTTGTTTTGGCTGTCGCCTACGTCAAATGGGAGTCAGGATGGAGCGCAACTAGGCGACTTTACGCATGGCGCGCTTTGTTGGCGCTAGGCACTGTCGCACTGAGCTCTGCCGCCTTTTTGCGTTGGTTTTCCTGAAGGGCAATAAGTTCAATCGACATTCTGATGGGATGATTTCCGTGTGCTCCGGAAGTCGCGAGTCATGATCGACACAGTGCGGGTATAATCGCGGGTGCTGCCGCGTCTTGGTAGCGATGTCTCAAAACCAAGCACCTAAAAAATCCACAATCAAGGAGAGATTCATGCGTATAGGCATTCCTGCGGAAACGCGCGCAGGCGAAACCCGTGTTGCAGCGACACCGGAAACGGTGAAAAAAATGCTGGCATCGGGGCACACGGTCATGGTGCAATTTGGTGCGGGCGCGGGTGCGCACATTCCCGATGTGGAATTTCAAACCGCCGGTGCGACCTTGGTCAATGCAGACGCGCTGTATGCGCAGTCGCAGATTATACTCAAGGTCAAAGCGCCGACGAGCGATGAGCTGGCGCAACTACCGCGTGATAGTGTGTTGATCGGTTTGCTGGCACCTCATCTAGTGGAACAAGTTGCCGCCTACGCCCAACAAGGCATCACCGCATTCGCGATGGAAAAATTGCCGCGCACCTCGCGTGCGCAAGCGATGGATGCGTTGTCGTCACAAGCCAATATTGCGGGCTATAAATCCGTGATTGTAGGTGCGGATCTGTATCAGCGTTTCATGCCTATGCTGATGACTGCCGCCGGTACGGTGAAAGCCGCGCGGGTGCTGATCCTCGGAGTGGGCGTGGCAGGTCTGCAGGCAATCGCGACGGCCAAGCGGCTGGGTGCGGTGGTCGAGGCGTCGGATGTGAGGCCTGCCGCTAAAGAGCAGGTCGAATCGCTGGGGGCGAAGTTCATCGATGTGCCGTACGAGACCGACGAGGAGCGCGAGATCGCCAAAGGTGTCGGTGGTTATGCACGTCCCATGCCCGCTGCGTGGATGCAGCGTCAAGCGGCATTGGTCGCGGAACGTGCCAAGCAAGCCGATATTATCATCACTACCGCACTGATCCCCGGCCGTGCCGCACCCGTGTTGTTGCATGAAGATACGGTCAAACAGATGAAGCCTGGCTCGGTCGTGGTGGATATGGCGGTGGAAGCGGGCGGTAACTGTCCTTTGTCAGAAGCGGGCAAAACCGTGGTCAAATATGGCGTGACTATCGTCGGCGAAACGAACCTGCCCGGTTTGGTGGCGACCGATGCGAGTGCTTTTTATGCGCGCAACTTGCTCAACTTCCTCAATCTGCTGTGCGACAAAACGGGTGCCATGAACATCAATCTGGAAGATGACATCATCGCCGGAACCTTGTTGTGCAAAGACGGCGCGGCTTTCGTTCCTGCGGCTAAATAATTCACGGAGAAGAATATGTCTGGTGTAGTCGATCCCTTTGTTTTGAATCTCACCGTATTTGTGCTGGCAATTTTTATCGGCTACCACGTGGTATGGAATGTCACTCCCGCGCTGCATACGCCTTTGATGGCCGTGACCAATGCTATTTCCGGCATCATCATCGTCGGAGCGATGCTGGCCGCCGGCCCAGAGCATCTCGACATCGGCACGGTATTGGGCTTGATTGCCGTGGCGCTTGCGGCAGTGAACGTGTTTGGCGGCTTCCTCGTTACCCAGCGCATGCTGGATATGTTCAAGAAGAAAGGTAAATAAGCATGTCGGCAAATTTTGTTGCGCTGGCCTATTTGGCTGCTGCGGTTTTGTTCATTCTGGCGCTGAAAGGTTTAAGCTCTCCTGTTTCTGCCAGACGCGGCAATCTGTTTGGCATGGTGGGCATGACTATCGCTGTGTTGATCACCCTGGCGGTGACGCATAACTGGCTGTATGTGGTGCTGGCGATTGCGGCGGGTGGTTCGGTCGGCGCGCTGGTGGCAAGACGCATACAGATGACGGCGATGCCCGAGCTGGTGGCGGCGATGCATTCGCTGGTTGGCCTGGCCGCAGTATTGATCGCGATGGCTGCGTTCAATAATCCTGTCGCTTATGGTATAGGCGAAACGCTGCGCGCCTCCAATCGCGTCGAGTTGTTCATCGGTACATTTGTCGGTGCGATCACCTTCACCGGTTCCATCATCGCGTTCGGTAAATTGTCTGGCAAGCTGGGCAGCAAGCCGTTGCGCTTCGCCGGTCAACACTGGTTCAATCTGCTGCTCGGCATGCTGATGATTGCCTTCGGCGTGGTCTTCTTCATCACGCAAAGCTGGACGCCGTTCTTGATTATGACCGCCATAGCGATGTTGTTGGGTATCTTACTCATCATGCCTATAGGTGGAGCAGACATGCCGGTAGTCGTTTCTATGTTGAACTCCTACTCTGGTTGGGCGGCGGCGGGTATCGGCTTTACACTGAACAACAACATGCTGATCATCGCGGGTTCTTTGGTGGGTAGTTCGGGTGCGATTCTGTCCTACATCATGTGCAAGGCGATGAACCGTTCGTTCTTTAATGTCATCTTGGGTGGCTTTGGTGGTGAAGCCTTGGCAGAGTCTGCAGGTGATGGCACACAAAAGACCTATCGCAGCGGAAGTGCCGATGATGCGGCATTTTTGATGGGTAATGCCGACTCAGTCATCATTGTTCCCGGTTACGGCCTTGCGGTCGCGCGCGCGCAACATGCCATCAACGAAATGTCCAAGATATTGGCGGAAAAAGGTGTGAAAGTTCGCTATGCGATCCACCCTGTTGCGGGCCGGATGCCTGGGCACATGAACGTGTTGCTGGCCGAGGCCGAAGTGCCTTACGAGCAAGTGGTGGAAATGGATGAGATCAATAACGAGTTTGCCGATACCGATGTGGTGTTGGTGATTGGCGCGAACGATGTGGTCAATCCCGCTGCGAAGAATGACAAGTCCAGTCCTATCTACGGCATGCCCATCCTGGATGTCTACAAAGCGCGCACGGTGCTGGTGGTCAAGCGTAGCATGGCTGCTGGTTATGCGGGACTGGATAACGATCTGTTCTATATGGACAAAACCATGATGGTGTTTGGCGATGCGAAGAAGGTCGTCGAGGATGTCATCAAGGCGCTGGCGTAACAATCGCGGCTCTTTGTCCTCTTGTCGGCGGATGAGAGGTTAGGAGTTGGGTAGTGTGGATTAGTAAGTGTTGTTAAATAGTATTTGACTTCGGTAGGGTGGTTCGATATAGTGCCGGACTTCGCTGACGCGGGGTGGAGCAGCTCGGTAGCTCGTCGGGCTCATAACCCGAAGGTCATAGGTTCAAATCCTGTCCCCGCAACCCAGGTTTTTTGTCACGAAAAAGGTTTTGTGTTTTTAGCGTTTGCTTCTTCGCTGGGAATAAAAAGAGTCGCTTGACGGGAGGTTTTAAATCCCTATAATGCGCACCTCTTCGCTGCTGCGGCAGCCGCTCTTTAACAGAATAAACGAACAATTGACGAGTGTAGGTACTTGGTTTTTTTGGAGTTTTCCGTTTTGTAAAAAGCGGGGAACGACTTTAAAAAATATGTAGTACTTACGCAGAGTCGAAACGAATCATGTCAAATGATTCACTTTGAGTAAGGCCGGTTCTGCAGAGAACCAAAACAGGAATTAAACTGAAGAGTTTGATCCTGGCTCAGATTGAACGCTGGCGGTATGCTTTACACATGCAAGTCGAACGGGCTTGGGGGCTTGCTCCCGGGTTAGTGGCGAACGGGTGAGTAATATATCGGAACATATCCGGAAGTGGGGGATAACGTAGCGAAAGTTACGCTAATACCGCATATGCCCTGAGGGGGAAAGGGGGGGATCGCAAGACCTCTCGCTTTCGGAGTGGCCGATACCGGATTAGCTAGATGGTGAGGTAAAGGCTCACCATGGCGACGATCCGTAGCGGGTCTGAGAGGACGACCCGCCACACTGGAACTGAGACACGGTCCAGACTCCTACGGGAGGCAGCAGTGGGGAATTTTGGACAATGGGCGCAAGCCTGATCCAGCCATACCGCGTGAGTGAAGAAGGCCTTCGGGTTGTAAAGCTCTTTCAGCCGGAAAGAAATTGCTTCTATTAATACTAGGGGTAGATGACGGTACCGGAAGAAGAAGCACCGGCTAACTACGTGCCAGCAGCCGCGGTAATACGTAGGGTGCGAGCGTTAATCGGAATTACTGGGCGTAAAGCGTGCGCAGGCGGTT
>JABEVF010000094.1 GCA_013043965.1 Gallionella sp. | reverse complement strand
GGGCAAAACTAAACGGGCTGAACGCGCCTTTTTGCAGACTCATGCTTGGTTCGTAAGTGGAGTTTGGAAAATACGGGGTTGTTCAGCGTAGCCTTAAACCCATTTGCCTCCGCCTCTTCTACCAAAGAAATAGCATCATCTGAAAATGCGTATGCGATAGTGGCACCGATTTCTCGTGCCGCTAACTTAAGTATGTTTGTTTTCCAACCACGAACCCATCTATCTGAGTCTGTAGAGTCTAACTCCGGTGATATAGAAGATGCAGGAACACTAATCACTATTGGAGGAAGTGTCTGTGAATGCAGCCGAAGTGCAACTAGTCTTAGCAAAGCAGACTTACCCTCCCCTTTATAAGCTCTGGCAATTGCAAGCGAACTAGCACTATCAAGAAATTTTGAGATTTCAGGCCGTTCTACGGCATAACCTGTAAAAATATCTTCGGACTCGTCCTCAGCAGCTTCATTCCCGAAGAGAGATTTATCATTCAATTCTATTTTCATCATTCCTCCCGCACAATTTTTGAATACTAACAATACCCAAATCGAAGATCGTCCACACAGACACGTACCATCGCGTAAAATCGCCTCCGCACTATAGCCGTCCCGCCAACCTTAATCCACCACCCTGAAGCACTAGATAACCTATCCCCATCGTGTCCATCGAAGTCGAACGTTTTTTCTCCGAGCAAAGCCCACTCGCATCCGAAGTCGATGGCTTTCGTCCCCGCCAACAGCAGCGCGAGATGGCGTTGGCGGTGGCCAAAGCAATACGCGACAACACGATACTGGTAGCGGAAGCCGGAACGGGGACCGGCAAGACGTTTGCGTACTTAGTGCCCGCGCTGATCAACGGCGGCAAGGTCATCATCTCGACCGGCACGAAGAACCTGCAAGACCAGTTGTTTCAAAAAGATCTGCCGCGTGTGCGCGACGCGCTCAAGGCCCCGGTGTCCATCGCGCTGCTCAAGGGCCGTTCCAACTATGTGTGCCACTATCATCTGGCGCGCGCGCTTTCTGATGGCCGCTTCGCCACGCGCGAGGATGCCAAGCATCTGGACAAGATCAAGAAATATGCCAAGGTCAGCGACTCCGGCGACAAGAGCGGTGTGGCGGACGTGCCGGAGAACGCGCCGATCTGGATGCACGTCACGTCCACGCGCGACAATTGTCTCGGTCAGGAATGCCCCAACCACAAGGAATGCTTCGTGCTCAAGGCGCGCACCGAGGCGATGAAGGCCGACATCGTGGTGGTGAACCATCATCTGTTTTTCGCCGATGTGATGCTACGCGACGAGGGCGTGGCGGAACTGTTGCCCGCTTGCAACACGGTGATCTTCGACGAGGCGCATCAACTGCCGGAGACCGCCAGTCTGTTCTTCGGCGAGAATATCTCCACCTCGCAATTGCTCGATCTGGCGCGCGATGCGCGCATCGAGGCGATGACATCCGCGAAAGATTTCGCGCCGCTGCCCAAGGCGTGCGATGAACTGGAAAAGGCCGCGCGCGACTTGCGCCTGGTGTTCAAAAAAGAAGGCCGCATGCCCGCCACCGCGCTGGATGATTTCAAGGAATGGCCGACTGCGGCGAAAAATCTGGGCGAGAAGCTCAAGCAGCTCTGCGACTTGCTGGAGAAGCAGGCCGAGCGCAGCGAAGGGCTGGAGAATTGCTGGCAGCGCGCGCAGGCATTGGCGCTACAGCTGAGCGGATGGCAAAAGGGTGACGAGCCCGACCAGGTGCGCTGGCTGGAAGTGTTCCACCACTCCATGCAGCTCAACACCACGCCCTTGTCGATCGCGGAGATTTTCGAGAAGCAGATCGGCGGCTCGCAACGCGCCTGGATATTCACTTCCGCGACGCTGGCGGTGAAGCAGGATTTCACGCACTACCAGGCCGAGATGGGCTTGCTCAAAGCGCAGACCGCGTGCTGGGACAGCCCGTTCAATTATCCCGCACAGGCCTTGTTGTATGTGCCGAGCAACCTGCCCGACCCGAACAGTTTCGAGTACACCGAGGCGGTGGTGCAGGCGGCGTTGCCGATGCTGGAAGCCAGCAAGGGGCGCGCGTTCCTGCTGTTCACCAGCTTGCGCGCGATGCAACGCGCGCACGAGATATTGCAGGCCGAGTTCGATAGGCGCGGCTGGACTTATCCGCTGCTGTTGCAGGGCGAGGGTTCGCGCAACGAATTGCTGGAACGCTTTCGCACACTGGGCAATGCGGTGCTGCTGGGCAGCCAGTCGTTCTGGGAAGGCGTGGACGTGCGCGGCGACGCGCTGTCGCTGGTCATCATCGACAAACTGCCGTTCGCGCCGCCCGACGATCCGGTGCTCGCGGCACGCATCGCGCAAATTTCCAAACAAGGCCGCAACGCCTTCATGGAATACCAGTTGCCGCGCGCGATCATCACGCTCAAGCAGGGCGCGGGACGCTTGATACGCGATGAAAATGACCGGGGCGTGCTGATGATCTGCGACCCGCGCCTGATCACCAAACCTTACGGCAAGCGCATCTGGCAAAGCCTGCCACCGATGAAACGCACGCGGGTCGAGGCGGAAGCGGTCGCCTTCTTTTCCGGGTAAACCTGCCCGTTCTTGACACTAAAGTCCTTCCTCGTCAAAATACTTAGCTGACAAACTATTAGCAAGCAAACAAAACAGATGAAAACGCTGAACGAACAATTTGCGGAATCGATGTTTCTGGCGACTCACGCGTGGCGCACCGAGCTGGATCGGCGGTTGCGGCCGTTGGGGTTTTCGCATTCGCGCTGGCTGCTGCTGTGGCATCTCTCGCGCAACGACGGCTGCACTCATCGCGAGCTGGCCGAATTGATCGGCATAGAAGCGGCGACACTGGTGCGTCTGGTCGATCACCTGGAACGTGAAGGCTTGCTCAGACGCTGCGGCAGCGAGACGGATCGCAGGGTCAAACATCTGCATCTGTCCGATGCCGGAAAAAAGGTGGTGGAAGACATCCGTGGCTATGCCGCCGACTTGCGCAAGGAAGTTTTGTCAGGATTGAGCCAGCCCGAGATCAAGACCGCGCTCGAAGCACTGGAAAACATTCGCGGCAAACTGGAAACACTCTCATGAAACATCTCATCGCGAACAAAAAACTCATCGTCACCGCCATGTTGCTGCTCGCGGTGCTGGCGGGCCTTGCCTATCTGTATTTTTCCGGCCGTTCCCGCACGACCGAGAACGCCTATATCAACGCGGATGTGGTGAACGTGGCCTCGCTGGTGACCGGACGCGTCACGGCTGTGTATGTCAAAGAAAACCAGCAGGTGCACCGGGGCGACCCGTTGTTCGATGTCGATCCCCAACCGTTTGTCATCGCGCTGGAACATGCGCAAGCCGACCTGGCACTCGCCAAACAGGCGGCTCGTCAGGACGACGCGGAAGTCGCCGTCGCACGCGCGCAAGTCGAGCAGGCCCAGAGCAACCTCGCCAATGCGCGCACCAGCTATGCCCGCGACCAGGAGCTGATAGCACGGCATTTCCTTTCGCAGCAAGCCCTCGACGACGCGCAGGCCCGGATGCAGGCGCTGCAAGCGACACTGGAACAAGCTCGCGCCCAGCTGGCCAAGGCGCTCTCCGCACCGGCAAAGACCGATGAGCGGGGCGACGTGCTGAAGGCGCAGGCGGAGATCGGGCAAGCCGGACTCGACCTGCAGCATACCCATGTCGTTGCGGCACAGGACGGGCAGATCGACAATTTCACACTGATGGCGGGATCGCTGGTCAATGCCGGCGAGCCGTTGTTCGCGCTCATCGCCGGGAACAGTTTTCACATCGACGCGAACTTCAAGGAAACCGAACTGGCCGGCATCCATCCGGGCCAGCCCGTCGACATCCGGATCGACATGTATCCCGATCAGAACTTCAAGGGGACGGTGGAGAGCCTGAGCGGCGGAACCGGCACGGCCTTCTCGCTGCTGCCGCCACAGAACGCCACCGGGAACTGGGTAAAGGTCGCACAGCGCGTACCGGTGCGCATCAAACTCCCCCAGACCGATGCGGGCTATCCGCTGCGCATCGGCGCGACGGCGACCGTGCGCGTGGAGCTGAGATAGCAGCCCATGAGCAGTAGCCGGGTATTGACCAGCATCGCCGTGATGTCCGCAACCGTCATGCAGGTGCTGGACACCACCATCGTCAATGTCGCGCTGCCCAATATGGCCGGGCAGCTGGATGCCACGCCGGACAATATCAGCTGGGTGCTAACCTCCTACCTGATCGCTTCGGCGATATTCATGCCGCTCACCGGCTACTTCACCGACCGGATGGGACAACGCCGCTATCTGCTGATCAGCATCACCGGATTCGTCATCACCTCGGCGTTGTGCGGCATGGCGACCAGTCTCGCGCAAATGGTGATGTTCCGCTTCCTGCAGGGGGTGTTCGGCGCGGCGCTGGTGCCGCTGTCGCAGTCCATCATGCTGCAAATATTTCCGGGCGAACAACGCGGCAAGGCAATGGCGATATGGGGCATGGGCGTGATGGTCGCACCCATCATGGGGCCTACCCTGGGCGGCTGGCTCACCGAGGTGATCAGTTGGCGCTGGACGTTCTACATCAACCTCCCGGTCGGCATCCTCTCTGTTCTGCTGGCGTTGCGCCATGTGCCGGACACCGCCACGCGCGCGCGGCGCATGGACTGGACCGGCTTCGCCACGCTGGCGCTGGGCATAGGCGCGCTGCAACTGGTACTGGATCGCGGCAATCAGGACGACTGGTTCAGCTCGCAGATGCTGGTCTTCGCGGCCTTACTCTCCGTGGCATCCTTTATCTTTTTCGTCGTGTACACGCTCACCGGGAAACATCACCCGCTGTTCGACCTGCGCATCTTTCGCGACCGCAACTACCTGGTTGCCAGCCTGATCATGCTCACCATCGGAATCGGCTTCTATGGGGGCATGCTGCTGCAATCGCTGTTCCTGCAGAACTTCCTCGACTATCCCACCTTCGAAGCCGGGCTGTACATGGCACCGCGCGGGCTGGCTTCGTTGCTGGTGATGGTCTTCATCGGCAAGTTTTCCGCCAAGATACCGCCGCGCAACTTTATCCTCGTCGGTATCTTCGCCAGTGCCGCCGGGAATTATCTGATGACGCGTTTCACGCCCGACATCGCCGCGCATGACATGATCCTGCCGATGATATTGCAAGGCATGGGGATGGGGATGATCTTCATTCCGATCTCCACGCTCGCCTTCACGACACTGCCGAAAGAAACCGCCGCAGAGGCCGCAGGCATCTACAGCCTGATCCGCTCGGTGGGCTCCGCACTGGGTATTTCCATACTGGCCACTTATTTCTCGCGCAGCACGCAGCAGAACTGGAGCCTGTTGCGCGGCGACATCACCCCGTATAGCGCGGCGCTGCACAGCTATCTCGCGCCACTCCATCTCGGCGCGCAAGATCCGCAGGGTATCGCGCTTGCCGCCAGAGCCGTGCTGCATCAGGCGCAGAACATCGGCTACATAGACAGCTTCTGGTTCGCCACGCTGAACTTCGTGCTGATGCTGCCGCTGCTGTTGCTGGTGAGCACCCCGGCTAAAGGGACATCTGCACAGGTGCAGACCAGCCCGGAGTAGAACCCCGGCCCGAAGGCAATTGGAGCGTGGCCATCAGGCCACCTCGCGCACTTTCAGTCAGCACCAGTTCGCCGCCGTGCATGCGCGCGGCACGTTCGACGATGGCCAGTCCCAGGCCCGAGCCGGTCGTGTCGCTGCGCGCGGATTGCAGCCTGACGAAAGGGCGTTTGGCGAGGTCGCGCTGCTCGGGCGAGATACCCGCACCGCCATCGGCCACCGAAAGCAGCACGCTGGTGCCCTGCTGCTCCAGTCGCACGGCGATCTCGCCTCCGCCGTATTTGACGGCGTTATCCAGGAGGTTGCTGAGTGCGCGCTTCAGCAGCAACGGCCGGACCGGAAAACTCAGACCAGGCTGCATATCCAGCGTGAGCGATGGTGCCGATACCGCGTAGCGCTGCGTAATCTCGTGCACCAAGGCGGTCACATCGGTCAGCACCGCCGCTTCATTTTCGTCGAGGCGCGCGTAATCCAAGAACTGCTGTATGACCTCATCCATTTGCCCCACATCGGCAACGAGCCCCTCGCGCAAGACCTCATCGGAACTCATCTCGGCCGCCAGCCGCATCCGCGTCAACGGGGTGCGCAGATCGTGCGAAATGCCCGCCAGCACCAGCGCGCGCTCGCGTTCATGGGCAGCCAGATTGGCGGACATCTGATTGAAGGCGCGCGACACGGCGGCGATCTCTTGCGCGGCATTTTCCGACAACGCCTGCGGTATCGCCCCCTGGCCTAACTGTTGAGCGGCTTGAGCAAGCCTGTCCAGCGGCCTAGCCACCTGCCGGGCGATCAGAAACGCGCCCAGCAAGGCCAATGCCACCACCACCCCGCCCCAGATCAACAACACTTGCGAGTAGCCGCCCTCGATGCGCTCGATAGGCACGGCCACCCAAAACTCCTCATGCCCGATGAAGAAACTGACCCACAGCGCGTGCATCCGGTTGCGCTCTACGGCAAAGCGCGTGTTGTCGCCCAGGCTGGCGCGCACCTTTTTCATCATCAGATGCAATTCGTAAGGTTGCTCCGGCAAGGGCTTCAGCACATCGTTAGGCTCCGCCATGCTCACACGCAAACCTTCCGCATCGTCCAGTTCCGCCAACAGCGCGCCGTGCCATTGTGGGGCGGCGGAGAGTATCGCGGCGCGGGTGAGATTCACCACCGAGACCACCAGCTGCGCCATCTGTTGCGCGCGCGGCTCCTGTTGCACGTGGTTAAAAATCGCCAATGCCGACGACAGGGACAGCACGATCAGCACCACGATGAGCAAGAAGGCCCGTGCCCACAAGGTACGCGGGAATTTCATCTCGCTTTTGTACCGTCCGGAACGAACACATAACCATGCCCCCACACGGTCTGTATGAAGCGGGGTTGCGAGGGATCGGTCTCTACCAGTTTGCGCAAACGCGACACCTGCACATCGATGGTGCGATCCAGCGGATCGTGGTCGCGGCCACGCGCCAGCTCCATCAGCTTGTCGCGCGACAGCGGGTGACGCGGATGCGTGACCAGCGCCTTGAGCAGCGCGAATTCCGCGGTGGTCAGGGAAATCGGCACGCCCGCTTTGATCAACACGCGTGTGGCGAGATTCAACTCGCAATCGCCGAAGCGCAGCACCTTCTCCTCGGCTTCGGGCGCACCGACCGGCTGCGAGCCCTTGCGGCGCAACACCGCATGGATGCGCGCCACCAGCTCGCGCGGATTGAACGGCTTGCACAGGTAATCGTCCGCGCCCATCTCCAATCCGACTATGCGGTCGATCTCGTCGCCCTTGGCGGTGAGCAAAATCACCGGCACGTTCTCGCCCGTGCCGCGCAGTCTGCGCAGGATCGCCAGCCCGTCTTCATCGGGCAGCATCAGATCGAGCACCAGCAGATGATAATGATTCAGGCTCAAGGCTTTATCCAGCGAGCCGCCATCGGCGACGGCGCGGACAGCAAAACCTTGTTCGGCCAAATAGCGCAACAACAGATCGCGTAAGCGGGCATCATCGTCGATGATGAGTATGCGGGGGGAATTGGTCATGGCGACATGATAAATCAATCGCTCAAAAAAATCGTAATGCTTTATCCTCGCCAGACATCATCGCAACAAACTGTTACAACTTTCAACATTTCCCTTACAGTTCCGCTCCATTATCCTGCCCCATGCTATCGTTAACTAAAGTCGCGCGCTATCCTGGAAGCACACACACATGAAAACCCTCGCCCGAAACCTAATTGCCGCCGCTATCGCCGCCTTCTGCGCGCATGCTATGGCCGGCGATGCACCCGCCACAGGCACCCCGCCGGGCGCTAGCCCTCAGGCCGGCCGGGGTGCCGCCATACTCACCGTGCAGGAACATTTCCAGCGCATGAAGACCATGACCCCCGGGCAGCGCGCGGCAGAGCGCGAGGCCATGAACGCAGAGATGAAAATGCTGAGCCCGGAACAACGTGCGGCAAGACGCAAAGAGAAACGCGACCTGATCGAAAAGATGTCACCCAAAGAGCGGCTTGCCATGCATGAGCAGATCCGCGAAGAATGGGACAGCATGACCCCGGCGCAGCGCGCCAAGCGCCGCAAGATGATGCACGAACACTGGGAGGAAATGTCGCCCGAGGAAAAAGCACAGATACGTTCCAAAATGAAAGAACACTGGGCGAAGATGCCCCCCGAAGAGCGCGCGCAACGGCGCAAAGAAATGCGTGAGCATTGGGAGAAGATGTCACCCGAAGAACGCGAGAATTTCAAACGTGAGCTGAAAGAACGCGGCAATATGCCCGCTTCCGAGTTCCCTACCAGACCTTAATCGACCCAAGCGCCCTCCCCAGAACCCGGCGAAGATTCCCTGTTGCCCGGAAAGTGCGGTTGCATCCGGCCAGTCTATGCCGCCGCTCGTCCGCCCCTGGTATAAACCTGCCATGTGTGCTGTTAAGATGCGTCAGGCAAACACGCGGGAACACCCATTCGGGCGAATGACGGGATCCCGCCGAGAGGAAAGGCCAAGTCCTGTATGAAAGAACGCATCCTGCAACTACTCAATGGTGACGAGGCCCGTTACCCCCATATGCTGGAGCGCCAATATTCGCGCGTTCTGGACAAGATATTGGATCTTTGGGATACACCCGGCATCGAAACTTATTTTCACGAATTGATGGTGGACACACGGGGTGAAACACGGCAGGGCTTCCCGCCCGCCGTTGCATCGGAAATCTTTGCCCTGCACAACGTCTATACCAGCCGCCAGCTACACACGGATACCGATGGCAACGTGTGGGCAGACGTCCCGGAACTCAAAAGGGTCGAACTCGAACAACTGGGCTATACCTTCTCGCCGGAAAGCTTTGCGACGGCTATCGAGCATGGCAGCGAAGCGGCGGTCAAAGTGTTTCTTTCCTGTGGCGCGGATGTGAATACGCGCGACGAACGCGACTGGACACCATTGATGATCTCGTCAGAGCCTCTTGCAAAACTCCCCGTGCAATAGAAGTCAATGTAATGCATTGACGCTGTTCGGGTCATTTTTGGTTGTTTTCATCGGCTCGCATCACTTT
>JABEVF010000093.1 GCA_013043965.1 Gallionella sp. | reverse complement strand
TCTTCAGAACCTTGATCTTGCCAGCAATGGCGGCCCACTTCTACCGCTTTCTAGCTCATAAATTCAACTCGTACACAGAGTTTTGCAAGAGGCTCCAGAGTTAAGTTATAAGAGGGGAATTTCATCATCAATTCCGCAACGGCTTCCCGTTCTTCAGCATGTACTCGATCCTTGCCTGGGTCTTCTCGGTCGCGAGCAGGGCGATGAAGTGTTTGCGCTCCAGGTCGAGCAGCCATTGCTCATCGACCAGGCTGCCCGCTTCGACATCGCCGCCGCACAGGGTATCGGCGACGGCGCAGCCGACTTTGTAGTCGTGTTCGGAGATGAAGCCGCCTTCCAGCATGTTGACCATCGCGGCTTGCAGCGTGGCGATGCCGGGGCGGCCCGCGACAGGAATCTGCGTCGCGGGGAGCGGCGGGCGGTAGTCGGTGGCGGTGAGCGCGTGGATCTCCTGCTTGGCGACATGCAGTATCTCGAAGCGGTTGAGCACGATGCGGTCGGACGGCCTGAGGTAACCCATCTCGCGCGCGAGTTCCGCACTCTTGGCGACTTCGCCCATCGCGATGTTTTGGAAATAGCGGCGCAGGAACGGGAACAGATCACCGCCTTTCGCCTCACTTGCCGAGCGCAGCGTGGCTTCTTTGCTGCCGCCCCCAGCGGGCAACACGCCCACGCCGACCTCGACCAGGCCGATATAGCTTTCCAGCGACGCGACCACGCGCGCGGAGTGCATGATGATCTCGCAGCCGCCGCCCAGTGCCAGCCCATCGACCGCCGACACCACCGGCACTTTCGCATATTTGATGCGCATCGTGGCTTGCTGGAATTTCGCGATGACCGCTTCGACCCTGGGCACATCGCCGATCGCGGCCTTGAATAGATCACCCATGCCTCCGCCGCCCGCCACGGTATATTTGACGCGGTTCGCGGCCTGTTTGAGTTTGCCTAGCATTCCCGCATCCCCGGCAGATTCTTGCATGCCCTGCATCAGTTGCAGCAGGTTCGCGCCCGCCGAGAAAGGCGGCTCGGTCTGCCAGATGATGAGTCCACGCCAACGCGCTTCGGCCTCGTCCACGGCGCGCAGGATGCTGTCCAGCACCTCGTCGCCGATGACGTGCATCTTGGTGTTGAAGCTGAGGATGGCGATGTCGTCACCGGTATGCCATAGCCGCACCGATTCGTTCTCAAAGATGGTCTCGCCGGTGCCGACCGTGCACAGCGACTTGTTGAATACGACTTCACCGAGCAAGCGCTCGGGGAATATCTGGCGTTGATAGACCGGGAGCGCGGAGCGCGGTTGATAGGTCTTTCCGGCCGGCGCATACGAACCTTGGGCGTTATGCACGCCGTTACGCGAGCCTTCTGTGACCCAGGCGGGCAGCGGTGCGGAGAACATCGCCTTGCCTGCCGCGATATCGGCATTGATCCAGCCCGCCACTTGTTGCCAGCCCGCCGCCTGCCATATCTCGAACGGGCCGCTGTCCCAGCCGAAGCCCCAGCGCACCGCGCAATCGAGGTCGCGCGCGTTGTCGGCGATATGCTCCAGTTGCAGCGCGCAATAATGGAACACGTCGCGGAACATCGCCCACAAGAACTGCGCTTGCGGGTGCGGGTTGCTGTGCAGCATGGCGAGCTTTTTCGCCCAGTCGCGCTCGCGCAACAGCTCTTTCATGCCCAGCCCCACCTCGTTGTCGGAGGCGCGGTACTCGCCGCTGGCCAGATCGAGGACGCGTATTTCCTTGCCGGATTTCTGGTAGATGCCGCGTTTGGATTTCTGCCCCAACGCGCCTTGTGCGATCAGTTTTTCCAGCCAATTCGGCACCGCAAAATACTGATGCCAGGGATCGTCCGCGAGATTGTCGCGCATGGTGTTGACCACGTGCGCGAAGGTGTCCAGACCCACCACGTCCAGCGTGCGGAAGGTCGCGCTCTTGGGGCGACCTAGATAACGCCCGGTGAGCGCGTCCACGGTATCAAAGCCCAAACCCATTTGCCTGGCGTGATGCGCGGTGGCAAGCAGGGAGAAAACGCCGATGCGGTTGGCGATGAAGTTGGGCGTGTCCTTGGCGCGCACCACACCCTTGCCCAGACCGGACACCAGAAAAGTCTCCAGTTGATCGAGCAGACCCACGTCGGTGTTCTCGCACGCGATCAATTCCACCAGATGCATATAGCGCGGCGGGTTGAAAAAATGGATGCCGCAAAAACGGTGGCGCAAAGATTCGGGAAACGCCGCCGCCAATTGGTTGATCGACAGGCCGGAAGTGTTGGTGGCGAAGATGGCGTGCGCGCCCAAATAGGGCGCGACCTTGTGATACAGATCGGACTTCCAATCCACGCGCTCGGCGATGGCCTCGATCACCAGATCGCATTCGCGCAATTTTTCCAGGTGCTGCTGGTAATTTGCCGCGACGATGTATTGCACTTTGGCCGGGCTCGCCAGTGGGCTGGGTTCGAGCTTCTTCAAGCCTTCCAGCGCTTTGTTGACGATGCCGTTAGGCTCGCCTTCCCTGGCGGCCAGGTCGAACAAAATCGTCGGCACATTGGCATTCACCAGATGGGCGGCGATCTGCGCACCCATCACACCCGCGCCCAATACGGCGACTTTGCGTATCTGCAAGTTCTGGTTCATCTTCACTACTCCTTAGTTTTGTTCTGGCGGCACGACACGCGGCCTGCGATCCTCGCCCACCGCCACATAAGTCAGCGTCGCTTCGGTGACCTTGACACAGCTCGGCCCGACCGGATCGCGCTGCGCATACACCTCGACATTGACCGTGATCGAGGTGCGCCCGATCTTGATGATGTCGGCATACAGGCTCACCACATCACCCATGAACAGCGGCTGTTTGAAAACGAAGGAATTGACTGAAACCGTGGCCACACGGCCTTTGGCGCGACTGATCGCGGGGATGCTGCCGGCGATGTCCACCTGTCCCATGATCCAGCCGCCGAACACATCGCCGGTATAGTTGCAATCGGAAGGCATCGCCACCACGCGCAACGTGGCATGGCGTTGCGGCAGGGTCGTCGTTGGTCGGTTGTCATCCACGTTCAGTGTCCCTCGTATAGCTGTTTGATTTCTTCGGCGTAACGCTCCGTCACTTTGGCGCGTTTGATCTTGAGTGTGGGGGTAAGCAGACCGTTCTCGATACTCCAGGGTTCTTGCAGCAGCAACACCCGGTTCACTTTGGCATAACCTGGAAACTCGCGCAGATTGAGCGCGATGCGTTTCAATATCTTGCCCTGCACGCGGCTATCGGTCAGGGCTTCCGGCATGTCGGGACGCACGCCGGTCTCTTGGGCAAAGCTCAACCACGCAGCATGGTTCAACACGGCGACTGCAACCAGATAAGGGCGCGCCTCGCCGAACACCATCACTTGTTCGAACAGCGGATCACGCAATATCGCCAGTTCCATATCGTTGGGCGGGATCTTTTCGCCATTCGACATGACGATGATCTCCTTGATGCGTCCGGTGATGTAGACGTGGCCGGTCTCGCTGATACGCGCCGTGTCGCCGGTATTCAGCCAGCCGTCCGCGTCTATCATCGCGCGCGTGGCCTCCTCGTTGTCCCAATAGCCCATCATCACGTTCGGCCCTTTGACCAGCAGCGCGTTGTTCTCGCCCAGGCGTATCTGCACGTCGCGTATCGGCCGCCCGACGCTATCGGGGTAATTGTTTTCCAGGCTGTTGCCCGTCACGATAGGACTGGTTTCGGTCAGACCGTAGCCTTGCACCACGGACAATCCCAGCCCGACGAACACACGCGAGATTTCCGGCGCGAGTGCCGCACCGCCGCTGATCGCGACGCGCAAACGGCCTCCCAATTTATCGAGAATCTTTTGCGCCACCAGTTTTTGCAGAATCGGCCAAAGCAAGAAGACCGACTTCCATGGGCCGCGGCCCTGCCCGTGTTCGAAACGCGCCCAGCCGGTTTCCACCGCGAGATGGAACAGCTTGAGCTTGAGCGGAGACCCCTCTCCCAGCTTGGCGCGTATCGCGCCATACACGCGCTCGTAGATGCGCGGCACCGACACCATGATGGTCGGCTTGATGGTCAGCAGGTCTTCCGATAACAGCGGGATAGAGCGCGCGAACGCCACGGTCGCGCCCACCATCACGGCCAGGTAATAACCGCAGGTGCGCTCGAAGGTATGCGAAAGCGGCAGGAACGACAAATACAGATCGTCGGCGTGCACCGCGAAGGTATCCAGCGCGGCATGGGCATTGCTCAGCATGTTGTTATGGCTGAGCATCACGCCCTTGGGTTTCCCGGTCGTGCCGGAAGTGTAGATGATGCTGGCCAGTTCGCCGGTATCGACTGGCACGGCGGGCTGCAACTGCGCGGCATCGGGCAGATAATCGGCGGCGGATATCAGGCGCGGCTCATCGCCGTCGCGCACCTGGTCGATACTGATGAAGCGCATCACGCCCCGCAATTGCTCGCGCACGGTGCGCAACGCCTGCCATTGTTCGGCACTCTCGAGCAACAACACTTTCACGTTGGCGTTATTGAGGATATAGGCCAGATTGTCCGGTCTGTCGACGGTGTACAAAGGCACGACCACCAGGCCCAGCGACATCGCAGCCTGGTCGAACATCATCCATTGCGGGCAGTTGCGCAACATGATCGCGACGCGGTCACCGCGCTGCAACCCTTCCTTGCCCAGAGCCGCCTGCCAACGCGCCACCCCGCCGCGCACCTCGCGCCAAGTCAGGGCAGACCAGGCATTCTTGTCGAAATAACGGTACGCGATTTTATCCGGCGTGCGGCGCGCCCGTTCGACGAACAGGCCATGCAGCGTGACAGCCTGTTCCGGTGAGATCACATCTTGCATTCCACTCTCGCTCCCTGTTAGCCCAGAAATAAATCGCCGAATAAAGGCACGCCCGGCGACACCGCATATGGTTCGAAGTCTGTCACGCCTGCCGCGCGCAACACATCCTCATCGAGGAAGAACTGGCCGCTTGCCGACGCGCCGGGCCGGGTGAGGATTTGATACGCGGCATCGGCCATGATGGCCGGCTTGCGCGAGGCACGCAGGATCTCCGGCGGAAAGTTGAACTCGATGGCGGCGGTGGCGATGGTGGTACGCGGCCACAGGCAATTCACCGCGATGCCGTTAAACCCTTTACCGTCCGCCGAAAATTCGCGCGCCATGCCCAGGGTACACAAGCTCATGCCGAACTTGGACATGCTGTAGGCCAGATGCGGAGCGAACCATTTGGCATCAAAGTTCAGCGGCGGAGAGAAAGTCAGGATATGCGGGTTGGCTGCCTGCCTGAGATGGGGGATGCACGCCTGCGACAGCAAGAACGTGGCGCGCATGTTCACGTCCCACATCAGATCGAGCCGCTGCGCCGGTGTCGCCAGGGTGTCGGTCAGGCTGATCGCGCTGGCGTTATTCACCAGTATGTCTATGCCGCCGAAACGATCCACGGTTTGCGTCACCGCCGCCAGTATCGCCCGTTCATCGCGCACATCGAGCTGTATCGCCAAGGCCTGCCCGCCCGCTTGTATCACCTCCTCGGCGACGCTGTGTATCGTGCCTTTCAGCTTGGCGTGGGGTTCGGCGGTTTTGCCGGTGATGACCAGCTTCGCGCCGTCGCGCGCGCAGCGCAGCGCGACTTCCCTGCCTATACCCCGGCTGGAGCCGGATATGATTATGACTTTGTCGCGCAACGAGCTCATGCCTGATGGGCGCGCAATTGCTCAGGGGAAAAATCATCCACCATGATGACTTTGCGGCGCAGCGCGTAATCACGTTCGAGCTGCAAGGCTTGGTCCGCCGTGATGAGGCCAGCATCGCGCGCTTCGGCGATGCGCAACAATTCGTCCAGTGCTTTGAGTTTTCTGGCCTTGCGCGCCTCTTCCACGATGGCCTGCAGCGGCTCGCAAGCGATGGTGCTGAGCAGTGCCGCCTCCAACGCACCCACCGCGTCCTGCTCGTCATCCGGGAGATACATGCCCTCCGACAAACGATCACGTGCCGCGCCCGGCCGCATCAGCAAGGCGGCGACCTGGTGTCCCAGATGATCGGAGGGCGGTGACAAACGCTGGCCTGCCGGGAAGATCAGCACGCTCAGCAGGAATCTCACCACGGCATTAGGGAAGTTCTGTATCACGCCGCCGAAAGCCTGCTGTATCTTGAACAACGCGTCTTGCATCGCCCAGTCCAGCAGCGGCAGATCTTCCGCCTGGCGCCCCTCGTCTTCAAAGCGTTTCAACGTGGCCGAACACAGATACAACAGACTCAACACGTCGCCCAGGCGCGCGGATATCTTTTCACGGCGCTTGAGCGTTCCGCCCAGCACCGCCATCGCGACATCGGCAGACAGCGCGAATGCCGCCGAATAGCGTGTCAACTGCTGGTAGTAGCGGGCCGTCTCGTGCCCGTGCGGGACGTGGATACCGCGCCCGCCGGTCCAACCGAACACGAAGCTGCGCGCGGCGTTGCTCAACGCGAAACTGAGATGCCCGAACAACGCGGCATCGAACTGCAGCAGCGCGCGCTTGTGGTTTGTATCCTGCGTGGCCGCAATCTCTTTGAGCACATAAGGATGCGACCGGATCGCGCCCTGGCCAAAGATCATCAGCGTGCGCGTCAGAATATTCGCGCCTTCCACGGTGATGCCTATCGGCATCTGCTGATAGAACCGCCCCAGATAGTTATCCGGCCCCAGGCAAATTCCTTTGCCGCCGTGCACATCCATCGCGTCGTTAATGACGATGCGTCCGCGCTCGGTCGCGTGGTATTTGATAATGGCGGAGATCACCGACGGCTTCTCGTGCAAGTCGATCGCCAGCGCGGTAAAGCGGCGTGCCGCATCCACCATATAGGTGTGTGCGCCTATGCGTGCCAGCGGCTCTTCCACCCCCTCGAATTTACCGATGGGCATTTTGAATTGTTTGCGCACCCGGCTATACGCGCCGCAGGTGCGCGCCGCCAGTTTCATGCCGCCCACACTGCTCGCCGGGAGCGAGATCGAACGCCCCGCCGCGAGACATTCCATCAGCATGCGCCAGCCTTGCCCGATACGGGTCGCGCCGCCGATGAGGTAGTCCATCGGGATGAACACCGCATCGCCCTGCGTGGGCCCGTTCAGAAAAGCCGAGTTGAGCGGGAAATGGCGGCGACCGATCCGTACGCCGGGGGTATCGGTGGGAATCAGCGCGAGCGTGATGCCGCGACTGGCTTCTCCGCCCAACAAATGTTCAGGATCGTACAGTTTGAATGCCAACCCCAACAGCGTGGCTGCGGGAGCCAGCGTGATGTAGCGTTTCTCCCAGGTGACCCGTATGCCCAGCACATCCTTCTGCCCGTTAAAATCCCCGTAGCCCACCACGCCAAAATCGGGGATCGCACCGGCATCGGAACCCGCGAACGGGCCGGTGAGCGCAAAACACGGGACTTCCAGACCTTGGGCCAAACGGTGCAGATACTGCTCTTTCTGCCCGGCCGTGCCGTAGTGCAACAACAATTCCGCCGGGCCTAAAGAGTTCGGAACCATCACCGTAACCGCCGCCGTGCCGCTGCGTGAGGCGACCTTGGTCACCACGGCGGAATGGGCTTGCGCGGAAAATTCCAGCCCGCCGTATTGTTTGGGAATGATCATCCCGAAAAAACCTTTGTCCTTGATGAATTGCCAAACCTCCGGTGATAAGTCGGCACGCTTGTGGGTAATATCCCAGTCGTCCAGCATCGCGCACAGCTGCTGCACCTCGTTATCAAGAAAAGCCTGCTCTTCGCCGCTCAATCCGCACTTCGGAAAAGCGCGCAACTTGTTCCAGTCGGGATGGCCGCTGAACAACTCGCCATCCCACCATACCGTGCCGGCATCGATCGCCTCTTGTTCAGTGGAGGAAATTTGCGGCAGGACCTTGCGGAACAGTTTCAGTACCGCGCTGCTGATGACGGCGCGGCGCAACCAGGGAAGGCCAAAGAACACGATGAACAGGAACAGCGCGACGTAGACCACTTGCAATGCGGTATCGGAAATCCTCGACTGGATGGCGACGACCGGGACCACCACCATCATGGCGAGCACCCAACTGGTGATGGAGGCGCGAAAGAATGCGAGGAGAAGAAATACCGCGAAAACTGCAAGTATCGTTAATGCCATAATCCGCTGCTCCCAGAATAGTTTTAGATGCTTGCGACGAACTTTAACGCGACAGCGTCACCAGCACAACCGCCGCGACAACATATCGGCGCGAATGCCGGCTACTATTTCGCGGGCTTATCTTTTCGGGCGTGCGGCGCGCAGAGTTTCTCGCAGGGTGTGCCGTCGCTATCGGCATCCAGATACTTCATGCCGCACACCGCCAAATAATGGCGCGCCTCTTCGCATGAACTCATGCTGGAGCAGTGTTTTTTTTGCCCGCATGAAAGATCGCCGCTTGCCGCATTGGCCCGAGGCAGCGTGTTTGGATGTCGCTTGCGCCATTCCCATGGAGGAGTGGGCGAACTCATCGTCCACAAGCCGCGCGGAGCTTGTCGCGCCTCGGACTCAAGCGCGATCAGTTCGCGGTTGCTGTGATGAAAAGAATATTCCCACGCCATGCCGCGCCGTATCTGCTCGGTATTCACGTCCAGCCCGTCGACGCTCAGATGCGCGACCATACGGCCGTACTGATCTGTCGCCTGACTCACGACGCTGACTTGTTTGCCCAACACCAGGTCGGATAAAGACCGTTGCGAGCTTGCGCCGAAAGGCTGGGATGTTTGCGAGTTGGGCGGCTGGCCGCCCAATCCTGTGTGCCCCACTTCCGGCGCGTCGATGTCGGCGAGGCGTATCTTCAACACCCCGTGCGCACGCCGTATCAGCACGGTGTCGCCATCCAAGACCGCGATGACTTTGGCCACGAACTCCTCCGCCTGCACCATGCCGGACGCGACGAGCAACGCCCCGCACAGCAGCCACTTCACAACAAGGCGCTCCGGATCAACGCCATGCAAAGGAGCGCGTAGCCCGCTGCCAAAACATCATCGAACATCACACCCAAACCACCGTGCCAATTCTTGTCGAAATGGCTGATGGGCGGCGGCTTCACGATGTCGAAAAAACGGAACAGCGCGAAGGCCAGCAACGACCATTGCCAACCGCTGGGCGTAAAGAACAACACCAGCAACATCGCCACCACCTCATCCCAGACGATGCCGCCGTAATCGGCCACACCCAAAGCCTTGCCGGTGATGTCGCACACCCACACCCCGATCGCGAACGACGCAGCCAACACAGCGATGAAGGCGAGATCAGACAAGCGCGGCGCCAGGAACCAATACAGCGGGAACGCCACCAGCGTGCCGAACGTCCCCGGTGCTTTGCGCGCCAAACCGCTGCCGAAGCCAAACGCCAGAAAATGCGCGGGATGCCGGAACAAGAATCTCCAGCCCGGCTGGGTGTGCAATTCGCCAGAAACATGTTCAGAAGTGGTCATAGCCGCCGCTTTCAAGTTGGATAGAAGAGCCTGACGCATCATGGACGATACAGTCTTTCCCCGCAACGGCCTTACCGATGCAAGTGAGCGGCAGATTCAATTCATGGGCGATGCGCAGCAGTTCGTCATGGTGGTGCGCTGCCGCAGTAAAACACAATTCGTAATCGTCGCCACCCGCCAACACGCAACGTTGCGCCAGTGCGGGTTGCGAGCGCATCACGGCGGACACAGGCATCGCCGCAAGCTCGATTTCCGCACCGACTCCAGAGGCAGCCAGTATATGGCCCAAATCGGCCAGCAGCCCGTCGGAAACGTCGATCGCGCTGTTGGCGATCCCGCGCAACGCCAGCCCCAAGGCGACCCGCGGCTGAGGTTGGTGCAAGGCCTTCGCGACTGCATCGAATTCGCTGCCGGACAAATGAACGCGCCCTTGCAGATGCGCCAAGGCCAGCGCCGCATCACCCAGGTTGCCCGACACCCACACCTCGTCGCCAACCTTCGCACCATCGCGCCGCAACGCCAAACTGGCGGGAACTTCGCCCATGATGGTCACGCACAGATTGAGCGGCCCGCGCGTGGTATCGCCCCCCACCAGATCGAGCTGATGTCGCTGCGCCAAGGCGAAAAACCCCGCGCTGAATCGCTCCAGCCACGCTTCATCCGCGCCCGGCAGGGACAAGGCCAGAGTCGCCCAGCGCGGAGTCGCCCCCATCGCCGCCAAGTCCGACAGATTCACCGCCAAAGTTTTATGTCCCAACAGACAGGGATCGGCATCAGCAAAAAAATGCGTGCCGCACACCAGCATGTCGCTGGACACCGCCAGCACTTTGCCCGCGCTCACTTGCAGCAATGCCGCATCGTCGCCCACCCCCAACAAGGCATTCGGCGTGGCGCGAGTGAAGTGGCGGCGGATGAGATCGAATTCGGACATAAAAAATCAGCCGTGAGTCGTAAGTTATTAGTTGGTGTTGCGCTACATTTTCTTTCGCTAACAACTTGCGTCTTGCGACTTAAGTCTGTGATTTTCGTGCCGCAAACTCCACCGCCCGGACTTTGGGGGCGAGTTTGTCGAGTACGCCATTGACATACTTGTGGCCGTCGGTTCCGCCGAAGGTTTTCGCCAGTTCGACCGCCTCGTTGATGACGACCTTGTAGGGCACTTCGGTTTTCTGCGACAGCTCGTAGCCGCCCAACAGCAGCACCGCGAACTCGACCGGGCTGAGTTCGGCCAATGGCCTATCCAGGCACGGTGCGAGCAGCGCTTCCACATCGACATGCTGCGCGATCGCACCGCGCAGCAAGCTGCTGAACATGGTCTTGTCGTAACGGCCCAGATTCTTCTCGGCCTGCATTTGCTTTTCGATATCGGACGCTTCGTTACCGGACACCCGCCATTGGTAGATGCCTTGCAGCGCCAGCTCGCGGGCGCGATGACGCGGACTCTTCGCCGGAGCTTTATGAACTTCTTTGATTGCTGCTTCCTCGCTCATGCCACACCTTTTAATAAATTAACCATCTCGATCGCGACCAGCGCGGCCTCGGCACCTTTCACGTGCATACGCGATACCGCCTGGTCGTCGGTATCGGTGGTGAGTATCGCGTTGGCGATAGGCACGCCGCACGACAATTGCACATCGCCCACGCCGCGCGCCGATTCATTCGACACGACTTCAAAATGATAGGTGTCACCGCGTATCACCGCACCGAGCGCGATCAGCGCGTCGAATTTTTCGCTGTCGGCCATGTGCAACAACACCAGCGGGATCTCCAACGCGCCGGGCACGGTCGCCAGCGTGATGTCGCTTTCCGCCACGCCTTGTTTAACGAGCTGCGCGCGGCACGCGCCCAACAAACCCTCGCATACTTCGCTGTTGAAGCGGCTTTGCACGATGCCGATGCGCAGTCCGTGGCCGTTGTGATTCTGTTCGATTTCTTTCATTTCATTTTCCCTTAATCGTGGTTGGCGTAACCCACCACTTCCAAGCCGAACCCGGCCATGCTGGGCATCTTGTGCGGCGTGGCGAGCAAACGCATCTTGCCCACATTCAAATCGCGCAGGATCTGCGCGCCGGTGCCATAGCTGCGCGGATCCCATTGCGTCGCGTGCTGCGGCGAGGCGGCTTGCGTGGCGCGCGCCAGCAGGTCTTGCGAGGTCTCGGCACGGTGCAGCAACACCAGTACGCCCGCCTTGGCCCGCACGATTTTTTGCAGTGCTTGATGTACGCTGGTCGACGAGGTGTGATTGTTTTGCTCCAGAAAATCCAGCACCGACAAAGGCTCGTGGACACGCACCAGCGTTTCTTCATCGTGCTCGATTTCGCCATGCACCAGGGCCAGATGGGTGCGTTGCGCGGTCTTGTCCCAGAACGTCGCCAGATCGAATTCACCGTATGCGGTTTGCACTTTGCGCATCGCCACGCGCTCGACCAGTTTTTCATTCTGGCTGCGGTGCTCGATAAGATCGGCGATGGTGCCTATCTTCAAGCCGTGCAGTTGTGAGAATGCTATCAAGTCGGGCAGACGCGCCATCTCGCCGTCGTCTTTGAGGATTTCGCAAATCACCGCAGCCGGGGTGAACCCCGCCAATTGCGCCAGATCGCAACCCGCCTCGGTATGGCCCGCGCGCACCAGCACGCCGCCATTCTGCGCGCGCAAAGGAAAGATGTGGCCGGGCTGCACGATGTCGGCAGGTTTAGCGTTTTTCGCCGCTGCCGCGAGTACGGTGCGCGAACGGTCGGCGGCGGAGATGCCCGTCGTGACCCCCGTTGCAGCCTCGATGGACAAAGTGAAATTGGTCGCCAGCGGCAGACCGTTCTCGCGCACCATCAATGGCAACGCGAGCTGTCGGCAGTGCGCTTCGGTGAGCGTGAGACAGATCAGCCCGCGACCATGCTTGGCCATAAAATTGATATTTTCCGGCGTGGAAAATTCGGCGGCGAACACCAGATCGCCCTCGTTCTCCCTGTCCTCATCATCCATCAGCACGACCATGCGGCCAGCGCGTATCTCGGCGATGATTTCTTGTATAGGTGAAATGCCTGTCATGCGGTCAACCTCGATTAAACAGCGAAGCGGCACAAAATGCGCCGCTCTGGCAAGGGTGCGATTCTACCATTTCACCCCTGCTCATATCGGCATAAATCACACGCTCAGCCTGGTCGATTTCAATTGCGACGGATCTGCAACACCGCGACTTTCTCCAGCGGCCAAGTGCCTTGAGCCATCGCGATGAGTTTGTTGAATGTCCCCGTCTTGTGTATTACCACATCCAGCGTGGCGATTTTTTTGAGCTGCGGAAACTGCCGCGCCAGCAGCGGCACATCGCTCTCGCGCAACACGATGACAAAATCACCGGGTGCTTGAGCCAGGCTGTTGAAGTCATCGATGGGATGGCACGTGGTTTGCAGGTACAAGCCCAGCTCGCGGCATTCCAGCGACATCTGATGCGCATAGATCGTCATCCCGGGCTGGGCTGGTATGACCTTGGCCGCATGATATGCCACATCGTATTTGGTGAACGTGAGTGCCGTCATCGACACGAGAAATCCGTACAGAATATTGATGGCCAGCACCGGATATATCACCGCAGCGAGCTTGCGCTCACGGCGCGTGGCATAGCCATAAGCCAGCAAGGCCAGTACCGCAGCCGACACCCCCGCCAGCAACAGCGTGTCGCCGACGCGAATACTCAATGCGACCGCCAGGCCCGCCAGTACTATCGTGAAGCCCATCTGCACCCAATATAGCGCGCGCGCCGGAGCCGGATCGGACAACCAGCCGGACAAGAACTTCCCGCACAGAATCGCCGCGAACGGGAACAGAATGACCGTGTAGTGGTCGAGCTGAAAACTGGTGGCGCTGAACAATCCGAAGGTGATGAAGAACGCGCCGCACAGAAAAACGAAACTCGCTTTGTCGCGATGATTGTCCGACGAAAGTTTGCGTATGCCGCCGACCACGCTCGCGGCGAACACCCCCACCCAGGGCAGGAACGCCCACAGAAAAACCAGCACAAAATAGAGCGGATGCCCGTTGGTGTTCTTGATCGGTCCGGTATTGAAGAAGCGGCCGAACTGGCTATCCCACAGGAAGAACTTGATGCCGGAGACCTGCGACTGGCCGAACACCAACTTTTCCGGATGCGCATCGAATTGCAGATACAGCGCGTAAAGCTCGGGCACAGTGAACACCAGCGACAAGACCAATGCGAACAGCCACTTCAGGCTCCACAACTTGTGCCAGTGCCGCTGAACCATCCACATGCACACCAGGCCGCTGGTGATGGTGATCAGTGTGAACACGCCCTTGGTCATCACCGCCAGCGCGCTGAACAACGCGCCTAGCAGCAAGTACTTCAACCTCGCTTGCGCGTCGTAGCGCAGCCAGTAATAACAGGCTCCCATGATGAACGCCGTCAGATACGTTTCCGCTTTGACCTCGATGGAAGAGTCCATCAAGTGATACACCGACACATACACCAGCACAGCCAGCCAGGCGGTGTCCCGCCCGTAGAACAGGCGCGCGATGCGATAGGTGAAATAGCCGCCAACCAGGTGAAACAGGAAACCCGGCAGGATGTACGTGAACGTGCCGACCCCGAACAGCTTGAAGCACACCGCCGTGACCCAGAACGGCAGATGCGGTTTATCCAGCCAATCCTGCCCATCGAGGATCAGATCGCTCCAGTCGTTGTGCATCGCGATATGCTGCGCCAGCGCGGCATATGTGATGGAATCGCCGCCGTTGATGACCGGGGACAACATGGCCGCCGCGTTGATCGCCAGCGTGATAAAGACCAACCACTTGGCCTGGTGTGTGATGTTCATACGATGCTGCCCTGTTTGGTTTGGCGCCGGGAAGGACGCGATTCTACTATCTTCAGACGGGAACGACTGTGCCTGCCTGTGGCGATTTATTGATGCGCAACACGAGGGTGGCCGCGACGATACAAAGCATTCCCGAAATCATCGTGGCGACGGTGTAGGTACCCAAGCTGTTACGTATTATGCCCGCCAGCAAAGCGGCGAAAGCCGCGCCGAGCTGATGACCCGCGACCACCCAGCCGAACACGATGGGCGCGTCCTTGGCACCGAACACGTCATGGGTCAATCGCACCGTCGGCGGTACGGTGGCGATCCAATCCAGGCCGTAAAAAAATACAAATACCGGCAAGCCGAAATAACTCAGGCCGAACGCATAAGGCAGATACATCAACGCCAAACCGCGCAAGCCGTAATACCAGAATAGCAGCACGCGGTTGTTGTATCGATCCGACAACCAGCCCGACGTGGTCGTGCCGATCAGGTCCAGCACCCCCATCGCCGCCAGGATGCTCGCGCCCTGCACCGCGCCGAAACCATGGTCGCTGCACATCGCGATGAAGTGCGTGCCGATGTAGCCGTTGGTGCTTGCGCCGCAAATAAAAAAACTGAAGAACAGCAACCAGAAGTCTCGCACTTTCATCGCGCGCGCCAGCACCTTAAACGCCGTGACGATAGGGTTCTTGCGCGGTTCGACCAAGGTCAGCGGCGCATCGGCAGGTTCTCCGTACAAAGGCAAACCGATCGCCGCCGGACGTTCCGGCAAGAAGATGAACGCGATGAGAATAACCACGACGATTGCAGCCGCGACGATCAGCATCACGGGTTGCCAGCCATATTTTTCGACCACGCCCGCCAGCAAGGGCAAAAAGATCAGTTGCCCGGTTGCGGTGCTCGCCGTGAGTATGCCCATGGCGAGACCGCGTCTCTCCCTGAACCAGCGGCTGACGATGGTGGCTCCCAGCGTCATCGCCGTCACCCCCGTCGCAGCGCCCACGACCACCCCCCAGATCGCCCACAGCTCCCATTTGTGCTGGATCAAACTCGATAGCGCGATCGCGCCTGCCAGGATGGTCAGCGCGGTCAGCACCGTCGCGCGTATGCCGAATCGCTCCATCGCGGCGGCGGCAAAAGGCCCCATCAATCCGAACAAAGCCAGATTGATAGCAAGCGCCAGGGAAATCGTGGTTCTGTCCCAACCAAAAGCGTGTTCCAGCGGGATGATCAAAATACTCGGTGTCGCGCGAGTGCCTGCCGTGACCAGCATGATGACGAACGCGATGACTACGGCGACCCACGCGTAATGGAACCGACCATTGATCAGCGCGTTCATTTTTACCGTCAACGCATGCATACGATTTCCCGGCTGGTCACGACACAATTAGTTGTAGAACGAGGCGCGAAATACGCCTACGAGAAGGGCAATATTCTAGCATTTCAATCTTGATCGATACGACCTCGGTATTGCAACGCCCCCCTTTAATCGGGCGACCCGCCCGCACCACTTGCGCGAACGGGGCATCTCGCACGGACACACCGGCCACAAATAGGCGGGAAATTTTGCTGGGTTTTATTCAATTTTGTATGATTTTGAGCTTCTTGCAAAACTATTTTTGCTGAAATACGCTTAAAAATTAAGCTATTTCCCACGGATTACTTAAAAAATATGCATTTCTTTACTGCCTGTTA
>JABEVF010000011.1 GCA_013043965.1 Gallionella sp. | reverse complement strand
GTCTTCAGAACCTTGATCTTGCCAGCAATGGCGGCCCACTTCTACCGCTTTCTAGCTCATAAATTCAACTCGTACACAGAGTTTTGCAAGAGGCTCTACTAACTATTCATTTAATTAAATAATCCAAGGCTATATTTTGAATGCGCCAGTAAGAAAAACTGCCATAGCTTCTGTATTGGCTCTGTGGATGACAGGATGTGCCATGGTGGGGCCGGATTTCCAACGGCCAGCCCCGCCATCGGTGAAAACCTATACAAAAACGCCGCCACCCGATCACTCAGCTTCGCCAGAGGCCGCTGACGAATCATCGCAGCAGCTCTTGGAGGGTCGTGATATCCCGGCGCAGTGGTGGACGCTGTTTCATTCGCCTGCTCTAAACCATCTTGTAGAACAGGCGTTGAAATCAAACCCTAGTCTGGAAGCTGCGCAGGCCACGTTGCGTCAGGCGCAGGAAAATGTCTATGCGGCTCGAGGGGCGCTATATCCCTCCGTCAATGCCAATACTTCCGGTAATAGGCAAAAATTCGTTGGCGCGCAGTTTGGTCAGCCGGCCAACCCGGGCTCGATATTTAGTTTGTATGGTGCTTCGGTCAGTGTTTCCTACGGCGTGGACATATTTGGCATCGCGCGCAGGACGCTAGAGTCCATGGGGGCGCAGGAAGAGTTCGAGCGCTTCCAGCTCGAAGGCGCTTATCTGACTCTGACTTCGAATGTGGTCACCACGGCCGTGCAAGAAGCTTCGTTGCGCGCCCAGATCGCAGCTACCCGGGAAATTATTGATTCTGAAGCCCAGTTGCTCGACATGCTGCAGCGTCAATTTGACGTGGGTGCAGTTCCAATCACCAGTGTCTTGGCACAAAAAACCGCCTTGGCCCAGACCCAGGCGAGTTTGCCGGTGCTGGAGAAACAACTAGCGCAGATCCGCAATCAATTGGGCACGCTGGCCGGTTACTTTCCGAGCGAAAACTCTTTGGAAGAATTCAATCTTGAGATGCTGCAACTCCCGCATGAATTGCCGATTAGCCTGCCCTCCAACCTGGTCGAACAGCGCCCAGACATCCGCGCGTCGGAGTCTTTGTTGCATGCTGCCAGTGCCCAGATCGGCGTAGCCACCGCCAACATGTTGCCGCAATTCACCATCAACAGTAACGTCGGTTCAATGGCCACTACGACCGGTGCTTTGCTGTCAACGGGGTCGGGTATATGGAGTGTCGGTGCCAATCTGGCCCAGCCTATATTCCGCGGCGGTATGTTGCTGCACCAGCGTCGTGCCGCAGTTGCCGCCTACGACGGCGCGGCCGCGCAATATCGAAGCGTCGTGCTGTCGGCTTTTCAGGATGTGGCCAATGTGCTGAATGCATTGCAATCTGATACAAAGATATTTCAATCGCAAACTTTGGCCTCACAGTCAGCAGCCGATAATCTTGAGATTTCTCGTAAACAATATCAAATTGGTGCGGCTAACTATCTAGTTTTGCTCAATGCACAGCAGGCATATCAGCAAACCCGGATTGCCTTGGCGCAAGCAAGTGCCAGCCGATATGCAGATACTGCCGCTTTGTTCCAATCCTTGGGTGGCGGATGGTGGAATCGTAATGACACGGCCAGTGTCGTGTCCAACCAAAAAACAGGAGACAGCAAGCATGAAGATTAAACTCGATCGAGAACTGACCCAACAGAGAGGGCTGCAATGACAAAACGGATGATAATCATGCTCGTTTTAGCCAGCCTGGTATTCGGCAGTATATTCGGCTTTCAGGCATTCAAGGGGCGCATGATGAAGAAGTTCATGTCGTCCATGGGTAATGCCCCGCAAACGGTTTCGACCATGAAAGCCGGATATCAGGAATGGTTGCCACAACTCGAAGCAGTCGGCAGTTTGCATGCAATTGATGGGGCCGAGGTCAGTCCAGAAGTGTCTGGTACGGTTTCCGCCATTCATTTCAAGCAGGGTGAGGACGTAAAAAAAGGACAAATACTCGCCGAGCTGATCGCCGATGATGACATTGCCAAGCTCCATGCGCTTCATGCCGCTTCCGACATAGCCAAGATTATTTACGAGCGTGATAAGTTGCAACTCGGGTTCAAAGCGATAAGCCAACAGACATTGGAGATGGATGAGGCGACCCTCGCTCAAGCTAAAGCTAACGAAGCTCAACAGCAGGCACTGGTGAATAAAAAATCCATTTCCGCACACTTTGCGGGGCGGGTTGGTGTGCGCATGGTCAGTGTTGGTCAATACCTGAGTGCCGGGACTCCGATAGTTTCGTTGCAGGCACTAGATCCCATTTATCTGGATTTTTCGATCCCACAGCAAAGTATCAGTTTGATCCATCACAAGCAGAAGATAACTGCCAAGACGGATGCTTATCCCGGCGAATCGTTTGACGGAGAGATTACAGTGGTTAATCCCGAAGTGGACAGCGGCACACTCAATGTGAAGGTGCGTGCGAAATTGAACAACCCGCTGCATCGGTTGTTGCCGGGCATGTATGCTTCCGTGGAGATTTCCAGTGGTGCGGCCCAGCGTTATATTACCCTTCCGCAAACTGCCGTCACTTATCACCCATACGGCAATATCGTGTATCTGACGGAGCAGCAGGGTGTTGATGATAAGGGCAAACCCAAATTCGTCGCAAAGCAGGTGTTTGTGACAACTGGGGATAGACGCGGCGATCAAGTGGCGATACTCAAAGGACTCAAGGAAGGTGACATCGTAGTGAGTACAGGTCAGGTCAAGCTGCATAACGGTTCGTTTATCACGATCAACAATGACATCCAGCCGAGCAACGAACCGCATCCTCAGCCCACGGATGAATAACACAGGAAAGTTGCAATGAAATTTACAGATATTTTCATCCGGCGACCTGTGCTGGCCGTGGTAGTCAGCTTGGTGTTATTGGTGCTGGGGTTACGCTCTTTCGGTACGCTATCCGTGCTGCAGTTCCCGCGCACGCAAAACGCGATCATCACCGTGAGCACTACGTATTTCGGTGCCGACCCGGCACTGGTTGCCGGTTTCATCACCACCCCGCTGGAAAATGCGATCGCCCAGGTCAACGGCATCGATTATATGAGCTCGACCAGCACCAACAGCAGCAGCATCATCACCGTGACGCTGAAGCTGAATTACGACTCGGACAAGGCGCTGACCGAGATGAACGCGCAGATCAGCTCGGTGCTCAACCAGCTGCCGCCGCAGACGCAAAAACCGATCATGACCATCAGTATCGGCCAGACCCTGGATGCGATGTACATCGGTTTCTCCAGCAAGGTGCTGCCGTCCAATTACATCACCGATTACCTGTTGCGCGTGGTTCAGCCCAGGTTGCAGGCGGTGGATGGCGTACAAACCGCCGAGTTTATTGGCGCGAAAAATTTTGCGCTGCGCGCATGGCTGGACCCAAAGAAAATGGCGGGTTATGGCCTGACCGCGACCGATGTCAGCACGGCGCTGGCACAAAACGATTTTCTGTCCGGGGTAGGTAATACCAAAGGGCTGATGGTGCAGGTCAATCTTGATGCTTCCACCAATCTGCATTCGGTGGAAGAGTTCCGCAATTTGGTGCTCAAGCAAACTGGCAATGCGATCGTGCGCTTGCAAGATGTCGCCAAGGTGACGCTGGGTGCCGAGAATTATGATACCGAAGTGGCGTTCGACGGCAACAGTGCCGTGTATCTCGGCATCCAGGTGGCACCTGCCGCGAATTTGCTCGACGTGGTCAAGTCGGTTAATAAGCTGATGCCTGAGCTGCAGACTCAGTTGCCGCAGGGCATAGAAGGAAAAGTCATCTACGACTCGACCCGTTTTGTGAATAGCTCTATCCAAGAGGTAATCAAGACGCTGTCCGAGGCGCTGCTGGTGATCACGCTGGTGGTATTCGCCTTTATCGGTTCGCCGCGTTCTGTGCTGATCCCGGTGATTGCCATTCCCCTATCGCTGGTCGGGACCTTCACGATCATGTTGGCTCTGGGTTTCTCGATCAATCTGTTGACCTTGCTCGCCTTCGTGCTTGCCATTGGCCTGGTGGTGGACGATGCCATCATCGTCGTGGAAAACGTCAACCGTCACATCGAGGAGGGTGTTGCGCCTATGCAGGCCGCCATCATGGCGGCTCGGGAGCTGGCTGGCCCGATTATCGCGATGACCATCGTGCTGATCTCGGTGTATATTCCAATCGGGTTCCAGGGTGGGCTTACCGGGGCGCTGTTCACTGAATTCGCCTTCACGCTGGTCGGAACCGTGACCATTTCCGCCATTGTCGCGCTGACGCTGTCGCCGATGATGTGCGCACGCCTGCTCAGGCCGCATCTTGCGCAGGATACCAGCCTGGAATCCCGAGCCGTGCATTTCATAGACGCAAGCTTTGAAAGAGTGCGTAGGATTTACGCGCGCGGTTTGCACGGGTCGCTGAGTTACCTGCCGGTCACCGTGGTATTTGCACTGATCGTCTTGGGCAGTATCTATTTTCTATATGTTTCCGCCAAGACTGAACTTGCTCCACAGGAGGATCAGGGTGTCATTATCTCGATGCTGACCGCTGCGCCTGACTCGACTTTGCAGCAACGACAACCTTACGCCCATCAAAACTATAGTATCTATGCAGGACATCCCGAAACTGACCACGTTTTCCAGATTGATATGCCCGGCAGATTGATTTCCGGCATGGTGCTGAAACCTTGGGACGAGCGCAGCAAGACGACCAATGAATTGCAGCCGGTGGTGCAGCAGCAATTGAACCAGATCGCCGGCGTTCAGGCGGTAGCATTCCAGCCGCCTTCGCTGCCGGGAAGCCGTGGCTTGCCGATACAATTTGTGATCGGTACCACCGAGCCTTTCGAACGTCTCAACGACGTGACTCAGGAATTCCTGCAGCAGGCCCAGAAAAGCGGCATGTTCATGTTTCTCAACACCGACCTGCGTATAGACTTGCCGCAATCCACCGTGGTGATAGACCGCAACAAGGCTGCCCTGCTCGGCCTGACCATGCAAGACATCGGCGACGCACTCTCCTCGATGTTGGGCGGCGGTTACGTCAACTACTTCAGTCTGGATGGGCGCTCGTACAAGGTGATACCGCAGGTGCAGCAACGCTACCGCCTGAATACTGAGCAATTGCTGAACTATTATGTGCGTGCCGCAAACGGCACTTCCGTGCCGTTGTCCAGTGTGGCCCATATCACCTCCAAAACGACCCCGGAATCGCTGAACCACTTCCAGCAACTCAATGCGGCGACGGTGCAGGGCGTGGCATTGCCGGGCGTGACTACCGGCGAAGCGTTGAGTTATCTAAAGAACTTGGCAGCCCAGACCTTGCCGGTGGGATATTCGATAGACTACGGCGGGCTATCACGCCAGTTCATGCAGGAGTCCAGTGGCTTCATAGCGATGTTTTCTTTTGCGCTGATCATCATCTTCCTTGCGTTGGCAGCGCAATTCGAAAGTTTCCGCGACCCTTTCATCATTCTGGTATCGGTACCGATGTCAATTGCTGGGGCGATGATTTTTATCAGCCTCGGTGTCGGCGGCGCCAGTCTCAATGTATACACCCAAGTGGGATTGGTTACATTGATGGGCTTGGTCAGCAAACACGGCATCCTGATCGTGCAGTTTGCCAACAATCTCCGTCAGGAAGGCAAGACCAAGCGGGAGGCGATTGAATTGGCGGCAGGTATCAGGCTGCGGCCGATTCTGATGACGACCGCCGCAATGGTGCTTGGGGTGATACCGTTGATCACCGCCAGCGGTGCCGGCGCAGCATCGCGTTTTAACATGGGGCTGGTAATTGCCAGTGGCCTTGCCATCGGCACTCTGTT
>JABEVF010000092.1 GCA_013043965.1 Gallionella sp. | reverse complement strand
TGGGGTGATACCGTTGATCACCGCCAGCGGTGCCGGCGCAGCATCGCGTTTTAACATGGGGCTGGTAATTGCCAGTGGCCTTGCCATCGGCACTCTGTTCACCCTGTTTGTGGTGCCTGCGGTGTACATGCTGATTGCCAGCAATCGTATCAAACAAGATTTGCCCGCGGAAGCCCTGAAGTTTTCTCCAGAGTGATGGCTAAATCACTTTTGGGTCAAAGTTGGGTTAGTCCTGGCAGGCAATCCGCCGATGCCGATAGCATGAAGGTCGCAGCAACAAGATGATGGCCGAGGCACGAATCAGATCGACCTGCGAAGACACCCGTGAACGGTTGATCGCCGCCGCGCGCGAGGTGTTTTCACAGAACGGCTTCCAGGGCGCAACGGTGCGCGAGATTTGCCGCCGTGCCGAAGCGAACGTAGCGGCGGTGAATTATCATTTCGGCGGGAAAGACGGCCTGCTCGCCGAAGCATTGAATTTCGCGCCGCTCAAGGCATTGCAAAAGAAAAACACCGCTGCCGACGGCTGTCCCAAGGTGCGCTTGCAATTGTTCATACACGATTTCATGCTGATGTTGTTGGATGAAAAAAACGTCTCGCTGCAATGCCGAATAATGGCGCGTGAACTGGCCGATCCGACACCGGCATTGGATCAGATCGTGCGCGAGGCGATTGCTCCGCTGCATGAATTCTTGGGCCAGTTGCTGCGTGAAATCGTCGGCAAGAACATGAGCGAAGCCGTGCTGCGCCGCAGCGTCTACAGCATCTTCGGGCAATGCCTGTTTTATCGCCATTCCCATCCGGTGTTACAACGCCTGAACCCCAAGCTGCGCTACGACCACAAAGAGATCAACGCGATCGCCGCGCACATCGCCGCGTTCTCGCTCGCCGGCATCGAACGATTGGCCGAGCCGGACTAGGTAATTGCGGAGATTGACAGCGTGCGTGCCAGCGTGGAAACTGACATCCGATTTTGCCGTAACGGAAACGGGGTGGCAGAATCGATGTTGATGGCCAGTCTATGCGTGTACGCAGCGCTAATTAAGGAGCTCACATGATTACGAAGAAAATCAGCGGTACTGTTTTGGCAGTGTGTTTGTTGGGTGTGTCGATGACTGCTTTCGCGGCCAAGCCTTGTGAAGAGTTAAAATCCGAGATCGATGCCAAGTTCCAGGCCAAGGGCGTGCAAGCCTACACGCTGGATATCGTCGTGAACGGCGCCGAAGATAGCGGGAAAACAGTAGGCACGTGCGATGGTGGCACGAAACACATCAGTTACAAACATACCAACGATGCGCACAAAGCGACGATGAAAACCGAGGTTCCCGCACCGGCTGCGAAACCCTGATCAACGCACTGACACCCGAGCCTGTGCCGGAAACGGTGCAGGCTCTTTGCTTTTTGCAGGAGTGCGCTCCTGAAGCTGCATTGCTTGCGCATGGACTTTAATCCATTACACTACGCCGGCTCATTTTCACTGGAACCCTACCATGCAACAACTCACCCTGACTCGCCCCGACGACTGGCATCTGCACCTGCGTGATGGCGCGTTGATGCAAGCGGTGTTGCCGGACACGGCGCGGCAATTCGCCCGCGCCATCGTCATGCCCAATTTGCGCCCGCCAGTCACGAGCGCCGCACTCGCCTTGGAATATCGTTCGCGCATCCTCGCTGCCTTGCCGCGCGGCATGAAGTTCGAACCGCTGATGACGCTTTATCTAACCGATAACACCTCCGCCGAAGAGATACGCAAAGCCAAGCAAAGCGGTGTGGTTCATGCGGTGAAGCTGTATCCGGCAGGTGCGACCACTAACTCCGATGCGGGTGTGACGGACATCCGCAAGACCTATGCTGCGCTGGAAGAAATGCAGCGTTGCGGCATGCCGCTGCTGGTGCATGGCGAAGTCACCGACGGCGACACCGATGTGTTCGACCGCGAGGCGGTGTTCATCGAGAAAGTATTGCAACCTTTGCTGCGCGATTTGCCGGATCTGCGCGTGGTGTTCGAGCACATCACCACCCAGGATGCCGCGCAGTTCGTGGCAAGCGCGCCGGATCACATCGCCGCCACCGTCACCGCGCACCATCTGCTCTACAACCGCAACGCCATGCTGGTCGGCGGCATACGCCCACATTACTACTGTTTGCCGGTGCTCAAGCGTGAGACGCATCGCGAGGCATTGGTGCAGGCCGCCACCAGCGGCAGCAAGAAATTCTTCTTGGGCACGGACAGCGCACCCCACGCGCAACACACCAAAGAAACCGCTTGCGGTTGCGCCGGTTGCTACACCGCCCACGCCGCCATCGAGCTATATGCCGAAGCGTTCGAGGCCGCAGGCGCATTGGACAAGCTGGAAGCTTTCGCCAGCTTCTACGGTGCCGACTACTACCGCCTGCCGCGCAACACCGAGACACTCACTTTGCGCAAAGAGGAATGGCAAGTGCCCGGGACATTGGGGTTCGGCGAGCATCAACTGGTGCCGCTGAGGGCGGGAGAAAAAATGAAATGGAAGTTGCTTGACAGTTACAGCTAAAAATCAAATCTCCAAATAGATAGGAGCAACATGGGCGGCATATCTTCATCATCCCCACAGCCAATTTCTTATGAAAGGGCAATGGTTTTTATCGATGGTTCAAATGTTTTTCCAAACCTTCGCGAATTTAACTTGGTCGTCCCTAATTTCTACTCTTTAGGTCGCTGGGCTATTGATTCACACCAATTAACGAGGGTATATGTATATACCAGTGATGAAAAACTTAGAAATGCTAGGGATCAGAACGGAAAAGATTGTTTTTCAGGTTGTAGAGTCGTATTGGGAGATAGCATTCTTTTAAATGATGGCACGTACCGCGAAAAAGGTGTTGATGCATTATTGGTAGCGGATCTTGTCTATCATGCCGCGATGAAAAATTTTCAATATGCAGTGGTCATCTCTAACGACACTGATTTTTCCGTAGCGTTGAAGCGGGTTGAAGATTTTGGATGTAGAACAGGGGTAGTGAGCGTGGCTAAGAAGGCATCGCAGCGTTTAATTGATGCATGTGACGATTATAAGTTTCTTAGCGATAGCGATCTTTGTCAGTCAGGAATTGCGCGAACAATTTAACGTAACCAATCAATATCACTAACCCGCGTAGGGCGAATTAACCAACGGACATTGCACCTGATGTTTTGAGCTTTACAATCAGGGATAGACCACGATATTTTGCGTAGCATTCAACCTATGACCTCACAAAAAATCATCAAGCATCGCCCCATCGGCATCGACCTCTTCGCAGGAGCAGGTGGATTGTCTTTGGGCTTCGAGCAAGCCGGGTTTAATATTGCTGCCGCCATAGAAATCGACCCGATCCATTGCGCTACACACAAATACAACTTTCCAAATTCAACGGCTATCTGTGCAAGCGTTGTAAATATGTCTGGCGAGGAAATTCGCCGCCGGGCCAATCTTGGCGATACCGATGTTGATGTAGTATTTGGCGGTGCGCCATGCCAAGGTTTTTCCATGATTGGCAAACGCGCTCTGGACGATTCACGCAATCAACTGGTCTTTCATTACGTGCGCCTCGTCTCGGAATTACAGCCCAAGTATTTTGTATTCGAGAATGTGAGGGGCCTGACGCTGGGCAAACATGCGGATTTTTTAAGTGAGTTGATCGCAGCGTTGGAAGTGGCAGGTTATGACGTGCTACGTCCATATCAAGTATTAAATGCTGCCGACTATGGCGTGCCACAAGACCGCAAACGTTTGTTTGTAATTGGCGCGCGGCGTGGACTGATTGTGCCTGGTTACCCAAGGCCGCATGATCAGCGCGTAAGCGTTTGGGATGCCATCGGAGATTTGCCTGATGCGGATAACTTCGATGCTTTGAATTCGGTAGATGAGGTGAACACCAAATGGAAAACAGAAGCACTCTATGCGCAACAATTAAGAGGGCTGGCAACCGACCCAACTGACTTTGGTTACGCTCGTGAGTTCGATCACACCATTCTTACCTCGAGTTTGCGCACCGCACACACGGCACTGTCCATGCAACGTTTTATGGCAACCGAACACGGCAAGACCGAACCTATCAGTCGCTTTCGCAAACTGCCGCCGGATGGGCTTTGCAATACCTTGCGTGCGGGGACTGACAGTGCGCGCGGTGCGTTTACTTCGCCGCGTCCAATACATCCATTTTTGCCGCGTGTAATTACAGTAAGAGAAGCGGCGCGACTGCATTCGTATCCAGATTGGTTTCGTTTTCACATGACCAAATGGCACGGCTTCCGCCAGATCGGTAATAGCGTGCCTCCATTATTAGGACGGGCTGTCGCAAGTGAGGTTATGAAAGCCTTGGGGGTCAAACCTCGCAAGCCAAAAATTTTGCACCAGACAGGAGAGCTTGATTTGCTTGCGTTTGATATGGGAGCGGCATCTCGCTATTTCCAAGTGCCGCGCGATACCATCGCTCAACGTACCCGAAAACAAAGTGCTAACCAACAAGTGTTGTGGAAAGAAGCCAATGTCTGAAAAGAAAGCCGAACGTCAGCCGAATCGTTATCAGGCCATCATTGCTCAGGTGTTTGCCGACCATTATTCAAAAGATGCAAAGGAGTTTGAATTCATGCGCGATGAGGTGGCATCCATCGCTACAACTCTGAAAATAAAATTACCGAAAAATATCGGCGATATTTTTTATTCCTTTCGCTATCGCAACGAGTTTCCTGACAGCATCCGCAATACCGCTGCTAAAGGGTTTGAGTGGATTATCGAAGGTGCGGGTTCTGCCCGTTACCGATTCAAACAAGTACGACTGAATCGTATTGTTCCGCGCGAAGAATTGCTTACGATCAAAGTGCCGGACGCGACACCTGAAATAATTACTGCCTACGCACTTAACGACGAACAAGCATTGTTGGCGAAGGTTCGGTATAACCGCTTGGTCGATGTATTTCTGGGGATTACTACTTTTTCGTTGCAAAATCATTTGCGCACGACAGTAAAAGAAATCGGGCAAATTGAGATCGACGAAATCTATGTTGGAATAGATCGGCATGGTCGGCAATTTGTTGTCCCGGTACAGGCCAAAGGCGGTAATGACAAGCATGGCGTGGTTCAGACACAACAAGATATTCTGTGCTGTTCGGAGAAATTCCCCAATTTGATTTGCCGTGCGATCTCAGCGCAATTTATGAGTGAAGAGCGTATCGCCATGTTTGAGCTTGCCGTACAAGATGGTGAAATTAAAGTAGTCGATGAAAAACATTATCAACTCGTACCCGCAACCAGCATTTCGACAAAAGATTTACAACAGTATGCATTGCGTAGTGATTGAAAAATCAATGACAAAGCCCCAAAAATTTGCCCATACGGTTGGGACGCATCAGAACGGAATTGCTGCGGGCTATGTTGATCCTGACGCTGAGGAGTTGTGGGCCGATGAATGTGAGCGACGCAGTATCGCATTCGATCAAGGAAAAATGCTGATGATAGATGCCGACGAAGTGATGCGGAAATATAGCAAATAACCCAATATTTATTTAACAAGAAATCATGCCTCGTTCCTCCTACCTCAACACTTCCCCCATCCTAGCCTCCCGCGTCTATCTGCACCCTTCCTGCCAAGTCATCGGCGACGTAAAGCTGGGCGACGATAGCTCGGTCTGGTGCAACACGGTGTTGCGCGGCGATGTGAACCGCATCGTGATCGGACGCGGCTCTAACGTGCAGGACCTGACGATGGGCCATGTGTCGCACAAGACGGCAGACAAGCCGGAAGGCTCGCCGCTGATCATCGGGGATTGCGTGACGGTGGGGCATGCGGTCATCCTGCATGGCTGCACTATCGGCAATGAGTGCCTGATCGGTATGGGTTCCATCATCATGGACGATGTGGTGATTCCAGACCGCGTCATGATAGGCGCGGGCAGTCTGGTGTCGCCGGGCAAGGTGCTGGAAAGTGGCATGCTGTACCTGGGGCGTCCGGCCAAGGCGGTACGGCAATTGACTGCAGAGGAGCTTACGTTCCTGCGTCGTTCTGCCGAGCATTACATCGCGGTGAAGAATAATTATTTGAATGGCACAAGAGCGTAAATGGAAAGAGTATCGCAATGACGGGCAACAATCTTGAAGAGATCAATCGCGCGAAGCTGAATCTGGAAACCGCGCAAATGGCCTGGTGCGACATGCAGCGTTATTTCGCCAGCGGCGTCGCGCTGTATGTCGCGCCGGAATTGGATCTGGTCGAGGCGGCCTTGCAGATGTCCGAGGATAATATCGGGCAGATACAGGCGTGGATGGGCGCGGGCCAGTTCGGCAAAGTCAGCGACGCGCAAGCGGCAGAATGGATCGGCGCCGATGCCATGCTATGGAGCGTGGTGGTCAGTCCTTGGGTGTTGGTGCAGCCGCTGAAGTAGACCGGTCAAGAATCGCCGTTTGGCGATGATTATTTTTTCTGTATCAGCTCTATCTTGTATCCATCGGGATCATCGACGAACGCGATCACCGTGCTACCGTGCTTCATAGAACCCGCTTCGCGCACCACTTTGCCGCCGCGCTGTTTGATGGCCGCGCAGGCGGCGTAGGCATCGGGCACTTCGATGGCGATGTGTCCGTAGGCGTTGCCGAGCTGGTATTCCTGCACGCCCCAATTGTGCGTGAGCTCGATGACTGCCCCGTCGGATTCGTCGCCGTACCCAACGAAGGCGAGTGTGAATTTCCCGTCCGGGTAGTCGTTGCGGCGCAGCAGTCTCATGCCGAGGACTTCGGTGTAGAACGCGAGGGATTTCTCCAGATCGAGCACGCGCAGCATGGTGTGCAGGATGCGCATCAGATATCCACCATCTCGAAATCTTCCTTGCGCGCTCCACATTCCGGGCATGACCAGTTCATCGGCACATCTTCCCAGCGTGTGCCGGGCGGCAGGCCTTCTCCGGGTGCCCCTGCGGCTTCGTCGTAAATCCAACCGCAAATCAGGCACATGTAGGTTTTGTATTCGGTAATCGTAGTCATATAGGGTAAAATGCGAATGTGCCTCACATCTTAACATTTCCTGAATATGTCTGAATCATTCCCTTTAGTAATGTGTTTTGCCGCCACCGACCCCAGCGGAGGTGCCGGTTTGCAAGCCGATATTTTGACCATCGCCAGCATGGGGTGTCACCCGCTGTCAGTGGTTACCGCGATTACGGTGCAAGACACCAGCGGTGTGGATGATGTGCTGGCGATGGATGCCGATTGGGTGATCGATCAGGCGCGAGCGATGTTGGAAGACGTGCCGGTCGCCGCATTTAAGATCGGATTGCTGGGCAGCGTGGACAACATCCCGGCCATCGCTGAAGTGCTGGCCGACTATCCCGACGTGCCGCTGGTGCTGGATCCGGTGTTGGCTTCCGGGCGCGGCGACGAGTTGGCCGATGAGGACATGCTGGATGCGATGCGTGAATTGCTGATCCCGCAAACTACCATCATCACGCCCAACAGCATAGAGGCGCGCCGCTTGGCCATCAACGAAGACGATGACAACGATGATCCTTCGCTGGAAGAGTGCGCCAAACGCATACTCGCGATGGGTTGCGAATATGTGCTCATCACCGGCACACATGAGCAGACTGCCAAGGTCACCAACACTTTATACAACGCGGGCGGTGTGGTGCGCAGCGACAGCTGGGAACGGCTGCCCGGCATTTATCACGGTTCGGGTTGCACCTTGGCTTCCGCCATCGCGGCTTTGCTGGCGCAGAATGTGGATGTGCCGGAGGCGGTGAAAGAGGCGCAGGAATATACCTGGCAGACGCTCAACGCGGGTTTTCGTCCCGGCATGGGGCAGCACATTCCCGACCGCTTGTTTTGGGCGCGTGGCGAAGAGGATGAAGAAGATACCCCGCTCATCAATTAGTGGTTTGTATGTGGTCACGCCGGACGAGCGGGATACGGCGGAGTTGCTGCGTCGGGTCAGGTTGGCGTTGCAAGGTGGCGCGCAGTTCGTGCAGTACCGCAACAAACTTGCCGATGCGGAGTTGCGTCTGGATCAGGCTGGCGAGTTGCGCGGGCTGACGCGCGAATTTGCGGCAACTTTCGTCGTCAATGATGACGCACGGCTGGCGGCCCGGGTCGATGCAGACGGGGTGCATCTGGGCCGCGGGGATGGCAGCGTCGTTGCCACACGTGCCTTGCTGGGTGCTAATAAATTGATAGGCGTGTCTTGCTATAATCAGTTGGACTTGGCACGGCAGGCGAAGCGTGAAGGGGCGGATTATTTGGCGTTCGGGGCGTTCTTTGCCTCCGCAGTGAAACCCAACGCGCCTGTCGCCAGTTTGGAGCTGTTGCGCGAGGCGCGATTGCAATTGTCGTTGCCTATCGTTGCGATAGGCGGCATCACGCTGGACAATAGTGCGTCTGTATTGGCGGCGGGTGCCTCGGCACTGGCGGTGATTTCGGCGGTTTTTTCCGCTGACGATATTGAACAAACGGCACGGCAATTTTCTGCATTGGCGGACAAATAATTTTTTGAAGTGGAACAGATCAACATGACGACACACAATCAACAGCTCTTCGCAGACTCGCAAAAACTCATTCCCGGAGGCGTGAACTCTCCGGTGCGCGCATTTCGTTCTGTAGGCGGCACGCCGCTGTTCTTTCAGCGCGGCCAGGGTGCGTATGTGTGGGATGCGGACGGCAAAAAATACACCGACTACGTGGGCTCATGGGGTCCGATGATTGTCGGCCACTGTCACCCCGAAGTGGTCAGGGCGGTGCAGGATGCGGCCGCGCAAAGTTTGGGTTTCGGCGCACCGACAGCCAGCGAATTGGAAATGGCAGAACTGCTGTGCAAGCTGTTGCCGAGTCTGGAAATGGTGCGGCTGGTCAGCTCCGGCACGGAGGCTACGATGACCGCGATACGCCTGGCGCGCGGCTTTACCGGACGTTCGCGCATCATCAAGTTCGAAGGCTGTTACCACGGACATTCCGACGGTTTGCTGGTCAAGGCGGGCTCTGGCGCATTGACGTTCGGGCAACCCAGTTCATCGGGCGTGCCTGCCGAGATCGCCGCGCTCACCACCGTGTTGGCATACAACGATGCGGCAGGATTGGAAAAATGTTTTGCCGAAATGGGCAAGGAGATCGCTGCGGTGATCGTTGAACCCGTGGCGGGCAATATGAATCTGGTCGCGCCCAAGCGTGAATTTTTGGACGCGATGCGCAATCTCTGCACCAAGCACGGCGCAGTGCTGATACTCGACGAAGTGATGACCGGTTTCCGCGTGAGTTTGCAAGGCGCGCAAGGTTATTACGGCATCAAACCGGATCTGGTTACGCTAGGCAAAGTGATGGGCGGCGGGCTGCCCGCAGCGGCATTTGGCGGACGACGTGACATCATGCAATGTCTCTCGCCCCTGGGTGCGGTGTACCAGGCGGGCACGCTGTCCGGTAATCCGGTGGCGGTGGCGGCGGGTCTGGCCACGTTGAGGCTGGTGCAAGCGCCGGGCTTCTATGAAAACTTATCGCAACGCGCCAAGCAGCTCACCGAAGGTTTGACGGCTGTGGCACATAAACACAGTATCGCGTTCTGCGCGCAATCTGTGGGCGGCATGTTCGGGCTGTATTTCAGCGAAACCTTGCCGACCAGTTATGACGAAGTGATGAGCTGCGACAAAGAAGCGTTCAACCGTTTCTTCCATGCCATGCTGGACGCGGGGGTGTATCTCGCGCCGTCCGCGTTCGAGGCGGGGTTTGTCTCTGCGGCGCATACCGAGGCGGACATCGCGGCAACGATCACTGTTGCCGACAGAATTTTTGCGGGTTGGAAGTAATGGGACTTTTTTCCCTGGCGACATTTTTTACGACGGTCAATCACTTCAAAGACCTGCCCATGCATGGCGGGAAAGAAGTCGCGTTCGTCGGGCGTTCCAATGCGGGTAAATCTTCTGCGATCAACACGCTCGCCAATCATGTGCGTCTGGCCTACACCAGCAAAACGCCGGGGCGCACCCAGCATCTCAACTTTTTTTCACTGAGCCCGAATACTTATTTGGTCGATCTGCCCGGCTATGGTTATGCCAAAGTGCCGCCCGAAAGCAAGCGTCATTGGGAAGGCCTGCTTACCGAGTATCTGCAAAAACGCCAGGAATTATGCGGCTTGGTGGTTATCATGGATGCGCGGCATCCGCTCACCGAACTGGACGAGAATATGTTGGACTGGTTTGCGCCGACCAACAAACCGGTGCATATCCTGTTGAGCAAGTCGGACAAGCTCAGTCGTCAACAGGCGGCCCTTACGCTGACCAAGGTGAAGGCGCATCTGGCCGAATTTTTCCCGCATTGTTCGGTGCAGTTGTTTTCCAGCCTGAAGAAAGCGGGTATCGAAGAGGCGGAAGCGGTCATCGCAGGCTGGTTCGCGGCGAAAGACAAACTGGGCGCGGAAGAATAAAACGCTGTCTGGCGTGAGGGCTAATACTGGCTTTTCGCCAGGCAAAAAAACACCCCCGATCAACGGGGGCATAAAATCTTAACAGGGTTAAGATGCACGCTCAGGGAGGAGAAACGTGGAATGATGCACATCATTCGCTACATCTGAGTGGCGGTTTTTAAATTAGTTCAAAAATAAATTAGCTATTCAGGAAATTTATGCAAACACTAGGCAAGTATCCCCAAATCCGTATGCGGCGCATGCGCCGAGATGCCTTTTCGCGCGACTTGATGCGCGAGCACATACTTACTCCGTCAGATTTTATCTACCCCGTTTTCGTGCTTGAAGGCTCGAACAAAGTCGAAGATGTGCAGTCCATGCCGGGGGTGCAGCGCAAGACTTTGGATTTGCTGCTCAAGGATGCCGAGCAGTGCGTCAAGCTGGGCATACCCATGATGGCGATCTTTCCGGTGATAGCTACGCCGCTAAAAAGTCTGGGTGCGGAAGAAGCCTACAATCCGAACGGTCTCGTGCCGCGCGTGGTCGCCGCAATCAAGAAGAGTTTTCCCGAACTCGGTGTGATGACCGACATCGCGCTAGACCCCTATACCAGTCACGGACAGGACGGCCTGATCGACGACAATGGCTATGTGATGAACGATGAAACCGTCGAGGTGCTGGCGCAGCAGGCGCAAGTTCACGCCATGGCGGGTGCGGATGTCGTCGCGCCTTCGGACATGATGGATGGCCGCATCGCCGCCGTGCGCGCGGCTCTCGATCGCAAGGGTTGCATCCATACCCGCATCATGGCCTACTCCGCCAAATATGCCTCCAGCTTCTACGGTCCGTTCCGCGATGCGGTCGGCTCCAGCGGCAACCTGGGCTCGGGCAACAAATACACTTACCAGATGGATCCGGCCAACTCCGACGAAGCCCTGTGGGAAGTTGGTCTAGACTTGCAAGAGGGCGCGGACATGGTGATGGTCAAGCCTGGCATGCCCTACCTCGACATCGTGCGCCGTGTGAAGGACGAGTTCAAAGCCCCGACTTTCGTCTATCAGGTGAGCGGCGAATATGCCATGCTCAAAGCCGCCGTGCAGAACGGTTGGCTGAACGAGCAGGCATGCGTATTGGAATCTTTGCTGGCATTCAAACGCGCCGGAGCGGATGGGATACTGACCTACTTCGCGCTGGATGCGGCAAGGTGGCTGAAAGGGCAATGACCAACGAGCCTTGCGCCGTTCCGGTGCATTCAAGCAGCTAGCAAGGCTTCTACCGTCGCAATATCCGCATGAGTCTCCGGGTGGCGGCTACCGCTGTGGCGGGCGTTTTCGGGCAGGACAATGATGTGGGTCTGTACATCGCTTGCGCCTGTCAGTGTGTAACTTGGCACGCTCTCTTCGTGCCCGCCGATTCTAACTACCCATTCTCCGTCATCGAACTGGATGTTGTGCTTGAGCAGGAAGAGCAGCACGGCTTTCGCATCGTCGGAGAACAACATCAGGTTGATGTCGGATTGCGCGCCTGCCGTGCCAGTCAACACCGAGCCCGTCAGATAAGGCTGGAAGTCGGCTAACAAACGCATGTTGCCTAATGCCTCAACACGCAGTTCACGCAGGATGGGCGGATGCTGCACGCTCTGGAACAACATCCGGAAGCTGCGCAAGGCGGTATCGATTTCATCGTTGCTGGGCAGATGGTGCGTGTCCGCCGCACCGAGTTGTCTGGCCGCTTTACGTTTGGCGTAAGCGTGGTCGGTGATGCCGTCTTCGGCCATCAGTTTGGCGGCCTGATGCGCCAATTGTTCGCGCATAAGATCGCGTCTGTGGGCAGTTTCTTTTGTCATTTGGTCTCAGAACAACTGATCCTTGATGATGTCGGTTTGGGGTGTGGTCTCACTCGGATTCGGCGTGGCCTGGCTGGAGGGTACATTTTCCTTGTAAAAATATTCCACACGAGGGCTGCTATCATCCAATTGCCCGGACTCATTGATGCGTGCCGCGACTATGCCATCCGGTACGGTGTAAGTGGCTTGCGGTACATCTTTTAAGATTTTTTCCATATAGCTGATCCAGATCGGCAATGCGGCCCCCCCGCCCGTTTCCTTGTCGCCCAAGCTGCGCGGTTGGTCAAAGCCTATCCAGGAGATGCCCACCACGGTCGGCTGGAAACCGCAGAACCAAGCGTCGATAGAGTCGCTGGTCGTGCCTGTCTTGCCCGCCAGATCTTGTCTGCCCAGCGACATGGCCCGGATCGCGGTGCCGTGTTTGACCACGTCTTGCATCATGTTGACCATGGTGAAGGCGTTGCGCGTATCTATGACTTGTTCCGCGCCATTTGCCGCGACTGCAGGGCTGGCTTTGCTGAGGATGTTGCCTCTATCATCTTCGATGCGCTGGATGAAATAGGGATTTACCCTGAATCCGCCATTGGCAAAGACGGAATAGCCTGTCAGCAACTGCATCGGCGTGACCAAGCCCGCGCCTAGTGCCATGGTGAGATAAGGTGGTATTTTATCCGCGTCAAAACCAAATTTGGCGACATAGTCTTGCGCATATTGCGGCGTGATGGTTTGCAGAATGCGAATCGAAACCATGTTCTTGGATTTGATAAGGGCTTGGCGCATCCGCATAGGGCCATCATAAGTGCCCTCGTAATTCTTTGGCTGCCAAGGTTCGCTACCAGTTTGTTCAGCGTCAAACTCTAACGGCGCGTCATTGATGACGGTGGCGGGTGTTAATCCCTTTTCCAATGCAGCCGAGTAGATGAAAGGCTTGAAGCTGGAACCAGGTTGTCGCCATGCCTGGGTGATGTGATTGAATTGATTCTTATTGAAGTCAAAGCCGCCAATCAAAGAAAAGATCGCGCCATCTTGCGGATTAGCCGAGATGAACGCCGATTCTACTTGGGGTAACTGGCTGATTTGCCAGATTCCTTTTTCATCTTTTTGCAAACGGATTATGGAGCCTACCGTTATGCGCTGATTGAGCGGTGCCTTATTGCCTAAAGAGCGTTCGACGAAGCGAAGCGCTTCACCTTTGACCTCTACTTTCTCGCCGCCTTTGACATAGGCTGTCAACGACCTGCTGGAGACCCCGGTAACAATGGCGGGAAGCAAGTCGCCGCTATCCGGCGAATCCTGCAAGGCTTCCTCTAAACGATCTTCACCGTTGCCTTCTTGTAAATCTGCAAAACCTTCCGGTCCCCGATAGCCGTGGCGCCGGTCGTAATCGAGCACCCCTTTGCGGACAGCTTGATATGCCGCGATCTGATCCTGCTGGCGGATCGTCGTGTAAACTTTGAAGCCTTGCGTATAGGTGGCATCACCAAACTTTTCGAACATCACACTCCTGACCATCTCGGTCAGATAGTCCGCCTGGATATCCGTATCGGAAACGTGGTGTGCGCTGAATGGTTGGGTCTGAGCCACCTGAAATTCCGCATCGTTGATGAAATGCAGTTCGTGCATACGGCGAAGCACATAGAGCTGCCTAAGCTTGGCGCGTTTCGGATTGACCACCGGATTGTAAGAAGAGGGTGCTTTGGGTAATCCGGCCAACATGGCAAATTCTGCTATCGACAGTTGGTTGAGCGGCTTGCCAAAATAGACCTGGGACGCGCTCGCAAAGCCATACGCGCGTTGCCCCAGGTATATCTGATTGATGTATAGCTGAAGGATCTCGTCTTTGGTCAGAGAGTGCTCGATTTTGAAGGCAAGCAGAACCTCGTTAAATTTGCGCGTGAGAGTCTTTTCCTTGGATAGAAAAAAATTACGGGCGACTTGCATGGTGATTGTACTGGCACCCTGTTTGGCCCCACCAGAAGTAAAGTTAGAAATGGCGGCACGCACTACGCCGGCATAATCAACCCCGCCGTGCTGGTAAAAACGATCATCTTCGGCCGCAAGAATCGCCTTTTTCATTAAATCAGGAACTTCATCTATTTTTACGAGTGCGCGGCGCTCTTCCCCGAACTCGCCTAGCAACAAACCCTCTTGGCTGTAGACCCGCAAAGGTATTTTTGGGTGATAGTCCGTGAGTGATTCCAATGAGGGAAGCGTGGGGTAAGTCAACAAAACCGCGATACTCAATAAAATGAGCGGTAAAAGTAGAATCGCCGCGAGGATCAGGAGGGGGAGTGTCAGTCGGCGTGAAAGCATGTTGTAAAGATATCCCGCAAGATTGAAAATGCTTGGTGTGAAAATGCTCTTCATTATATCGGCTTCAGGTCTCGGGCAGGCATTCTAAAAATGGCTTTACACTTTCTGTAGTTATTGCTAGGATTTAAACCACTTTATACAGAACAGCTCTAAACGGTCTATGCCTAAAGTAAATTTCGATATCCCCTTGGATTTTTTGCAAACCAAAATGCCCCCGCTGGTTGGGGTGGATATTGGTACGTCATCGGTCAAGATGGTCGAGCTGAGTCAGCTGCCAAAGAATGCTGGTTATATGGTCGAGAGATATGCCATTGAGCCGCTTCCCAGAGATGCCGTGAGTGACGGCAACATAAATAATCTCGATGCGGTTTCGGAAAGCCTAAGGCGCGCGTGGAAACGCTTGGGCGGCAAAATCAAGAATGTCAGCATGGCTTTGCCAGCCGGCGCGGTCATCACAAAAAAAATATTGTTGCCAGCGGGTTTGCGGGAAGAGGATTTGGAATATCAGGTCGAATCGGAGGCGAATCAATATATTCCGTTTGCGTTGGATGAGGTGAATCTAGATTTTCAAGTGTTGGGTTTGTCATCCGGCAATGCCGAAGAGTTAGAGGTTTTACTCGCGGCATCGCGCAAAGCCAACGTCGAGGATAGAGTTGCCGCCGCCCAGTCTGCGGGTTTAAAAGCGGTAGTTGTGGATGTCGAAACTTACGCCGCCGAAGCCGCATTCAATCATATTGCGGCGCAACTCCCCGGTGGGGCGACGGACTTGTGTATTGCATTGGTGGATATAGGCGCAAACGTGATGAACATTAATGTCCTCCGTAACGGCCAGTCGGTTTATACCAGAGACCAGCAGATAGGCGGCAACCAGCTGACCCAGCAAATTCAGACCGTGTTCGGCCTGTCTGCCGAGGAGGCGGAGGCGGCGAAAAGAAGCGGCGGGTTGCCCGATAACTACGAGAACGATGTCTTGTCATCTTTCCGGCAGAACGTGGTAATGGAAATAGCGCGTGCACTGCAATTCTTTTTTACTTCATCCCAATATAATCAAGTCGACTATGTCGTGCTGGCTGGCGGGTGCGCCGTACTGCCGGGTTTGGACGATGCGGTCGCGACCAAAACCCAGGTCAGTACGATGGTTGCCAATCCGTTTGCGCTGATGACATTGTCCAGCCGGATAAAGCCAAGGCAATTGCAGATGGATGCGCCAGCGCTGATTATCGCCTGCGGACTAGCGATGAGGAGGTTCGACCCGTCATGATACGTATAAATTTATTGCCGCATCGTGCGGAGAAAAGGCGCGCTCGAAAGATTCAATTCATTGCTTTAAGTGTGATCAGCCTAATAGCGGGTGTTTTGTTGATTGGATTTGTCCATGCCGTCATCGGCGCCAAAATTTCATACCAAGAAAGACGCAATACTTATTTGAAGCAAGAAATCACGATTTTAGATAAGCAGATTGAAGAAATAAAAAAATTGCGTGAGCAGACGGCATCGTTGTTAGCGCGAAAGAATGTGGTGGAGGGCTTGCAAAGCACACGTGCAGACGTTGTTCATTTGCTTGACCAGATGCTCCGTATACTGCCGGATGGCGTTTACATCAAAAGCCTTAAGCAGACCGGTAGCACCATAAATATGGCGGGTTACGCGCAGTCGAACGCCAGAGTCTCGACATTGATGCGTGCGGTCGAGGATTCTCCATGGCTGGATACTCCGGTTCTGGTCGAGGTCCACGCGGCCAGTGTAGGCGGGGCTAGGGTAAGTGAATTCACCCTGACGTTTAATCTGACCAAAGGGCAGGCTGGGGGGAAGAATGATGCTAAACCCACAGTTAAAAAGGGCTGAGAGCATGATTAATTTTGATGAGCTTAAAAATTTAAATCCGCAAGATCCTGGATCTTGGCCTTGGGCGGCGAAAATACTGGCCTTGATGGCGATTTTCTTGGGTGTCGTTGTGTTAGGTGTGCTGTTTGATTCCAAGGACCAATGGGACAGTTTGCAAGTTACAAAAAATGAAGAGGAGTCGCTTAAAGTGACTTATCTCGACAAGAAAAAACAAGCGATAAACTTGGATTTAATCAAGAAACAACTAATAGAAACCCAAGAGTCGTTGGGCGCGTTGCTGAAACAGCTGCCAAACAAATCGGAAATGGACGCGCTTCTGACTGATATAAATCAGGCTGGCTTAGGCCGTGGGTTGCAGTTTGAATTGTTCAGGCCTGGTGCTGAATCGGTGATTAATGGATCGTTTGTTGAGCAACCTATATCCATCAAGGTAAGCGGTAATTATGATGATCTGGGGAGGTTTGCCAGCGACATTTCCATGTTGCCACGTATCGTGACCCTAAATGAAATAGCGATTTCGCAGGCGGCGGGGGGCGTTTTGTCTATGGATGCTGTTGCCAAGACTTATCGTTACCTGGATGAAAATGAAGTTGCCGCACAGAAAAAGACCACTAAAGCTGGGGGAGCAAAATGAGACTGCTTTTTGTTGTCTTGCTTTCCGCATCCCTGTTTGGGTGTGGCGGGGAAGAATTTCAGGATCTGCGTGATTTTGTAAAGAATGCTGGATCCGACATGAGGGGAAAGATTCCTCCTGCGCCCGAAGTCAAGCCTTATGAGCCCTTTTCCTACGACAATGCGACCAATTTGCCCGATCCCTTTAAGCCCCGCAAGCCCGACTTGCGTTCGGGTGGTAAGGCCGGGCAGAACCAGCCTGATTTAGATAGGCCCAAGGAGGCTTTGGAAGATTTTCCTTTGGAAGCACTGAAGATGGTGGGGTATTTACAGCAAAAGAGTGTGGGTTTTGCATTGGTGAGGGCGCCAGACAACAAGATATATCGAGTGAGGGCCGGGAATTACATGGGCTTGAACTTCGGAAAGATATTGGATGTTTCCGAGAGTGAAGTGAAGGTAAAGGAAATGGTGCAGGATAGCTCTGGGGATTGGACCGAACGTATGAGTACCCTGCAATTAGTTGAGTGATTTAGGAGTTTAAAGCATGAGCCAGTTAAAAATCGTAATGAATGCGTTATTTGGATTGCTGACTATAGTCCTCGCGTGCGGGACACTTAATGCACACGCGCAGAGTGATACTCAAAACAGCATTACGGGGGTCACTGCCAGTAAGGGCGGTAATGGAGCGATAGTTCTGAAAGTGGATCTGGCTCAGCCTTTGGCGGGTGCGCCGAATGGTTTTGCCATTAACACGCCGCCGAGAATAGCGTTTGATTTTACTAATGCGGCGAACGGGTTGGGCAAGACCGCGCAAGATATTAATGAGGGTGACTTGCGTAGCTTGAACTTGATTCAAGCCGGAACCCGGACTCGCTTGGTTATCAATTTGAATCAAATGTTGACCTATGAAACGAAGGTCGATGGAACCAGCCTGTTGATTACTTTGCATCCAAAGTCGAGCGCTGCGGTCGAGTCCGCAAGCGTATCGCGATTCGCTGTGGCTAACGTAGAGGAACAAAAACATTCTTTGCGGGATATAGATTTTCGCCGGGGTAAAAATGGTGAGGGTCGTGTGCAGGTTGATCTGTCTGATGCTTCTACGGGTATCGATATACGCCAGCAAGGTAGCAAGTTGATTGTCGATTATGTCAAAACCAGTTTGCCGCACAATCTGCAACGCAAGTTAGACGTCACTGATTTTGCGACCCCCGTACAGTCGGTGGATACGTATGCGAAGGGCGATAATGTGCAGATGGTGATCGAGCCAAAAGGGCTCTGGGAGTACGCAGCTTACCAAACCGACAACAAATTCATTGTTGAGATAAAACCCGTCGCGGAGGACCCAAACAAGCTGGTAAAAAGCAGCCAGATTGGCTATGCGGGAGAAAAGCTGACATTGGATTTCCAGAACATTGCCGTTCGTGAAGCCCTAAACGTCATAGCTGACTTTACCAATTTGAATGTCGTGATTAGCGATAGCGTGACAGGAAATCTGACGCTAAGGCTCAAGGATGTTCCCTGGGATCAGGCCTTGGATATTATTTTGCAGAGTCGCGGTCTGGACATGCGCAAGAATGGCAATGTGATTCAAGTCGCTCCACGCGAAGAGTTAGCCGCCAAAGAAAAAATTGATTTGACAGCACGCCAGGAAATATCCGAGCTGGAGGATTTGCGGACCGAGACCTTCCAGCTGAATTACATCAAGGGTGATGCATTCAAGAAGATAGTGACCGACCCCCAACAGAAGCTTTTGTCGAAAAGGGGAAGTGCCGTCTGGGATGAAAGAACGAATCAGATATTCGTCCAAGATACGCCCAGCAAGCTGGACGAAGTGAGGAAGATTATTGCCAAGGTCGACGTCCCCGTGCGTCAGGTGATGATAGAAGCACGTGTGGTCGAGGCCTCGGATCAGTTTAGCCGCAACTTGGGTGTGAACATGACCTATAACAATGCGGTGGTTCCGACGGTCGCTACGGCGACTGCAATACCGGGTGCTACCGGTGGTATCGGCGCCGGAATAGCTACGGCTGGTGTGGCTGCGCCTATAGGCGGGCCGGCAGGGACGATGACCGCCATCCTATTTAATGCTGCGAATACCAGGATGTTGAATCTGCAATTGCAAGCACTGGATACGGACAGCAAGGGAAAGATAGTTTCCAGTCCTCGTGTGGTGACCGCTGACAAAACAGAAGCCACGATAGAAACAGGTGTCCAGATCCCATACCAGCAAGCAAGCAGCAGCGGGGCGACCAACGTGGCGTTTGTCACGGCCGCTCTGAGTCTGAAAGTGAAGCCGCAGATCACCCCGGACGATAATGTGCTGCTTGACGTCAAAGTCAACAAAGATTCGGTAGGGACGATTTATGCCGGCGTACCCAGTATCAATACTAATAAAGTGGTTACACAGGTGCTGGTTGAGAATGGCGGCACGGTGGTGATAGGCGGGGTATATACACAAACGAAAACAGACGCGGATAACAAGGTTCCGTTTTTGGGCGATATCCCGATACTGGGATATTTGTTTAAGAGTACGTCCAGCATAGACAACAAAGATGAGTTGCTGGTGTTTATCACGCCAAAAGTCATGAAGGATTCATTAAATTTAAAATAAAGTTCTTTGCTAAAATCACAAATGCCCGGTGTTGTCCGGGCATTTTGTTTTTATGGTTTACAATAACCAGCATGGAAAACAAGTCAAAACTTAATCAAAAGTTCGCGTCGGGAAATCTTGTTTTGGTTGGCATGATGGGCGCGGGAAAGTCCACGATGGGGCGCGTTTTGGCCAAGCATACCGGCAGACTATTCGTTGATAGCGATGTGGAAATCCAAAACCGAACAGGCGTGACTATCCCCCATATATTCGATGTGGAGGGCGAGGGAGGGTTTCGTCAGCGGGAGTCCTCGGTAATAGAGGAGATCCTCGAGGCCAACAATATCGTATTGGCAACGGGCGGCGGGGCGATATTGGCCGAGTACAATCGCACGTTATTGCAAAGCAAAGGGATTGTTATTTATCTCCAGGCGAATGTGAACGAGTTGTGGCAGCGTACCCGCCACGACAAAAATCGCCCCTTGTTGCAGACAGAGAACCCCCATAAAAAATTGACCGAGTTGTTTGAGCAGCGTGATCCGTTATACCGGCAGATTGCCGACGTGGTGATACAAACTGGCAAGCAGAGCGTCCATACCCTCATGCTGCAACTCGCCGATAAACTCGAAGCATTTAGAGAAGAACAATTAAGGTCGGTGTGATGAAGCAAAAATTAACGGTGGGATTGCAAGAGCGTAGCTACGACATCCATGTCGGGGCTGAATTGCTGGGCCAGGCCGAATTGTTACTGGCGCATGTGCCCCGCAAGCGTGTGGCCATCGTGACCAATACCACTGTGGCACCGCTGTACCTTGAGAGGCTCGTCAACACGTTGCGGTCCGTGGGTATAAGCAGTACCGCGGTGATTTTGCCGGACGGCGAGAGTTACAAAACCAGCGCAACGCTGAATTTGATTTATGACGCATTGCTGGAGAATCGCTGCGAACGCAGCACGCCGTTAATCGCGCTGGGCGGCGGCGTGATCGGCGACATGACGGGATTTGCGGCGGCCACCTATTTGCGGGGTGTGCCTTTCATACAGATCCCGACCACATTGCTTTCCCAAGTCGATTCATCGGTGGGTGGCAAGACGGGCATCAATCACCCGTTGGGTAAGAACATGGTAGGGGCGTTTTACCAGCCGCAGCTGGTCCTGGCCGACATCAGCACGTTGAACACATTGCCTGACAGGGAGTTGTCGGCCGGATTGGCTGAGGTCATCAAATATGGGTTGATTCGTGACTTGCCATTCCTGGTGTGGCTGGAGCAGAACATGCAGGCATTGCTAGCGCGCGAGCCCGCAGCGTTGCAATACGCGATTGTACGCAGCTGCTCAAATAAGGCAGAAGTCGTCGGCGTGGACGAGCGCGAAAGTGGCGAGCGCGCCTTGCTTAACCTGGGCCACACTTTCGGCCACGCGATCGAATCCGGCATGGGCTACGGCGTCTGGTTGCACGGCGAGGCGGTCGCCGCCGGAACCGTGATGGCGGCAGATCTGTCGTGTCGGCTGGGCTGGATCAGCGCGTCAGATGTCGCACGAGTACGCGAGTTATTCAAGCGCGCCAAATTGCCCGTGACAGCCCCCGATCTGGGTGGCGAGAGATACTTGGATCTGATGGGTATGGACAAGAAGGTGGAGAGTGGACGATTGCGCTTCGTTCTGCTCAAGCAATTGGGGGATGCCGTCATCACAGCCGATGTGCCTCTGCATATTCTGCACGAAACACTAGAGGCCTGTGTGCATGAATAATCTGGCTGAGTTCGCGGTCACGGAGAGAAACTCACGGGGACGAAGGCTCTCCGAACCCGCGCCGCAAGGACGCGGAGAATTTCAGCGTGACCGTGACCGCATCATTCATTCCGGCGCATTTCGCCGCCTTGAATACAAGACCCAGGTGTTTGTGAACCATGAGGGCGATTTGTTCCGCACAAGGCTCACGCACAGCATAGAAGTGTCGCAAATTGCCAGGTCGATAGCGCGTCGCCTGCAGCTGAACGAGGACCTCGCCGAAGCCATTTCTTTGGCGCATGATCTGGGGCATACCCCGTTCGGCCATGCGGGACAGGACGCGCTCAACGCGTGCATGAAAAGCTTCGGGGGCTTCGAGCACAACCTGCAATCCCTGCGTGTGGTCGATGTTTTGGAAGAACGCTACGCGCAATTCGACGGCTTGAACCTGTGTTTTGAGACGCGTGAAGGCATACTCAAACATTGCTCGGCAGAAAATGCCGCCGCACTCGGGGATGTGGGTGAACGCTTTCTGCAGAATCAGAGACCCTCGCTGGAGGCGCAGATCGCCAACGTCGCGGACGAGATAGCCTACAACAATCACGATGTAGACGATGGTTTGCGCTCAGGGCTCATCACCCTCGATCAACTGAGCGAAGTCCCGCTGGTCGCCGTACATCTGCGGCAGACCAGGAGTCAATATCCCGGCCTGCCCGAGCGTCGGGTCGTGCATGAAACTATACGCCACATGATTAACACTCTGGTTGGGGATGTGATCCGGGCCAGCGAAAACAACATTCGCAAGCACCAAATCACCACGTTGGCGGAGGTGCGCAAAGCACCCCCTCTGCTGGCGTTCAGCGAGGAGATGTTCGACCAGCAGCGCGCGCTTAAGAACTTCCTGCGTACCCATTTATATCGGCACTACAAAGTGATGCGCATGAGCAGCAAGGCGCAGCGGATTATCGGCGAGTTGTTTGCGGTGTTTATGGAAGACCCCCGTTTGCTGCCGCCCCAGTTTCAAGCGCATGCGGACGCCGATCGCGCGCGCGCCGTGGCCGACTACATCGCCGGCATGACGGATCGATATGCGATCCGCGAGCATCGCCGGATATTCGCGGTCGAAGAAGTGCCGGTGTCTTTTTGAGCCGCGCCCGTCAGCGCGGTTGCCCTATGCCCTGAGACAGGGTAAGATTCCCGCCCTTTCGCTTTTGTATTTGCAGTTGGTTTGGCGACGTGTGTCGCCATTTTTTCGTTTCGAGATTTTAGTGTTATTGAGTATTTACTGGGGAACGCCGTGAGCAATTCTTCTTTGCCGATGCAGCAAGGTTTATATGATCCGCGCCAAGAGCGCGATGCCTGTGGTGTGGGTTTTGTGGCACATATCAAGGGTAAAAAAAGTCATGATATGGTCAGCCAGGGTTTGCAGATACTGGAGAATCTGACCCACCGTGGTGCGGTCGGTGCCGACCCGCTGGCGGGTGACGGGGCCGGTATTTTGTTGCAGATCCCCGATGCTTTTCTGCGCGCGCAATGCGCCGCATTGAACGCGACTCTGCCCGCAGCGGGCAACTATGGCGTGGGCATGGTGTTCTTGCCGCGTGACGTTCAGGCGCGCGCGGCTTGCGAACAGATCATCGCGGCCAAGATCGTCGCCGAAGGCCAGTCTGTGCTGGGTTGGCGCGATGTGCCGGTGAACAGTTCGATACTCGGCGAGAGCGTGAAGCTGGTCGAGCCTGTGGTGCGTCAGGTGTTCATCGCGCGGGGTAAACAGTGCGCGGATCAGGATGCCTTCGAGCGCAAGTTGTTCGTCATCCGCAAAACTATGGAGCACGCGGTGCGTGGCTTGGGCAACGGTCAGGGCAAGGGCTTCTATTGCCCTTCCATGTCCTCGCGCACCATCGTCTACAAAGGCATGTTGCTGGCCGATCAAGTCGGCAAGTATTATCTGGATTTGCAGGACTCCAGCGTGGTGAGCGCACTGGCCCTGGTGCATCAACGTTTCTCCACCAACACCTTCCCGACCTGGGATCTGGCACATCCTTTCCGCATGATCGCGCACAACGGCGAGATCAACACCGTGCGCGGTAACGTGAACTGGATGGCGGCGCGCCACGCGGCGATGTCGTCGAATCTGCTGGGTGAAGATCTGGAAAAGTTGTGGCCGCTGATAGTGGGAGAACAGTCCGATTCGGCATGCTTCGATAATGCGCTTGAACTATTGGTGGCGGGCGGTTATTCGCTGCCGCACGCGATGATGATCCTGATCCCGGAGGCTTGGGCAGGCAATCCGCTGATGGATGAGGAGCGCCGCGCGTTTTACGAATATCACGCCGCCTTGATGGAGCCATGGGACGGCCCAGCCGCCGTGGCTTTCACCGACGGTCGCATGATAGGCGCGACGCTGGATCGCAACGGCTTGCGTCCCGCGCGTTATCTGATTACCGACGATGACGTGGTGCTGCTCGCTTCCGAAATGGGCGTGCTGAATATCCCGCAGCACAAAGTCGTGAAGAAATGGCGTTTGCAGCCGGGCAAGATGTTCCTGATCGACATGGAAGCCGGGCGCATCGTGGATGACAGCGAACTGAAGACCCAGATCGCCACCGCTAGACCTTATCGCCAGTGGATAGAGAAGTCGCGCTATTTCCTGGGCAACCTGCCTCCAGTTGACGAGCAGCCGAAACTCAATGCGGCCCTGTTGGACATCCAGCAAGCGTTCGGTTATTCGCAAGAGGACGTGAAATTCATTCTCGCGCCTATGGTGAATGCCGGCGAAGAACCGACCGGTTCGATGGGTACGGATGCGGCGCTGGCCGTGCTGTCGAACAAGAACCGCTCCTTCTACGACTACTTCCAGCAGTTGTTTGCGCAAGTGACCAACCCTCCTATCGACCCGATACGGGAGGAGATTGTCATGTCGCTGACATCCTTCATCGGACCGAAACCGAATCTGTTGGGCGTGGACGAAACCAATCCTACGCTGCGTTTGGAAGTGCATCAGCCGGTGTTGTCCAACGAAGACATCGCCAAGTTGCGCAATATCGGCAGCCTGACTCAGGGGCAGTACCGTTCACTGGTGTTGGACATCACGTACCCTGCCGAGCAAGGTGTTCCGGGTTGCGAACTGGCAGTGCAAGCCTTGTGTGCCGCAGCCGACAAGGCCGTGGCCGAGGGCTGCAACGTGCTGGTTCTGTCCGACCGCGCCATGTCGGCGGAGCGCGTGGCGATCCCTGCACTGGTGGCCTGTTCCAAAGTGCATCATCATCTGATACGGCTGGGGCTGCGCACCAGCACCGGCCTGGTGGTCGATACCGGCTCGGCGCGTGAAGTGCACCATTTCGCTTTGCTGGCCGGATACGGCGCGGAAGCGATCTGCCCGTGGTTGGCGTATGAAACTATCGCGGCCATGAAGTTGCCCGCCAACATCGAAGCCAAGGAAGCGAAGAAACGTTACATCAAAGCCATCGACAAAGGTTTGATGAAAGTGATGTCCAAGATGGGAATCTCGACCTATCAATCCTATTGCGGCGCGCAGATTTTTGAAGCTATCGGTTTGAACGCCAGCTTCGTGGCCGAGTATTTCACCGGCACGGCGACACAGATCGAAGGCATCTCGCTCAAAGAGGTGGCGGAAGAGACCGTGCGCACGCATCGTAGCGCGTTCGGCAACGATCCCGTGTTGGGCAACGCGCTCGCAGCCGGTGGCGAATACGCCTGGCGCGTGCGCGGCGAAGAGCACATGTGGACGCCGGACTCTATCGCCAAATTGCAGAGTGCCACGCGCACCAATAATACTTCGACCTACAAAGAATACGCCAAGCTCATCAACGACCAAAGCCAGAAGCTGAAAACTTTGCGCGGCCTGTTCGACATCAAGCCGGTCGGTGCGGCTGTGCCATTGGATGCAGTCGAACCGGCCAAGGACATCGTCAAACGTTTTGCCACCGGCGCGATGTCGCTGGGCTCGATCTCCACCGAGGCGCATACCACGCTGGCCATCGCGATGAACCGCATCGGCGGCAAGTCGAATACCGGTGAAGGCGGCGAGGATCCCGCGCGTTTCAAGCCGTTCAAGGGCGGCGAGATGTTGTCCGACATCATCGGCAAGAGCCGTATCGAGGCGGACCGGAAGATGCTGCCCGGCGACTCGCTGCGTTCCAAGATCAAGCAGGTCGCGTCGGGTCGTTTTGGCGTGACAGCGGAATATCTGAGCAGCGCCGACCAGATCCAGATCAAGATGGCACAGGGCGCGAAACCCGGCGAAGGCGGCCAATTGCCCGGTGGAAAAGTGTCGGAGTACATCGCCAAGCTGCGTTTCTCCGTGCCCGGCGTGGGCTTGATCTCGCCGCCGCCGCATCACGATATTTATTCCATCGAAGACTTGGCGCAGCTCATCCATGATCTGAAGAACTCGAATCCGAACGCGTCGATCTCGGTGAAGCTGGTGTCCGAAGTCGGCGTGGGTACGGTGGCGGCAGGGGTATCCAAAGCCAAGGCCGACCACATCACCATATCCGGCCATGACGGCGGAACCGGCGCATCGCCGATCTCCTCGATCAAGCATGCGGGCACACCTTGGGAATTGGGCTTGGCGGAAGCGCAGCAAACCCTGGTATTGAACCAGTTGCGCGGACGCGTCACCCTGCAAGTCGATGGTCAGATCAAGACCGGGCGCGACGTGCTGATAGGCGCGTTGCTGGGCGCGGACGAATTCGGTTTTGCGACTGCTCCGTTGGTTGTGGAAGGTTGCATCATGATGCGCAAGTGCCATCTGAACACCTGTCCGGTCGGTGTGGCGACACAAGATCCCGAGTTGCGTCGCAAATTTACCGGTCAACCGGAACATGTGGTGAACTACTTCTTCTTCGTCGCCGAAGAGTTGCGCGAACTGATGGCGCAAATGGGCGTGCGCAAGTTTGAAGATTTGATCGGGCGCAGCGATTTGCTGGATGTGAAGCACGGCATCGCGCATTGGAAATCGCAGGGACTGGATTTCTCCAAGGTGTTCCATCAGCCCGATATGCCCGTCAGCGTGGCGCGTCGCCACGACAGCACACAAGATCACGAGTTGGAGAAAGCCCTGGATAATTCGCTGATCGCAAGCGCGCAGCAGGCTTTGAACAACAAACAGCCTGTGGTCATCGAAAGCAAGATCAGCAACGTCAACCGCACTGTCGGCACGATGTTGTCGCACGAAGTGGCGAAGCGCTACGGCCAGACCGGCTTGCCGGCCGACACGATACAGGTGAAATTCAGCGGTACGGCTGGTCAGAGTTTCGGCGCGTTTCTGGCGCATGGGATTTCGTTCGAGTTGCGCGGCGAAGGCAACGACTATGTCGGAAAAGGCTTGTGTGGCGGGCGTATCGCCATCATGCCGCCGGACGAAGCGAAGCTGGTGTCGCACGAGAACATCATCGTCGGCAATACCGTGATGTATGGCGCGACTTCCGGAGAATGCTACTTCAGCGGCGTGGCGGGCGAGCGTTTCGCGGTACGCAATTCGGGCGCGGTCGCGGTCGTGGAAGGTCTGGGCGATCACGGTTGCGAGTACATGACCGGCGGGATGGTGGTCGTGCTGGGCCTGACCGGCCGCAACTTCGCGGCGGGGATGTCGGGCGGCGTGGCCTTCGTGCTGGATGAGGACGGCAACTTTGAAAAACGTTGCAATCTGGCTATGGTCGCACTCGAACCCGTGCCGGAAGAATTGGTCTCGCTCGATGCGAATGATGAAGTGCCCGAGAGCCACGGTCGCGTGCATTTCAACCATCTCAACCAGGCTGACGAGCATGCGTTGCGCGAGCAGATCGAAAAACATTTGTTGTACACCGGCAGCGAACGCGCGCGTCTGATTCTGGAGAACTGGGCAACGTATTTGCCAAAATTCACCAAGGTGATGCCGACCGAATACCGTCGCGCCTTGCAGGAAATTGCCGCGCAAAAAAATAATGAGTTGGAGGCCGCATAATGGGTAAGCCCACCGGGTTCATGGAATTCCAAAGACTGGCGGAAGCCAACCTGCCAGTCGCGGAACGGGTCAAAAATTATCAGGAGTTCGTGTTGCATCTGGACGATGGCCAGGCAAAGACGCAGGGTGCGCGCTGCATGGATTGCGGCATCCCGTTCTGTATGAGCGGCTGCCCGATCAACAACATCATTCCCGATTGGAACGATCTGGTGTATCGCGGCAACTGGCGCGAGGCACTGGACGTGTTGCACTCCACCAACAATTTTCCCGAGTTCACCGGGCGCGTGTGCCCCGCTCCCTGCGAGGCCGCGTGTACCCTGAACATCAACGATGACGCGGTCGGCATCAAATCCATCGAGCATGCGATCATCGACAAGGGATGGGAAAACGGTTGGGTCGTGCCTCTGCTTCCGGCAAAGAAGACCGGCAAGAAGGTCGCCGTGGTGGGTTCGGGTCCGGCAGGGTTGGCCGCCGCGCAGCAACTGGCGCGGGCCGGGCATGACGTGACGGTGTTCGAAAAGAATGATCGTATCGGCGGGCTGCTGCGCTACGGCATCCCCGATTTCAAGATGGAAAAATCCCACATCGACCGCCGCATGGCGCAGATGGAAGCGGAGGGCGTGACCTTCAAGACATCGGTGTTTGTTGGCGTTGACGGTGATCTCGGCGGTGTGAACAACATGGCGACCACCGCTATTTCGCCGGAAGAGTTACTGGCTGATTTCGATGCGGTGGTGTTGGCTGGCGGCGCGGAAACGCCGCGCGACCTCCCTGTGCCCGGCCGCGAATTGAGCGGCATCTATCCGGCGATGGATTTCCTGCCGCAACAGAATCGCGTCAACGCGGGCGACGTGTTGCCGGCACAGGTCAGGGCCACCGGCAAGCATGTGGTGGTGATCGGTGGCGGTGATACCGGCTCGGATTGCGTGGGCACCTCGAACCGTCACGGCGCGTTGTCCGTCACGCAATTTGAGGTGATGCCGCGTCCGCCGGAACAGGAAAACAAGTCGCTGGTGTGGCCGAACTGGCCGATGAAAATGCGCACCTCCAGTTCGCATGAGGAAGGGGCGAATCGCGATTGGTCGGTATCCACCAAAGCCTTCCTCGGCAGCAATGGCAAAGTGGAAAAACTGCTGTGCGTTCGCGTCGAGTGGAAAGACGGCAAGATGGTTGAAATAGCAGGCAGCGAATTCGAACTGCACGCCGATCTGGTGTTGTTGGCGATGGGCTTCGTTAGCCCGGTGCAGAAAGTGCTGGACGCATTCGGTGTGGAAAAAGACGTGCGCGGTAACATCAAGGCCACCTCGGACGGCGCGGGTTGTTACCGCACCAGCAAAGCCAAAGTGTACGCGGCAGGCGATATGCGTCGTGGCCAGTCGCTGATCGTTTGGGCGATACGCGAAGGCCGCCAGTGTGCCCGTGCGGTGGATGAATTCTTGATGGGCTCATCGGTGTTGCCACGCTAATTAAAAGCATTTGCCCGCGAAAGGTATGAAACAAGCAAAACCCAAATCGCCTGAACACAGTAAGTGTTGCCGAGGGTTTTTCCAGGCTTGTTTTCGTGTTTTTCGTGGACGGTTTTTTTCAGGTTTCAGAAATTAAATTCGGAAAGTAACAATGAACTTCAAATTAGAGAACGATACCTTTTTACGTGCCCTGCTGCGCCAGCCTACCGAATACACGCCGCTGTGGATGATGCGCCAGGCCGGACGCTATCTGCCGGAATACCGCGCCACGCGCAAGACGGCGGGCAGCTTCTTAGGGTTATGCAAGAACCCCGATTTCGCCACCGAAGTGACGCTGCAACCCCTGGAGCGTTTCCCACTGGACGCGGCGATCCTGTTCTCGGATATTTTGACCGTCCCCGATGCGATGGGGCTGGGTTTGTATTTCTCGGACGGCGAGGGTCCGAAGTTCGAGCGTCCGTTGCGCACCGAAGCCGAGATCATGACTTTGCGTGTGCCCGACATCGATAAGGATCTGCGCTATGTCACCGATGCCGTGACTCAGATACGCAAAGCATTGGACGGCAGCGTGCCGCTGATCGGCTTTTCCGGTAGCCCGTTCACGCTGTCTTGCTACATGGTCGAGGGCGGCGGCAGCGACGATTACGCCAAGGTGAAGATCCTGATGTACAACGAGCCCAAGCTGATGCACCACATCCTCGAAGTGACCACGCAATCGGTCATCAACTACCTGAACGCGCAGATCGAAGCGGGCGCGCAAGCGGTGATGATTTTCGATTCCTGGGGCGGCGTGTTGTCCCATGCGGCGTTTCACGAATTCTCGCTGCCTTATACGCAGCGCATCATCGCCGGCTTGATCAAAGAAAAAGACGGCGTGAGGATACCCAACATCGTCTTCACCAAAGGTGGCGGCATCTGGATAGACAGCATCGCGAACATCGGTTGCGACGCGGTCGGCCTGGATTGGACCATGGACATCGGTATCGCCCGCCAGAAAGTCGGGGACAGGGTCGCGCTGCAAGGCAACCTCGATCCCGTTGTACTGTTCGCCTCTCCCGATGCGATACGCAGCGAAGTGGAAAAAGTGCTGGGCAGCTACGGCTTCGGCAGCGGCCATGTGTTCAACCTGGGCCACGGCATCTCGCAACACACCAACCCCGATCACGCGGCGGCACTGGTTGCGGCGGTGCATGAGCTGAGCCGCAAATACCATTAAGGCATAACCCATGCAGGAGCGAGCTTGCTCGCGATAATGTGTTCGCGAGCTACAGGAAGCCGCAGGTGTTCCCTGCGGCTTCCTTGATTTCTGCGACAATCCACTGGCCATTCTTCTGACTCGATATGCCCATAGTCCGCGTCGCTCTTGATATCCCGCTGTCCACCTTGTTCGATTACACGGTGGACGAGGGTATGAGAGTCGGGGTGGGGCAGCGGGTGGTCGTGCCGTTCGGCAAGCGGCAGATGGTCGGGGTGGTGATGGAGTGTGTCGCCGCCTCCACGATGGACGCCCAGCGTATCAAGCCGGTGACGCGGGTGCTGGAGGACAGCGCGCCGTTGTCGGCGGAGTTGCTCGGCCTGCTCAATTTTTGCAGCGATTATTATCGCTATCCCATCGGGCAGACGGCACTGTCGGCCTTGCCGACACGGTTGCGCTCCGAAGAGCCCGTCATCGGCAAGCCTATCGTGTCTTACCGGTTGACCGCAAGCGGTGCGGCACTCGATTTAGCCGACGTGCCAAAACGTAAAGCGGTGCAGCGGCGTGTGCTGGAAAAGCTGGCGCTACAGCCGTGCGCCTTGGCTGAGCTCAAGACGTTGTCGGCGACGGCGGGTGCGGCTTTGCAGGTGTTGTTGGCGGAGGGTTGGGTTGAGGGTTTTGAGGCCGTTGCCTCCAACCTCCCCCAGTGCGAGAGGGAACACATTTTTGACAACGCGCACACGCTCACGCGCGAGCAGCAAGTTGCGGTGAATGCGGTCACGCAAGCGGATGGTTATCAGTGTTTCTTGTTGCACGGCATCACCGGCAGCGGCAAGACCGAGGTGTACGTGCATCTGATGCACCATATCCTGCGCAGCAGTAATGGGCAGGTGTTGCTGCTGGTGCCGGAGATCAATCTCACGCCGCAGTTGGAGCAGTATTTTCGCAGCCGTTTCCCCGATGCGGAGATCATCAGTTTGCATAGCGGGCTGAGCGATACGGCACGCCTGGCGAATTGGCGGCAGGCGCAAAGCGGGCGCGCGCAGATCGTGCTGGGCACACGCCTAGCGGTGTTCGCCGAGCTACCCGAGTTGGCGCTCATCATCGTGGACGAGGAACATGACGGCTCGTTCAAACAGCAGGACGGTCTGCGTTATTCGGCGCGCGATGTGGCGATCTTCCGCGCCAGTCAACGCGGTGTGCCTATCGTGTTGGGTTCGGCCACGCCCTCTTTAGAGAGCTATCACAACGCCCTCAGTGGCCGCTACAAAATGCTCGCGCTGACGCAGCGCGCATCTATTGCGGCGCAATTGCCAGAGGTGCGCTGCATCAACATCAACCAGACGGTGATGCATCAGGGCATCAGCGAGTATCTGTTGCGCGAAATTGGGTCGCGCATCGCCCGCGGCGAGCAAAGCCTGATGTTCATCAACCGGCGCGGCTATGCGCCGGTGCTGATGTGCGGCGGCTGCGGCTGGTTGTCGGATTGCAAACATTGCGCGGGCAAGATGGTGCTGCATCTCAAAGACCAGCGTCTGCGCTGCCACCATTGCGGCTATCAGATCCGTGTGCCGCAGAACTGCCCCGATTGCGGCAATGCCGATCTGCATCCGGTGGGCAGCGGCACGCAACGCGTCGAAGAAATATTGCAAGAACGCTTTCCCGATGCGCGCATCCTGCGTGTCGACAGGGACAGCACGCGCAACAAACGCGCCTGGCAAACCATGCGCGCGCAGATACACGCGAACGAGGTGGACATCCTGATTGGCACGCAGATGTTGGCAAAAGGGCACGATTTCCCCGAGCTGACGTTGGTGGGCGTGCTCAATCCCGATAGCGCGCTGTATAGCAGCGATTTTCGCGCCGCCGAAAAACTGTATGCGCAATTGGTGCAAGTGTCGGGACGGGCGGGACGCGCCGATAAGGCGGGCAGCGTCATCATCCAGACCGCCTTCCCCGACCATCCCTTGTATCGGGCGTTGCAGACGCATGACTTCACCGGCTTCGCGTCATCGCAATTGGCGGAACGGCAGATGGCGGGCTTTCCGCCGTTCATGTATCAGGCGATGTTGCGCGCCGAAGGCAAGACCGAGAGCGAGGTCTATGCCTATCTCAACCAGGCGCGCGCCGCCGCCGTCGCGCTGCAAAGCGAAGTCGAGGTGTTGGGTGTCGTCCCTGCCGCGCTGGCACGGCGGGCGAACCACATTCGCGCACAATTGCTGATCCAGGCCGGTACGCGCCGCACGCTGCAAAGCTTTTTGCGCGCCTGGCAGCCCGATCTGGACGCGCTCGCGCAGGCTAAGCTGCGCTGTTCGCTGGACATCGACCCGCTGGAGTTTTAGAGTGTCGCACCGGCTCAAAACCAAGGAATAACAATGTCTATCCACCGCCATTACACGCTGTCGCTCAGTGAAAATGCGACACCCCCCATTTCTGTTCTGTTATTTGCAATGCTTTCCCATCTTGAATTGCAACCCCCGTTGAAATGATCGAACTGCTGCAAAACATCGTCGGCGCGGAACATGTGCTGACAGGGTCGGCGGCCTCTGCCTATTGCACCGATTGGCGCGGGCGCTATTCGGGGCGCGCTCTGGCGGTGGTGTTGCCTGCCGATACACGGCAGGTCTCCGATGTCGTGAAGTTGTGCGCGGCGCATCAAATCGCTATCGTGCCGCAAGGCGGGAACACCAGCCTTTGCGGCGGCAGCGTGCCGGTCCCCGAGGTCAAGCAAGTCGTTGTTAATCTGTCGCGCATGAATAAGATTATCGCGGTGGATGCCAGTAACCACACCATGACGGTGCAGGCGGGCTGCACTTTGGCGGCAGTGCGCGAGGCGGCGGGAAACGCGGAATGTTTATTCCCTCTGGGTTTGACCGCGATCGCCGAGCATTGCGAGATCGGCGGGAATATCTCCACTAACGCCGGCGGGATCGGCGTGTTGCGCTACGGCAATATGCGCGATCTGGTGCTGGGGCTGGAGGTTGTGCTGCCGGACGGGCGCATCTGGAACGGTTTGCGCGGTTTGCGTAAGGACAATACCGGATATGATCTGAAACATCTGTTCATCGGCGCGGAAGGTACGCTGGGCATAGTCACCGCCGCCGTATTGAAGCTATTTCCTCAGCCCCAGGCCACCGTCACAGCCATCCTTGCGGTGGGCAACGCCACTTCGGCGGTAAGAATGCTGGAACTGGTGCGCAAAGAATGCGGCAATACCCTGAGTGCTTTTGAACTGATGTCGCGGGATTGTTTGGAGCTGGTGTTCAAGCATATTCCCGAAACCCGCGACCCTTTCGATGAGGCGCATCGCTGGTATTTGCTGGTGCAATTGGGCGATGTGTCAAAGAGCGCGATGCAAGAGTCCTTGCGCCACACCTTCACCGGTTTTACCTCGCCAAGGTTTGATTATCAGATCACGGCCGATGCCGGGATCGCCGAACAGTGGTGGAAGCTGCGCCGCAACATCAGCGAGGCGCAAAAACGCGAGGGCCTGAGCATCAAGCACGATGTGTCCGTGCCAGTCAGCCAGATTGCGCAATTCCTATTGCACGCCGATGGCGTATTGCAAAACAACTATCCGGGTGTGCGTGTGGTGGCGTTCGGCCACATGGGTGATGGCAACATCCATTACAACGTCTCGATGCCCGATGGCGCGGCGAATAAACGCTTCATCGCGGAGCAGGAAAGCACGGTCAACAAACTGGTCTATGAGGTTGTGCGCGAACTGGGCGGTAGCATCAGTGCGGAACATGGGCTGGGCCAACTCAAGCGCGACACCATACGCGATTACAAGAGTGCGCTGGAATTGGAGCTGATGAGTAACATCAAGCGCGCGCTCGATCCGCAGCGTCTGATGAACCCGGGCAAGGTGCTCTAGTCAGCCGGATTGTCGCATTCTGATAGAAAATGGAATGCAAGCCAGTCTTACCAGGGCGGCATTTTCAACATGGTGAGTATCTTGCCGTCGCGCTTGTTGACTACCACCGCCATGTCTTCGAACTTTGAACGCAAAGGTACAAAACCGATTTCTGACTCTACCCATCCGTTGCGCCGTATCGCGTCGTCGATCTCGGCGATCCGGCCCGGATTGAGTTTCTTCAGATCGGCGATGGGCTTCGCGGCCAGACCCACCGCGCGCTCGCGCCCGGCATACGGCTGGTAGTACTGGGGAAACACCGGCAGGTCTTTCCCCGAGAATGCGGCCAGCACGACCTCGTTTCTTTCTTTGATGTTGCCGGGCAATTCCGAATACACATAAACCGGCCCGGTGAGCGGCAGCGAACGATAACTTGGTTTGGCTTTGCGGATATCCACGTCACTCAACTGATTGGCAAGCACCATGTCGAAGGAGTTTTTGATAAACACCACGAACACCGGGCGACCATGGAACATCACGCTAGTGCCATACAACAGCGCGGAAAATTGCAAGATGCCGATCACGATGAAATCGAACACGAGTGATTTGCGGGTCTTTTGGGCGTTGAAAATGATCAGCGTGATCAGCGGGCCCAGCGTGACATCGACCCCGAGCATGATCAGCAGGACTTGCCGTCCCCCGGCAGACGAGAAGAAGGGTGGCGCGTACCAAAGCAGCAGCATCAGTGCCAGTGCGATGATCGCAATGGTCGCGCTAATGGCCAGATGTATGGCGGAGGCTTTCCAGCGGGTCATGATGTGGTGTCCGGGTGATGAAAAAATCGGTGAAAGTTGAGCCTCTTGCAAAACTCTGTGTACGAGTTGAATTTATGAGCTAGAAAGCGGTAGAAGTGGGCCGCCATTGCTGGCAAGATCAAGGTTCTGAAGACT
>JABEVF010000010.1 GCA_013043965.1 Gallionella sp. | reverse complement strand
TCTAGAATTCAAATCGTGGACACCCATGAATCTCTTGAAACCCTTATCAATGTTGACGTTGCCGCCGGCGCGTCTCAATTTAACCGGACACTAGTGAATCGGCATGCGCTAAATCAACGCTGCAATGTGCGTTGCTCTAGCTCATTCAGGACTTACGCAGATTGCGCAACAAGCTGCTGCATTCGATCAATACCTGCCAGCAGCTCTTCGTCCGAAGCGTGATAGTACCGCGCGGCCATCGCCGGTGTCTTCCAGCCGAAAATTTTCATCAAGGTAAGCATGGGGTAATGTGGAGCCATGCGCGATGCCGCTTCGTGGCGCGTGCTGTGGAAACAACCACCCTCTAACCCAATGGCTTTGCATGCGCCGGTGAACGCACGGGACAAACCGTCAGCACTGGTTTTTCGTGCTACCTGAAAAATTGGATCCGAGCCATTGATTGAACGAGGCAGGCTCTGCAGCAACTCGATAGCGCGCATTGAGAGAGGCACAGTTCGCTTTTTGCGCTGGCCAGTGGTCGAGGTATCTTTGCCTTCGACGATCACCTTGCGCCCGAGCAAATCAACGTCTTTCCAACACATTCTAAAAAGCTCATCCTGACGCATGCCAGTCTCGATGGCGAATTCGGCGATGACTATATATTGAGGATTGCGACACTTGCGCAATATGTCGGCGATCCTCTCCCAGTTTTTCGGCTCGATGCGCACTTCCCTCATGCCGCTGCCCTTTGGCTTTGATATATCCCTAGTGGGATTCTCCAATTCCTTATAGCCCCAATCCTTGCGTGCAATCTCAAACACATTGGAAATGGCGATAATCTCCAGTTTTATCGTTTGCTCGGCAACGTGGCCACCGCGCTTTGATACGTCACCACGCCGTTTTTCTATGTAGTCAGCGAAGTCTCTTGCAGTGCATCTGGATACGATACGGTCAGCCAAGTCGCTTTTAAGCCACTTTTCAAGTCTGACAATTTCCTGTTTGCTGCCCAATTTTTTGGGCGACACATTTTTTTTGTAACGTTCTATCAGTTCGCGTAGATATGTCGAGTCGATGACGCGGGTGTCGTTGTATCGCCCTTCTGCGAGAGCTGCTTCAACCCCTTTCGCCCAATTCATAGCTTCGGCTTTTGTGTTGTGTGTTGCAGACTCTTTGTGCACAAGTCCAGTTGCGCGATTTATTTTTTCAACCCGAACTCGCCATTGGTATTCGCCACGCTTCTTTATCGATGCCATCTGTACCCCAACCCGACCAAAAGTCGACCAAATAATAACGTTTACATTGTAACTCATTGATTATGATAAATCTGTAAACGGACTTAAAATCCGTCGCAACCGTCAAACGTGCGTACCGGTTCGATTCCGGTTCCGGGCACCAACACCAATAAATACGGGGGGTTAATACTTTCGTATAGTTCTTTGTACTTGCCTTGAGACCCTGTTCAGTGGGGTGCAGATGGGGTCAGCTCCAGCCGAAAATCCTGTGTTGTACTACTTCAGTGTGAAGTCCACGCTTCCACTATTTTATATTATACGTATTCGACTCGAATCCGGCTGTTTGCTAGGGGGCTCACTAAAGTAAATTTTACTTGAGCCGATAATGTAATATCTCCCAAGGGTTCACTGATTGAGTTTTGAACGATTCCGGACCATGCCATCAAAAACGGAAATCGACTAAATGGAGCAGGAACGATGAAATCAAGGATACTCTCTGCGGGTGGTTTTGGCCGCTGCAGCAAGACGACGCGACGTGCGGCGTTTCTGTCCGAGAGAGGGCGGGTGGTGTCGTGGTCTGTCCTGTGTGCATTCATCGTGTCGGCCTGCGCCAAGGCGAGGCCTGGTCATTCTTCTGTTGGTCTTGCACGCATGTTGCGCATCCGCTTTCTGCGGAGCGAATTCAACCTCTTCGACTACGCGGTAGCAGAATCCGGCTATATCGATGTCCTTTACGAACGTTACTCAAACGCTTTGGACTGTGTTCCGGCCCGCCACTGCTGTACGGCTGGCCGGGTCGGTTTAACCCGCCAACAACAAGCCAGGCCGCGCATGGAGGCATTGCTCCCGAACAACGCGACGCAACGCCATGCAAACCCGCACGGCTTTGATGTGCTAGGCACGGTGGCTGAGTCGGCCTTGGACGACCAGACGTTTATGGCCGCGCAGATCTTCCGGACTCCAATCGCGTTGGAATCGCTCCGGCAGTGGTTCAAATCGATAATTAGCCTGAATGCCTCAGAGACGCCGCGCGATGCGATATCCGGTGCGGGTGTGCCGTGTCGCCACCCCAAGACCCGCTCAATCTTGGAGACTGCATGCAGCTAATTTTTACTGGCAGAAATGTCCCAATACAGGCATTGCTCAAGCGCTTTGTATTGATTTACCTGTCTATCGTTATTGTGTTTTCCATAGTCCTGCTGATCAGTGCTCGGAACGACGAGGAAAGGCAGCTGGCAATAAGAACGGATCGCGAAAATAATGAAATCAGTGCGTTCAAAGCCCGTACTTTTGAAAGTTTCAGGGAGGTCGATACTGATTTGCGCGTGTTTGCTCAGTTGCCCATCCTGCTGTCGTTTCTGGACAACGAAAGTCCAATTCACCGTGATGAGTTGGGCCAAATGTTTTTGGTGCTGGTTAAAGAGAATCCCATCTATGAACAAGCACGTTTTCTGGATAACCAAGGCCAGGAAATTATTCGTATCGATCATCAGCAGGGTGAGCCTGTCGTTGTAGACCGCCAGGGCTTGCAAAATAAAGCTGGGCAGGATTGCTTTGATGAAACGATCAATCTTAAACAAGGTGAACGATATGTTTCTCCGCTGGGTTTGAATGTTGAAAACGGCCACCTGGAGATTCCGTACAAGCCGCTGATCTGTGTCGGAACGCCGGTGTTCGATAGCGCGGGTCGCAAGCGGGGGGTGATTCTGTTCAATTACCTCGCCAAGGATTTGCTCTACGCTTTTCGTCGCATTATGCCAGGGCGCGACCATCAAAGCATGCTGCTCAATCAGGACGGTTATTGGCTAAGCAGTGCCAATTCCGCCGATGAATGGGGATTCATGCAGGGCGAGAAGGAGCGCACCTTCCAACATGATTTTCCCGATGAGTGGCATATCATCTCTGCTAGCGAAAATGGAACATTGCTGACACCCAGGGGCCTGTTTCTCTATGATACCGTGCGCCTGGCGTTTTCAGGACGGCGTTCTTTCAGTGGTACAAACTCGCTAACAGGGGCCAGCCAGCCGGTATCGTCACCACGGGAATGCTACTGGAAGATTGTGTCGTTCACCCCGGCTGCCGTACTGTCAAGCAACACCTTCTACAACCAACCAGGCAGCAGGATTTTGCTGGCCTTTATCTACTTGTTCCTCGCGCTGGCCATCTGGGTCGTTTCCATCGCCACCCTAAGGCGCAACCAGAGCGAAGAGCAATTCCGCCAATTATCCGAGAATATCCACGAGGTTTTCTGGATCACCGATCCGGCCAAAAATAAAATGCTCTACGTCAGCCCGGCATACGAGGAGATTTGGGGGCGAACCGTGCAATCCCTTTTCGCCGCCCCCAAATCTTGGCTTGAAGCGATTCATACAAAGGACAGGCAGCGCATAATTGATGCCGCGATGACCGAGCAGGCGGCCGGCCATTACGATGAGGAGTATCGAATTGTCCGGCCAAATGGCGAAATACGGTGGATCAGTGACAAGGCTTTTCCCGTCTACGATAGCAGTGGCGTCATTTATCGTATTGTCGGGGTGGCGGATGACATCACCACACGTAAACAAGATGAGCAGGCGATCCAGGAAGCCAAAGAGCGTGTCGAGATTATTTTCAACTCCAGTCCGGTTGCTATTCTGATCAGCCGCTTGTCTGATGGCCTTATTACCGACATCAACGATGCCTATACCAATCTGAGCGGGTACGCAAAAAAAGAGTCGACCGGGAAAACAACCCTCGATCTTGATTTCTGGGTCAACCCGGATGACCGAAACGAATTTATTCATGAGCTGCAAACCAAGGGGTGCTGCAAAAATTTTGAGACGCAACTACGAAAAAAAGATGGCAGCCAAATTATCGCTACTATCTCTGCCGGAATCGCCACGATTCTGGATGTCCCGCATATTGTGAGCACGATACAAGACATCACCGAGCGTAGAGAAATGGACGACAAGCTCCATGCCACCACCAGCGAACTGAAACGCGCCAATGCCCAGATTGAAGAAGAACGTGCCATGCTGGCACAGCGCGTGACGGAGCGCACCGCCCAGTTGCAACATGCCAACCATGCCAAGGACTCCTTCCTGGCCACCATGAGCCACGAGGTCCGCACGCCCTTGGCCGGACTGCTGGGCATGATGGAACTACTCAGCCTGTCCAAGCTGGGGAAAGAGCAAAGCGAGTTGCTCGACGCCGCACAGAAATCCGGCAACAGTCTGCTGCGCATCGTCAACGATATCCTCGACTGGTCCAAGATCGAAGCCGGCAAACTCGAACTTGCCCCGCGCACCGCAACCCTCTCGGACATGCTCAAAAGCGTCACCAGCACCTATACCCAGATCGCCTCCGAGAAAGATATCCATCTCAAAGTCGAGATCAATCCGGAGCTGAGCACGGCACATCGCTTCGATCCTCTGCGTGTCTCGCAGATACTCAACAACTTCATCAGCAACGCCATCAAGTTCACCGAGCGTGGTACCGTCTGCATCCGGGCCGACAGGATCACATCGCACCATGATTCTGAGACGATCCGCTTCAGCGTGCAGGACAGTGGCGTGGGCATCAGCCCGGAACAACAGGCCCGATTGTTCCAGCAATACGAACAAGCCAGCGCAGAGACCGCGCGCATGTATGGTGGTACCGGCCTCGGGCTGGCGATCTGTCGCCGCCTGTCCGAACTGATGGGCGGCACACTCAGTGTGGCAAGCACACTAGGTAGCGGCTCTACCTTCAGCTTCACGGTGGATCTGCCTGTGGCAAAACAGACTGAACGAGACCGCCTGCAGCAACACAGTGATGGCTCGGATAGCCCCGATGAGATGCCGGACATCAGCCCTCTGACCTTGCCAGGACGAGCCATCAGGCTGCTCATCGTCGACGACCATCCGCTCAACCGCATGCTACTCAAACAACAGCTGGGCATGCTGGGGGTCGAGGTAGAGCAGGCGGTCGATGGCAACGAGGCCCTGGCCAAGTATCAGGCCGCGCCCTTTGATCTGATCATTACCGACTGCCACATGCCGGAGATGGATGGGTATGAACTGACCTACCGTATCCGTGATATAGAGAAGTCATGCGACAAACACATCCCCATCATCGCCTGGACGGCCAACGTGCTGACCGAGGAAGCGGAGCATTGCGACCAGGTAGGTATGGATGACTTGCTGACCAAACCGACCGAGTTGGCTGATCTCAGGGCGATGTTGGTGAAGTGGCTGAGAAAAATTGGTGTGCAGGGTTGATCAAAGCCATCGTGCCAGGAACAGAAGAGTGAGTTTGGAAGGTATGCGTCATGTCATCCACGGCGGTTATTTTGGCGGGGTTGTACGGCCGGACTGGCCGACTTTCAGTTGGCCGCAACGGGCCGCTTTACTCGGCGAGCGCAATGTTGGAACGTGTTGCTGTAGCGAGTAGCACGTTGCGAAAATAAAAACGATGCCGCAGCGAACTTGGCAGTGGATTACCCAGAACCCAGGTTGCTACAACCAAGGCTGCGCGCTTCTTGTTTGAGGCGAGTCAACAAAAGCTCTCAATGCCGATAGATACGGGGCCGCGCGCGATAAGCATCAGTGCAGGTCGAAATATTGGGCGGCCAAATAAAAAAACCTCGCATCGCTGCAAGGCTTTATCTATCTGGCTCCCCGACCTGGACTCGAACCAGGGACCTGCGGATTAACAGTCCGCAAAAAATAGTGTTTTTCCGTGTTGATTGCCATTCCTAAAATATCCTGTTTATCGGTAAATCAATAAGTTATCAATAATCAGCCTGTTTCGTTCGTTGATATGTATTCCGCTTTGTTGCTATAATTCGGCTACATAGCGGCTACACGGAAAGGCGGACAACATGAAACGGGAAAACTTTACAGCGGCACGGGTGGCAGAGTTTGAGTGCCAAAGCGGAAAAAAACAAAGCATCTATCAGGACGGGAAAACGCCGGGGCTAGGGTTGCGTGTAACCGCTGCCGGTTCCAAGTCCTACATATTCGAGACCAAGCTAAACAATAAAACCATCCGAATGACGATAGGCGACCAGCGCAACTGGCCGATAGGTAAAGCTCAAGCCGAAGCAACACGCCTTAAAGTAATGACCGACCAAGGCATAGACCCGCGCCAAGTGATAGCCGATGCCATTGCCGCCAAGGAAGCCGTGACCGCCGTATTGGTCGTGCAGGAAGCCCGCGAATCTGTAACCGTGGGTGCTGCATGGCAGGAATACATCGCCGCAAGAAGGCCGCAATGGTCGGAACGCCATTACCGGGACCATGTGACACTGACGCACCCCGGTGGCATTGCGCGAAGCCGTAGCCCTGAATTGACCATACCGGGGCCGCTTGCCGCGCTGCTGACTGTTCGCCTGATTGATATGACACCGGGACGGGTGGAAGCATGGGCCAAGGTGGAAGCCGTAACCAGACCGACCCGCGCCCGTCTATCGCTGCGATTGTTGAAAGCGTTTCTGAACTGGTGCGCAGAACACACGACCTACAAGGAGGCGGTGACAAGCAATGCCGCAAAGAGCAAGACCGCCCGCGAAAGTCTGGGCAAAGCAAAGGCCAAGCATGACGTGTTACAGCGTGAACAACTGCCCGCATGGTTCGCTGCCGTGAAGCAAATCGGCAACCCTGTTATCAGTGCCTATCTGCAAGGCTTGCTACTGACCGGAGCAAGGCGCAACGAGCTGGCCGCGCTGCGCTGGTGTGATGTGGATTTTCAGTGGAACAGTATGACCATACGCGACAAGGTGGAAGGACTGCGCGTTATTCCATTAACGCCCTATGTGGCGCACCTGCTGGCCGCATTACCGCGCCGGAATGAGTTTGTATTCAGTAGCCCCACCGCCGCATCGGGACGCATTGAAGAGCCGCGCATCGCCCATGCGAAGGCCTGCACCATTGCCGGGGTTGACGTGACTTTGCACGGGTTGCGCCGGAGCTTTGCGACATTGTGCGAGTGGACAGAAACCCCCGCCGGAATCGCCGCACAGATACAAGGCCATGCCCCCCAAGGCGTGAGAGAACAGAACTATATCCGCCGACCGCTCGACCTGTTGCGCATGTGGCACGTCAAAATCGAAGCGTGGATATTGGAGCAAGCCGGAATCGAGTTTGTGCCAGTGCAAGCGGGTTTGCGTGTAGTGAAAACAGGCAAATAAACGCAACTACAAATAACACTTGACTAACACAATAAAAATAACTACATTAAACATCATGCAAATCACTTTCGACGAAGCAAAAGACGCACTGAATAAAGGCAAGCACGGCGTGTCGTTGTCGGAGGCTGCAAAACTGGAGTGGGACGATGCTTTGATATGGCAGGACACCCGCCGCGATTATGGCGAAGCGCGCATGGTTGCATTGGGTGCGATTGGTGAGCGTTTGTATTGCGTGGTTTACGTTGAACGTGATGATGTGCGGCGAATAATCAGCCTTCGCAAGGCTAACAACAAGGAGAAAATACTTTATGTATCTAACAACTAAATCCGGTAAAAAAATCCTGCTCAATACACCGGAAGAGGATGCGCAGATAACCGCTGCCGCACTGACTGACCCTGACAATTTACCGCTGACTGATGCCGAGTTAAGCCAATTCAAACGCGGGCGCGGAAGACCCCTAGGAAGCGGCACAAAGGAACAGGTAACCCTTCGCCTTGATGCGCAAATACTGGCGCAATTCAGAGCGACAGGCAACGGCTGGCAGACACGCATAAACGATGCGCTGATGGATTGGGCAAAGCATCACTGATAACCGCATAACAGTTTAAGCATTGCCTACCCTGCGAGTAATTACCAAGGGGGAAAAGCTGGAATCTTTCACCGGCCTGGCAATGCTCCTTATTTTGAAAGCGTGTTTTGAAAGGACACAGCATGCCATTTTATGTTACTGACCCAGACAACTGAGTGTGGTCAGCTAATTTGATGGCCTGATTTTCACGTTGGTTGATGGTTGAGAGGGCAAAGAATTCCAGCAAAACGGCATCAGTTTTTTACGGATGC
>JABEVF010000091.1 GCA_013043965.1 Gallionella sp. | reverse complement strand
GAAACAAAGCGAGCCGATGAAAACAACGAAAAAATGACCTGCGTAGCGTCAATGCTTCACGTTGACTTCACTGCACGGGGAGTTTTGCAAGAGGCTCATAGGCGAAAGAAAAGCCGGCCGCATAGACAAACAACGCAAATGCCGACAACCAATTGCCGCTGCCGGCAGGTGTGCCGCGACGCATACTCACGATCAGACCCAGCATCAGCGCGCCGGAGATCAACCGGACCGTCGTGAAGCTGGCCGCGTCAATGCGGGTATGGTTGAGAGCTGCCCGGCAGATCAGAGAATTGCCCGCAAATGCGATCATGGCTAGCGACGTCGGGGCAATGACGCGTGCATATGACATTGAAGATTTTCCTTAAAAATATCAGGCCGCTGCGACCTAACGATGCGCAGCGCTTGAAATAACCGGTCCGGTGGGTCGATGGGGTATGTTGCATGGGTTCAACCCTCAGGGAAGAACACGAAGATTACGCAGCCTTGCTTTGACTGCGGAACGTGCGCTGAGCCAGCGGGATTGTGGATGAAAGTACCTGCCGGATAATCGTGGAACCCGTCGTTAAATACGCCAGATATCACGAAGACTTCTTCAGGGCCGGGAGAGTGGATATCGAGGGTCGTGAATTTGGCGCCAGGATCGATATCGAGAATTTTGGCCTTGGCGCCGTTCGTACCCTGCCAGAGGATATGCATACGAATCCCCGGAAATATTTCCTTGGCGGGAAGGTCTCGCCAATTCGCCGAAACTACGCCTTCAAGGTTAATCACCATCGCTCTCCTTTGATTGATGCAACATAACGTAAATTTGGGGGGCGGTTTCTGGCCTGTCCCGCTCAATCGAGTTTCCGATCAATCGAAAAACTCGAGTTAAGATTTGCAGTACAACATCTGAGTGGAAGGATCCCTGACCGGGTGTCTGTTTGGTGTCCTACCCCAAGCTCTATCATTGGACTGGATTGATGCCGATTAACCGCAGGCTCCGATCGCACCGCACCTCGTACAAAATTCACAACCGTCTTTTTTGATCAGCGTGGCGTTACCGCATTCTTTGCATACCTTGCCAGCCAGGGGTTTGATGGCGGTGGGTTTGATCTGACCCTCGGGGATCTCCAGCACGCCCATCTGTTGTACCGGGTAGCCGTTCTCGTCGAGTATGCCGAGCATCGCGTAGCGGTGGATGATCAGTTTGGCGACGTAGGAGACCGTCGAGGGGTAGCTTTCCATCTTGATGCCGCCGGGCACGCGCGCCATGAAGTCGCCCAGCGGTTCGCCGAAGTTGAGCAGTTTGCGCAGCTTCATGCCTATCCAGGCCGGATCGATGACGCGCATGTCCAGGCTCAGCACCTTGCACAGCCCGTCGAGCGCGCGCGGATACACACCGGACAGCCACATCGAGTAGGGCCGGCGTGAGCCGTCGGGCAATACCAGCTCCTTTAATCCCAGCACGAAGTCGTCGCCGCTGCCAGCGTTGGCGATGTCCACGGTCCAGCTCATCGTGCCGTCGGTACCGGTCTTGGGTTCCTTCTTCGCGAACAGCGCGTCCATCATCGGCGTGGTCACGTTGTCACTGATTTCTAACGCACCCAACTCTTCGATTCGGTATTTCAGCAGATGCGCGAACGCGGCTACCAGACTCGGCATGCGCATCATTTCGCCGCTGGGCGGCATGGGCATCTCGAAGGCGTCGTCGCCGGCGGTCTTCATCAGCATCTCCAGCTTCATGCGCACCCACACCGGGTCGCGGGTGCGCATGTCCATAGACAGCGACTTGGCCAGCGCGCCGAGTCCGCGCGGCTGTTCCGAGCCGTTGACCCAGACCTCGAACGGATGGTTGTGGCCGTTGGTGGTGTGCGAAACGAAGGTGACGAAACTGCCGAGCGGATGCTTTACCACCTGCGAGACCCAGCCCTCGCTGCCGCCCGGCAACTCGGGGCGGCCCGGCCAGCGCAATGAGGCGAGCGCGGGTTTCGGTGTCGCTTCCAGCACGATGCGCCTGTCCTGGTCGAAGATGAAATCCTGCGGCTGTTCTTCCGCCACTTCTGTCTTTATCTGCTTGATCTCCGGCGTGACCGACAGCACCGAGCCCAGCACATTGTTCGGGCGGTAGGTCGCCAAACCTTTCAAGCCAGCCTTCCACGCTTCGGTATAGAGGTGCTTGAAATCCTCGTAGGGGTAGTCGGCGGGCACGTTGACGGTCTTGCTGATCGAGGTGTCGATGAACGGCGCGACCGCGGCCACCATCTTCATGTGGTCGAGCGCGGAGATCTCCAGCGCGGTGACGAACTCGGGTGGCAGCTTGCCCATATCGCCACCCATTTGTTTGTAGACGCGCCAGGCGTGGTCTTCCACCGAGTAATCTTTGGTGGTGCCATCCATCATGCGTTTCTTGCGCGTATAGAACCACGAGTAAGCTGGCTCTATGCCGTTGGAGGCATTGTCGGCAAAGGCCAGCGAGATGGTGCCGGTGGGCGCGATAGAAAGCAGGTGACTGTTGCGCAGACCATGCTGACGTATCTTGTTCTTCAATTCGTCCGGCAGGCGCGAGGCGAAACGCGGTTCGGCCAGATATTGCGCCGTATCCAGCAGTGGGAACGCGCCGCGCTCGATGGACAGGTCCACCGAGGCGAGATAGGCCTCGTCGCGCATGATGCGCGTGATGTCGGCGGCAAACGCGCGCGCCTCGTCGGTGTCGTAGCGTTTGCCCAGCATCACCAGCGCATCGCCCAGCCCGGTATAGCCCAGCCCGATTCGGCGTTTGCTTTGTGCTTCCTGTTGTTGTTCAGGCAACGGCCATGCGGTCACGTCCAGCACGTTGTCCAGCATGCGTACCGCGACATGCACCAGTTTCTTGAACGGTTCGTAGTCGAAACCGGCATGCACCGAGAACGGGTTCTTCACCATGCGCGTCAGATCGATAGAACCCAGACAGCAGCAACCGTAAGGCGGCAGGGGTTGTTCCGCGCAGGGATTTGTCGCTTCGATGACTTCGCAGTAGGACAAGTTGTTGTCGCGATTCATCAGGTCGATGAACAGCACGCCCGGTTCGGCATGGTCGTAGGTGCTGGCGATGATCTGCTTCCACAAGTCGGCCGCGCGCACCGTGCTGTATACCCACTTGCCATCGGCGCGTCGTGCCGCACCCGCTTCTTTGAGCGCGGCAGACGGCTCGGCGGCGTGCACCAGCTCGAACGCTTGATTGGTCTCCACGGCTCGCATCAGCGCATCGGTCACGCCGACCGAGATGTTGAAGTTGCGCAGGTCGCCCTTGTCCTTGGCGCTGATGAATTTTTCGATGTCGGGATGGTCGCAACGCAACACGCCCATCTGTGCACCGCGCCGTGCTCCGGCGGATTCCACGGTCTCGCAGGAACGGTCGAACACGCGCATGTAGGAGATCGGCCCGCTGGCACGCGAGTTGGTGCCTTTGACATGCGCACCTTCTGGACGGATAGAAGAGAAGTCGTAGCCGACACCGCCGCCGCGCCGCATGGTCTCGGCGGCTTGTTGTAAAGCGTCGTAGATGCCCGGCTTGCCCTCGCTGATACCGGAGATGGCGTCGCCCACCGGCTGCACGAAGCAGTTGATCAGCGTCGCTTGTATTTTTAATCCGGCGGCGGAGTTGATGCGACCGGCGGGCACGAAACCGTCCTCCTGCGCGAGGAAGAAAGCTTCTTCCCAATGGGCGCGTTGTTCCGGTTGCTCGGCTTGTGCCAGGCCGCGCGCCACGCGGCGGCGCACGTCCTGCACGGATGTTTCATCCGCTTCCGCATATTTTTCCAGCAGAACTTCGGTGCTGATTTCTTGCGTCATTGCAATAGCCCTTCGCTAGCAAATTGGTCTGCCGGATTTTTGGTGAGTTTGGGAAGTAACGCTTGTTCGGACACCGCTGTTTTGGCAGCATCCTCAGGCTGGGGCCGGTTTTCGGCAACCTTGCGGCGGAGTGCCTGATGTCGGTCGGAAGACGCACTGGATGAAGTGCTGGTCTCAGAATCGCTACGGGCGAATGTTGCAGCGGAAACACTTTCGGTGTCAAACACGATCTACCCCTTGGTTGCGTGGGACATCCTATTCCAAAAAACACTATATATAGTGGTTGGCTGTTTTAGTTTGACTAATTCTAGTGTGTCGTGAGGTTTTTGCAAGCGAAATACTATATAACCCGGTATTGAGTTTGTGCAATAGTTGCCGATATTAAGTTGCAACGGGGTTGTCGCTATTGCCCCCGACCTAACCTGAATGTTGCATAAATTTCCTGCTGTGCATTTTCATCGCCGCCATGGAATATTTTTTGATATTCCGGCGACAGTCCCCCAACCCCCACGGGCG
>JABEVF010000090.1 GCA_013043965.1 Gallionella sp. | reverse complement strand
TCTTTAATATTTAAGGTAAGTCACGAATCGCGACGGTGCATTGGTCGCATGTAATGAGCACACCTTACATGCGACTCAAAATTTTTCATGGAAGGAAGCATAGAATCCAGAACGGCTATCGCCGCATGTGCTTTGAAAGCCGGAGCTCAAGTTCGCACATTTATTTGTAAGGAAGTCCGGCTTGCTCAGACTAACGAGCGGAGAGTCACTCTCCACTTTAATTAATTCACACAGGAGTATCAAAATGGATAAGCAAAAAATGTTGTCAATCGCAATCGGTGGTTTGCTGGCTCTTGGGCTGACGGGCAATGCGAGTGCCGCCGACAAAAAGATGGACATGGAAAAATGTTTTGGTATAGCCAAGGCCGGTATGAATGATTGCTCCAGCAACAAGAGCGCACATTCCTGTGCGGGTCAGGCCACCAAGAACAATGATCCGATGGACTTTGTCGCTGTACCCAAAGGCACGTGCGACAAGATCGCCGGTGGCATGTTGAAGGCGATGTGATGTACCCGCCCGCGAACCCTACCTTGCCATGCACCGCAGGTATCGGCTTGCGGGCACCTCATTACCGTGAGGTGCTACGAGATTTGCCCAAGCTAGGCTGGGTGGAAGTGCATAACGAGAATTTTTTTGGCGGCGGTGCGCCGCTGCACACTTTGCTTAAAGTGCGCGAACATTATCCCGTCAGTCTGCATGGTGTGGGCATGGGGCTGGCTTCGTCCACGCCGCTGGATGAAGGTCATTTAACCGCACTGCATCGTTTGTGCGATGCGGTGCAACCCGCCATGGTGTCGGAACATCTGTGCTGGAATGCGGCGGACGGCATGGTCATCAACGATTTGTTGCCCTTTCCCTATACGACCGAGGCACTGGAACATGTCGCGCGCCGGGTGCAACAAGTACAGGAAAGATTGGGTCGCCAATTGCTGGTGGAAAATCTTTCCAGCTATCTGTCGTTCACACACAGCGAGATGACGGAGGGTGAATTTCTTGCCGAACTCACGCGCCGCACCGGCTGCGGCATCTTGTTCGATGTAGAGAATCTGTATGTGAACGTGCGCAATCTCGGCGTGGATGCCGAGGCTTTCATCAAGGCCATTCCGGCGGAGGCGGTCAAGGAATATCACTTGGCCGGATTCAGCGAGCGCGACGGCTGTCTGGTGGATACGCACAATCATCCGGTGTACGAGGAAGTGTGGAAATTATATGAGAGCGTTCTGCGGCACATAGGCCTGCGCCCCACGCTGATCGAGTGGGATAGCGACATCCCGGCATTGTCGGTGCTGATGGCTGAAGCGGCGCAGGCACAGCAACGCTTGAAGGATTGCCATGCTTGCGTTGCATGACGATTTATCCGATTTCGCGTTCGCTATTGTGCAAGGCAAAGAGTCTTCGCCTCAGATCGTGACAGCTTACCGAAACTATCCGGCTGCTGTCGCGATGGAAATTTATCGCAATAATTATCGCGGCAATCTGCATGACGCATTGGCGGGCGCATACCCGGTCATCAAGCAATTGGTCGGTGACGATTTTTTTCGCTTTTTGACACGGGAATTCATCGCCCAATATCCTTCGCGCAACGCGAACTTGCATCATTACGGCGTGGAGTTAGCAGGATTTTTAACGGCCTTCGCACCCGCGCAAACGCTGGTTTATCTGGCGGATGTGGCACTACTGGAATGGGCTTGCCATGTCGCCTATTTCGCAGATGATGAAGTGCCGCTGAACATCCACAAGTTGGCACAGATACCGCCCGAGCGATATACAGATTTGATCTTGCGCATTCATCCTGCCTGTCGGGTAGTGCGATCGCACTATCCCGTCGCCGCGATCTGGCAGGCCCATCAACCCGCTGCGGGTTGCGACTTTCATATTGATCTGAATAGCCGAGCATGCATCGCGCTGGTGAGCCGCAAAGATGATGTCGTGCAGGTCGCAGAATTGGCTGAAGCCGATGCTGATTGGCTGCACGCCATACAGTCCGGCGTGTCTATGGGCGCGGCGACAGATTCCACACTGGCGCGTCATCCCGGTTTCGATCTGCCCGCCGCGCTGCAAATGCTGGTCGCGCAACACATTCTGACAAATTTTAATTTGGGAGCGACAACATGAAGCTGTTATTTCGCCTGATAAAGTTTTATTACACCGCCTCGCACTGGCCGGAGTATCTGGCACCGCTGATGGATCTGGGGCTGAGGCTATATCTTGCAAATGTGTTCTTCAAATCGGGGCTGACTAAAATTAAAAGCTGGGACAGCACACTGTATCTGTTCAGCGATGTCTACAATGTACCGCTGCTTCCCCCCGAGATAGCGGCCTCAATGGCGGCCAGTGCCGAGCTTGGCCTGTCCGTTCTGCTGGTATTTGGTCTGTTCGGGCGCTTCGCCGCAGCCGGTCTTTTTATTCTCAACGTGGTTGCAGTTATTTCTTACGCGGATTTGAGTCAGGCGGGGATTAACCAACACCTCTCCTGGGGCATACTGCTCGGCGTGTTGTTGATACTCAGTCGCGGCCAGTGGTCGGTTGATGCGTGGCTGGAGAAGCGCTTGCCATGATTGCGTGCTCCCTTTATGCCCGAGCATGTTCGCCTAGGAACGGGATGTGACCTGAAATGCGCCAGCCATGTATTACGGAACCAATTCCCACTCACTCAGTCTGATATAACCTTGATCGTTAATATAACGATGATTTATTAAGGAGTTAGAATGAATCAAATCCTGCAATATTTAAAAAACAACGGTGAAAGACTTGATGCTGAGATCGCTCAAGCGGCGGGTATATCACTTTCAAAAACACGCGCCTACTTGGCAGAACTTGCCGCCAAGGGTGAAATCATGGCTTATCACTCGACACGGTTCGAGGATGGCGAAAAAACCGAGGGGATACGTTGCCGATTAGCCGGGTTCACCCCACCTGCAAAACCTGGTCGTAAATCCAAAGCATCGTAAGTCTGCGTCCCACTGTTTGTTGCGGCCAAAAAAATACCCCCGAGCGAGTAACCGCATCAGGGGCAAAACATCTTAACAGGGATGTTAAGACAACACGCTCAGGGAGGAGAAACGTGTGTCGGCTCTCGCCAACTGTTCCATAGACCGGGCATGTGGCGAATAGTTCAATAATTTAATCGAGATTTAATAATCACCCTCGCCGCAGGCGGTGATGTGGTGGACTCATGCACTTCTTGCCGAGGAAATTGATGGCGGTTTTGATGTGGGTCTTAACACCACAGAACACATTAGAGTGAGGTCTACAATCAAATACAAATGCGTTGGGCAGCGCGTAGCTCCTTGATTACTGGTGCTGGGGAGAGAAATCGAACCTCAGATCTACGCGTTACGAGTGCGTTGCTCCACAAACTGAGCTATCCCAGCAAAAGCAGGCAGGATTATATTCGCGGGCTAGCGGTGCTATCGCCAGCGATATTCCGCCACCGAAAAAGGTTGCGGGCGATTTTCAATTTCGTTCAGCAACAGCTCGGCACTCGCCAGCGACATGGTCACGCCATAGCGGAAATGTCCGGTGTTGGCATACAGATTGGCAAAGTGCGGATGGCGGCTGATGGTCGGGATGTTGTCGGGCGAACCCGGCCTGAAGCCCGCCCAATGCCGGATCGGTTCGACATGCTTCCAGGCGGGGAAGATCTCGCGCACCCGTCCGAGCAAGCTGTCGCGGGCTTCCCGCGTGATGGATTTATCGAAGCCCACATCTTCCAGCGTGCTGCCCACCAGCACATGACCATCGCGGCGCGGGATGAGGTACAGATCCTTCTTGAGCAGGATGTGTTGCAACGGCGGCGCGTCGAATTTGAGCAACAGGATTTGTCCGCGTATCGGGCGGATGTCCATATGCAAGGCATGCTCGCCCAGCAAGGCTTTGCTCCACGCACCCGCCGTCACGACATACGCATCCGCGCTGAATTCGCCGCGCGTGGTTTGCAGCGCGGCGACGCGCTCGCCGTGATGAACAAAACTTTGCACTTCATGCTGTTCCAGAATCACGCCGCCCAGTATCTCCACCCGACTACGCAACGCGCGCAACAAGCGCGGATTACGCACCTGCGCGACCTCTGGCAATAGCAATCCGCTTTGCTGCTCTCCTTGGTTCATTGGCGGCAAGCAATCGGCTAGATCCACAACCCGCGCGATGAACTGATGTTGCTCGCACCAGAGCCGCGCCTGCTCGACAGGATATGGCGGCAACACCAACATGCCGCTGCGCTGATATTCGGGATCGATGCCGGTGGCCAGATGCAGCGATTCGGCTGCGCCGGGAAACATCGCCATACTGCGATGCGCGAGACGGGTGACTGCGTCCTGATAATCCCAAGAGCACAGCGGCGACATGATGCCGCCGCCCGCCCACGAGGCTTCCTGGCCGACACCGCCGCGCTCCAGCAAGGTGACCCGATGACCCGCTTCCAGCAAGCCGATGGCGCTGGTCAGACCGACTGCGCCACCACCGACGATCAGAATATCAGCGTGCACCGAATCAGTCTTTTGCGACGATGGGGATCGTTAGTGTTTTGGGTAGCGGAAACACCACGTTTTCGATGATGCCCTGCAACTCGACAACCTTCGCACCGCCCAATTGTTCCAGGCGCGCGATGACGCCCTGCACCAGCACTTCGGGCGCGGACGCACCCGCGCTGATGCCCACCGATTTTTTACCGGCGAACCATTCGGCGCGCAACTCGTCGGCGTTATCCACCAGATAAGCGGGCAAGCCCACGTTGGCCGCGACTTCACGCAGACGGTTGGAATTGGAACTCGAAGGCGAGCCTATCACCACCACCACGTCGCATTGTTTGACCAGTATCTTCACCGCATCCTGGCGATTCTGCGTGGCATAGCAGATGTCATCTTTCTTGGGCCCGGTGATGAAGGGGAAGCGTGTCTTGAGCGCGGCGATTATGCCGGCCGCATCGTCAACCGACAGCGTGGTTTGTGTCACATACGCCAGATTCTGTTCATCGTTGACCTCGAGTGTCGCGACCTGCTCCGGCGACTCGACCAGATACATGCCACCGTCGGACTGCCCCATCGTGCCTTCCACTTCGGGGTGTCCCTTGTGGCCTATCATCACTATCTCTTTTTGTTGTTCGCGCAGCCGCGACACTTCAATGTGCACCTTGGTGACCAGCGGACAAGTCGCATCGAATACCGTCAGCCCGCGCGTCTCGGCCTCGCGGCGCACCGCTTGCGGAACACCGTGCGCGCTGAAGATCAAAATACTGCCGCTCGGTACATCGGCCAGGTCCTCGATGAAAATCGCGCCTTTCGCGCGCAAACCGTCCACCACGAATTTATTGTGCACCACTTCGTGACGCACATAGATAGGAGCGCCGTGCAAGACCAATGCACGCTCGACGATTTCGATGGCGCGATCCACTCCGGCGCAAAAACCGCGCGGATTAGCGAGCAGTAGTTCCATGTTTCTTCTCCGTATAGCTATCCCAAATCAACAAGGCCGCACCGCAGGTGATCGCGGAATCTGCCAGATTGAAAGCGGGAAAAGTGTGCGCGTCCCAGTGGAATAATAAAAAATCCACCACATAGCCATAGGCGATGCGATCGATCAAATTGCCCAGCGCGCCGCCCATAATAAGGCTGAGCGCGAAGCAAAACAAAATCTGGTCCGCATGTTTGCGCAGCAACCAGACGATCCACGCGGCAGCCGCAAGCGCGATGAAGCTGAACAACCAACGCTGCACTCCGCCGAAATCACTGAGAAAACTGAACGCCGCGCCGGTGTTATGCCAGAGCACGAGGCTAAACACGCTGAGCACGGTGAAACTCTCGCCAGAGGCAAAATGGCTGCTGATGTAATATTTGCTCGACTGGTCGATCAGGATGACGAGTGCGCTTAGACCCAGCCAACGATTAAGCATAACGACGCACCTCGCCCGCGCCGACCAGATTGCTCACGCACCGACCACAGATGGTCGGATGATCTGCATCGCTGCTCACATCCGCACGGTAATGCCAGCAACGCTCGCACTTGGTGTGCGCGGATGACTTGGCTGCGACGCGTATCGCATCCGTTATTCCACCGTCATGCAAAGTCGCAGCGGAGGTAATCAAAACAAATTTCAAATCATCGCCCAATGCGGCCAACGTCTGATACGTCTCGCTGGAGACGGACACCTCCACTTCGGCCTGTAGCGAAGAACCTATCGTACCGGCGGCGCGTAGTTCTTCCAAACGCTTTTGCACCTCGCCGCGCACTGCACGCAAGTCGCGCCAGCGCGCCGCGATCCCGCTGGCATTTTCCAATGCAGGCAGTACGTACCATTCACCAGCAAACACACTCGCATCCTCTTTGCCGGTCAATACTTCGTGCACCTCCTCGGCGGTGAAACTCAACACCGGGGCCATCAGGCGATGCAAGGATTGCGTGATGTGGTACAGCGCGTTCTGTGCCGAACGGCGTGCCGCAGAATCTTTGCCTGCGGTATAGAGACGGTCTTTGAGGATGTCCAGATAGAAACCGCCCAGATCTTCCGAACAGAACGCCTGCAATCTTTGCGTGACCGTGTGGAAGTCATAAGCCGTATAAGCGGCGGCGATGTCGGCCTGCAAAGTATGCGTCATCGCCAGCGCGTAACGGTCGATCTCCAGCCATTCGTTCACGGCCAAGCCGTGTCGCGTCACATCGAAATCGGAGATGTTGGCCAACAAAAATTTCAAAGTGTTGCGGATACGGCGATAACTTTCCACCACGCGTTTGAGTATCTCATCCGAGATAGTCAGCTCGCCGGAATAGTCGGTGGAAGCCGTCCAAAGACGCAGAATATCCGCGCCCAGCGTGTCGAATATCTTCTGCGGCGCGATCACATTACCCTTGGATTTCGACATCTTGTGACCGTTGCCGTCCACCACGAAACCGTGCGTCAGCAAGGCCTTGTAAGGCGCGCGGCCATTGATCGCGCAGCCGGTCAACAACGACGACTGGAACCACCCCCTATGCTGATCCGAGCCTTCCAGATACAAATCGGCGGGCGAACGCAAGCCGGAGCGACGCTGTAACACGGAAGCGTGCGTCACCCCGGAATCGAACCACACGTCCAAAGTATGCGTGAGTTTTTTGTAGTGTTCGGCATCGTCGCCCAACAGATCAGCCGCGTCCAGGCTGAACCACGCTTCGATGCCGGACTGCTCGACCAGCTTGGCGACCCGCTCCAACAATGCCGGCGTGTTCGGATGCGGTTCACCGCTTTCTTTGTGCACGAAGAACGGCATCGGCACGCCCCAATTACGCTGGCGCGACACGCACCAGTCGGGGCGATTCTTGATCATCGCCTCCAAGCGCGCGCGCCCCCATGACGGGAAGAATTCGGTTTGCGCGACGGACTGGTTAGCCAGGTCGCGCAGCCCTCCACTCTTCTCACTTCCCGTTTCCATGCCGATGAACCACTGCGGTGTAGAACGGAAGATGATCGGGGTTTTGTGTCGCCAGCAATGCGGGTAGCTGTGCTGGATTTTTTTCAAACACAACAGATGGCCGCTCTCTTGCAGCGCGGCAACCACCACATCGTTGGCCTTCCACACGAACAGCCCGCCCACCAGCGGCAATGTCGCGACAAATTTTCCGTCATCCGCCACCGGGCTATCCGTGGGCAAACCGTATTTTTGTCCGACGAAATAATCGTCCAAACCGTGAGCGGGTGCGGTGTGTACCAAGCCCGTACCGGCTTCCAGCGTGACGTGATCACCGCAGATGATAGGCACGCGACGCTCAACGAACGGGTGTTGCAATTGCAGAAATTCCAATGCCGCGCCTTTACAACGCGATCGCACTTCACCGCTGAGTTCGTAACGTTGCAGGCAGCTGTCCAGCAATTCGCTCACCAATACCAAATAGCCCTTGTCGGTTTTGACCAGGGCATATTCAAAATCGGGATGCACGCTCACCGCCTGATTAGCGGGCAAGGTCCACGGCGTGGTGGTCCAGATCACCGCATAGGCTTTAGCATCAGTATCCAAGGGCACGCCGAACGCCTGACCCAGCGCGGTTTTGTCGATCACCTCGAACGCCACATCGACAGCCGATGAAGTCTTGTCCTCGTATTCCACTTCCGCCTCGGCCAGCGCGGATTGGCAATCCAGACACCAGTTCACCGGCTTGTAGCCTTGGTACAAATAACCGTTCTGATTGATCTTGCCGAGCGCGCGTATGATGTCGGCCTCGGTCTGAAAATCCATGGTCAGATACGGTTTATCCCAATCGCCCGACACGCCCAAACGGATGAAATCCTTCTTCTGCCGCTCGACTTGTTCCTTCGCGTAATCGCGGCACAGTAGTCGGAACTCGGCGGGCGGTATGGCTTTGCCGTGTTTCTTCTCCACCTGCAATTCGATGGGCAGGCCGTGGCAATCCCAGCCCGGCACGTAGGGCGCGTCGAAGCCGCTCAAGGTCTTGCTCTTGATGATGATGTCCTTGAGTATCTTGTTCACCGCGTGGCCGATGTGGATGTCGCCGTTCGCATACGGCGGACCGTCGTGCAGGATGAACACAGGCTTGCCCAGTTTGGCTGCGCGTAGCTTTTGATAGCGTTGCTGCGCCTGCCAGCGCGCCAGCATCTGCGGCTCGCGCTTCGCCATGTCGCCGCGCATCGGGAACGGGGTGTCGGGTAGATTCAGGGTGTTTTTATAATCAGTCATGTTGCTCAAACCATTTCTTTGCGTTCTCAACATCCAACGCGATGTGCCGCGTCAGTGTCGCCAAATCGGGATATTTTTCTTCGTCGCGCAGTTTTTGTAAAAACTCCACGCGCAAATGTTTGCCGTATATCTGTTGATCGAATTCAAACAGATGCACTTCCAGGGTGGGCCGCGCATCGCGTTGTACGGTGGGCCGCACGCCCATGCTGGCCGCGCCTTGCAACACCCCCAGCCCTTCGCCGTGCACCTGCGCCACATAGATGCCGGACAACGGCAGGCGCGGGTGTCGCACCTGGATGTTCGCGGTGGGGAAGCCCAGCTTGCGCCCCACCTGATCACCGCGCACCACCCGCCCGCTCATGCTGTAATGCCGCCCCAGATAACGCTGCGCGGTGCGCAATTGTCCGGCGGCCAACGCGGCGCGGATCGCGGTACTGGAAATGCGCACGCCGTCGTGCAGCACGCTGTGTACCGCCTGCACCGTGAACCCCCGCACGGCGGCGATCTTTTCCAGCAGCGCGAAATCACCCAACCGCCCTTTGCCGAAACGGAAGTCGTCGCCTATCAGAACGAATTTTGCCGACAGCTTGTCATGCAAAACGTTGATGAAATCCACTGCCGACATTTGCGCGAAGTGGGCATTGAAGCGACACACATGCACGCGGTCGACTCCCAGCGCGGCGAAAAATTGCAGCTTTTCACGCAGGCTGGTGAGCCGCGCGGGGGCTTGTTCCGGCGTAAAAAATTCGCGCGGATGCGGCTCGAAGATCACCACAGCCGTTTGCAAACCGTGCGTCCGCGCGGCCTTGCGCAAATCGTTGAGCAAAGCCTGATGACCCAGATGCACACCATCGAAATTTCCGACGGTGATGGCAACTGGCTGAGTATTGGGGGAATAAAGTCCGCGAAAAATCTGCATAGCGGGCGGATTATACCGTGTAGGGCGGATGAGCCGTTATCCGCCGGATGTTTAATTTGTCAAAAACCCGCCTTTAGTCTTTCAAGCCGAGCACATCCTGCATGTCATATATGCCCGCCGCATTGGCTTTCAGGAATCGCGCGGCGCGCAAGGCACCCAGCGCAAAAGTGGCGCGGCTGCTGGCTTTGTGGGTGATCTCGATACGCTCGCCGATGCCCGCATACAGCACGGTGTGGTCGCCGACAATATCGCCGCCGCGCACGGTGGCGAAGCCTATGGTGGAAGGATCGCGCTCGCCGGTCACGCCTTCGCGTCCGTACACGGCACATTTTTCCAGGTCTCGCCCCAGTGCGCGCGCCACCACTTCGCCCATGCCCAGCGCAGTCCCGGAGGGCGCGTCGATTTTGTGGCGATGGTGGGCTTCGATGATCTCGATATCGTAGCCGTGACTCAGCACGCGCGATGCGGTCTCCAACAAGTTGAACACCAGGTTCACGCCCACGCTCATGTTGGGCGCGAACACGATGCCTACATCTTGTGCGCCGGCACCCAGCTGAGCTTTTTGTTGCGCGTTGAATCCGGTCGTGCCGATGACCATCGCCACGCCCAGCTTGCGGCAAATTTCGAGATGATGCAGCGTGCCCTCTGGCCGGGTGAAGTCGATCAGCACATCCGCGCCGCGCAGAGCGGTTGCGACATCCGTGCTGATTTTGATGCCGCAAGGTGCACCGCACAATTCGCCCGCATCGCGCCCGATAAATTCGCTGCCGGCGTGTTCCAGTGCCGCATGCAGCACCAGGTCATCGGCTTGGACCACCGATTCCAGCAGGATGCGCCCCATGCGACCACTGCTGCCGGCGATTGCGATTTTGATCTTGTTCATGTCGCTTCCTTTATTTTTCGGTTTGCTCGGAGACGATCAACCAGGCACCGGCTATCTTTTCCAGTTGCAGCGTTTTGCGCGTGCTGTCGTGATGTGTGTCGGAGCGATAATCCTGCACGAAGGTCGCGGTCGCGTGGGTATCGTCCTGCGCCTTGACCACCATATCGCCGATAGACACAGCGATGGCATGAGCGTTGGCAAAACGCTCTGTGCGCTGTTTCAACCAAGCCGCGCGACTCATGCCCGCAGGATGAAACGACGGGGCATAAGCTGCCAGGTATTGCTTGCTGTCGCGTGCCGACCAGGCGGCCGCCCATCCTTGCACGCTGACTTTGATTGCCGCTTCGGCATCCACGTGGGCAGCGTCGGGAACAGTTGGCGCAGCAACGATAGGCGCAGCTGCGACGGCGGAAACCGCGATGACCGCACTTGCGGATTGTTCGATGGCGGGTGCGGGAACAGAGGCGGGCATCGCGCTGTCGTCGATACGCGTCAGATTGTCGCCTTCAAAATACAGCGTCAGCACCTGTTTCTCGACCACCGTGTCATGTTGCGCAAGACTGTAGATATAGTCCCAACGGTCACCGTGAAAGGTATCGCTCAGCAGCGGCGTACCCATCACGTAACGGACTTGCTGCCTGGACATGCCCAGCTTCAACTTGTCGCGCATCTCCGGCGTGATGAAGTTGCCCTGACGAATGTCCAGCTTGTAGGCGCTGAAATGGGAAACACAGCCGCTACATATAGCCACAACGAGGGAAATTAAAATAATCTTGCTACGCATCATGGCTTTCTCTGGATTGCTGAATTCAAAACCGGCGCATCATAACTCAAGCCGAGAGGGACAACATCTCGGCAGCATGTTTGCGCGTGGTGTCGGTGATGGTCGCCCCGCCCAACATGCGTGCGATCTCCTCCACGCGCTGCGGCGCTCCCAGCACCGTGATGTGGCTCAGGGTCACGCCCTGCTCGACCGCCTTGCTCACCTGCCATTGCTGGTCGGCCTTGGCCGCCACTTGCGGCAAGTGGGTGACGCACATCACCTGATAGCGCTTGCCCAATTGTTTCAGCAACGCCCCGACGATCTCCGCGACACGCCCGCCTATGCCGCTGTCCACTTCGTCGAATATCAGGGTCGGCACACTGGCGATGCGGCTGGTCGCCACCTGTATCGCCAGGCTGATGCGCGACAACTCGCCGCCCGAGGCGACCTTGGCCAGGCTGCGCGGCGGCACGCCAGGATTCGCGGCGACCTGCAATTCTATGCTTTCCAGACCGTGCGCGTTGCCTTCCGCCAGAGGCAACAATGCCACGGAGAAAGTGCCGCCCTGCATCGCCAGGGCCTGCATCGCGGCGGTGATCTCAGCGGACAACTTGGCAGCGGATTTTTGCCGCGCCGCGCTGAGCTTTTTGGCGGCTTGCAGATAGGTTGTGCGCGCGGCCTGTTCCTGTTTTTCCAACTCGGCCAGGTCGGCATCGCCGCCCAACTCGGCCAAGCGCGCGTGACCGCGCTGCAACACCTCAGCCAATTGTTCGGGAGCGACACGATGTTTGCGCGCGGCATCCATCACGTTCTGGATGCGTTGTTCCTGTTCGTGCAGACGCGCGGGATCAGTCTCCAGACGCTGCTGATAATGGCGCAAGCCATACACTGCTTCTTGCAACTCGGCTTGCGCGCTTTCCAGCATTTTCAGTGTGTCGGACAAAGCCGCGTCGTGCGCCAGTGCGTCGCGTACGCGCACCGTGAGCGCGTTGAGTTGCGCCAGGCACGAGCTGTCCGCTTCGCTCAGCGTCTCCACGCCGAATTCGGCCGTCTCCAACAGGCTCGCGGCATGGGAAAGACGTTCGTAATCGGCTTGCAAAACGCGCCAGTCCGGCGCGCTGAAATTCAGGCCGGACAGCTCATCGCACTGGAACTGCAACAGCTCGCGTTCGGCGGCCACCGCTTCGGCATTCTCGTTAAGCGCGATACGGCGACGCTGCAAGGCTTGCCAGGAGCGATGCAACATGGATACCTGGGCGGCATCGCCATCCAACCCCGCATAACTGTCCAGCAGCACGCGTTGCGCATCGGGGCGCAGCAGGGACTGGTGCGCGTGTTGCCCGTGTATGGCTAGCAACTGCTCGCCCGCCTCGCGCAGTTGCTGCAAGGTGGCGCTGCGGCCATTGATGAAACCGCGCGAGCGGCCTCCCGAATCCAGCACGCGGCGCAGCAGACACACGCCGTCATCGCCCGCCAGGTCTTGTTCCTCCAGCCAGACTTGCATCGCTGCACCCACATCGAACTCGGCGGAGATTTCGGCGCGCTCGCAACCCGTGCGCACCATAGTCGCATCGCCGCGCTCGCCGAGTGCCAGCGACAAGGCATCGATCAAAATGGATTTGCCCGCGCCGGTCTCGCCGGTCAGCGCGGTGAAGCCGGCAGAAAAATCCAATTCGAGGGAAGAGACGATGACGAAATCGCGGATGCTTAAAAATTTCAGCATTACAGGGTCTGGTTCCAGAGTAATTTTTCGCGCAGCGTGTGGTAATAGCTATGGCCTTCCGGGTGCAGCAGACACGCGCGTTGCGGGTGACCCGTCACGATAATTTTATCGTGCAACTGCAAATCGAACTGGGTATGACTGTCGAAGCGCACGCGTATGTCGCTGGAACGGTGCATCAGGATTTCCAGCACCGACGAGCTGTTCACGACGATAGGGCGATTGCTCAGAGAGTGCGGGCAGATAGGCACCAGCTCCAGCACATTCAGATTGGGATGCAAAATAGGCGCGCCGGCAGACAGCGCGTAAGCGGTCGAACCGGTCGGCGTGGCGACGATCAGCCCATCCGCGCGCTGGTTCGACAGATACTCGCCGTCGATGCGCACCTCGAACTCCACCATGCTGCTGATATGGCTGCGATGCACCACCACCTCGTTGAACGCCAGCGCGCGAAAAACCTCCACATCGTCGCGCAACACCCGCGCCGCGATCAACAACCTTTCCTCGATGATGAACTTTCCGGCCAGCATCGCGGCGAGTTTTTCCTGCATATTGTCCAGCGTCAGATCGGTGAGAAAACCCAGCCGCCCCTGATTCACGCCCACCAGCGGAACACCGCACGGCGACAGGGTTCGGGCGATGTTCAACATCGTGCCGTCGCCGCCCATCACAATCGCCAAATCCACCGCGCGCCCGATTTCCTCAAGAGTCAGCGCGGGATAGGGCTGGTCTTTCAGATGCTCGGCGGTAAGACTGTCCACCACCACCTTGACCCCCTGCCCGGTTAAAAATGCAGCCAGACGCAGCAAAGGCTCGGCGATTTCTGGAGCCTTGTATTTGCCGATGAGCGCGACGGTTTGGAAGGGGAATTTCATGGGTGAGATTAAACCATATCACCGCAGTAATGACAAAGCGGATGCGCTGTCCGCAGGTTGTGTCCAACTTGTATTTCGCTTGGCTTCTATGTTTTTTTGCGCGACGCGATCAGCACCGCCCATATCGCCAAGGCCAAATAGCACAGCAGCGACCATTCGGGTATACCCAGAGTCAGGAAAGTCCAGCCGTGGGCGGCACATTCGCCCGAGCCGTGCATCAGCTCTTCCAACACGTTGGACATGGGCAGGGTTTCCAGCATGTAGTCGAGGCCGGGGCCGCAGGCGGGTACCAGATCGGGGGGAAGATGCTGTATCCAGATATGCCGCGCGGCGACTCCGACACCAGACAGAGAGAGTAACGTGATGAGCGCGGCGTAGATGCGTTCGCCGACACGCTTGGAACCATGCAAAGCCGCGATCACAAACACCGCCAGAATCGCGATGAAAATCACCCGTTGCACCATGCACAACGGGCACGGGTCCTGATGCTTGACGTATTGCAGATACAAGCCAAAACCCATCAGCCCGCTGGCGAACAACGCGCCCAGCAGATACAGAATACGGTTAGAGATACTTTGCCAGAGTGTGCACATGATGTGACCTATTCGCTCTCTTCCATCCACGCGGCTTGGATCGCCTCGAGTATCTTCTCGCCACAATGATTGGGGTCGTCGTGAAAGTCTTCGAGCGCCATCACCCAGTTGCGCAGGTCGACAAAATTCACATAGCGCGGGTCTATCTCGGGGCGGGTGTCGGCGAGCGAGATCGCAATCTGGTGTACGTCAGTCCATTTCATTTCAATGACCTTCCTTGACCATGTTGATGGTGTATTTCGGGATCTCGACAACCAGGTCCGTCGTGCCGACCAGAGCCTGGCAGGACAGGCGAGAATTAGGCTCCAGGCCCCATGCCTTGTCGAGCAGATCGTCCTCCAACTCGTCGGAAGGCGCGAGCGAGTCAAAACCTGCACGCAGGATGACATGGCAGGTGGTGCAGGCGCAGGATTTTTCGCAAGCGTGTTCTATTGCTATGCCGTTTTGCAGTAGGGTATCGCACAGCGACACCCCCGGTTGCCCTTCGATCACCGCGCCCTCGGGGCACAGCTCCACATGCGGCAGGATGATGATTTGTGTCATGACTTCACCTCTAAATCGGAAATATTTCTGCCGGCCAAAGCGCGCGACACACTCTTGTCCATGCGTGTTTGGGCGAAACCGACGGTCGCGTCATTCAAATTGGTGATCGCGCGCTTGAGCATAGCCGAATCGGTTTGTCGCAGGCTTTCCTGCAACACCTGGACTCGGTCGACGATGCGTTCACGCTCAGTCTCGGCCAGCAGGTCGCCGTCCTGCGCCAGGGCATTCTGCACCGCCTCGATCAATTGATAGCCTTCGGTTTGCAATTCGCGCAGCGCGCGCGCCTGCATGTCGTCTTTGGCGAATTGGCCCGACTCTTGCAACATGCGGGTGATCTCCTGATCGCTTAAGCCGTAGGAAGGTTTCACTTCTATCATGGCCTCGACCCCGCTACCCATCTCGCGCGCCGACACGCTTAACAAGCCGTCGGCATCCACCTGAAAAGTCACGCGTATGCGCGCCGCGCCCGCCACCATCGGAGGTATGCCGCGCAGTTCGAACTTCGCCAGCGAGCGGCAATCGCTGATCAGCTCGCGCTCGCCTTGCACCACATGGATACTCATCGCGGTCTGCCCGTCTTTATACGTGGTGAATTCCTGCGCGCGCGCGGTCGGTATCGTGGTGTTGCGCGGGATGAGCTTTTCCGCCAAGCCTCCCATCGTTTCCAGACCCAACGACAGCGGGATCACATCCAGCAGCAGCCAGTCATCCTCGCCGCGATTGCCCGCCAACAGATTGGCCTGGATGGCCGCACCCAATGCCACGACTTTGTCGGGATCGAGATTGGTCAGCGGGGGTTGCGCGAAGAACTCGCCGACCGCACGCTGCACTTGCGGCATTCGTGTAGCCCCCCCCACCATCACCACACCGTTGATGTCGGCGACCTTCAAACCCGCATCCCGCATCGCGCGGCGCAGCGGTTGCAACGTGCGCTGCACCAAATTATTCGACATGTCATAGAACTCGGCTTGGCTCAACACATTGTCGATGACCTCACCGTTCGAAAGCATGGCCGTGATGCGTGTCTCGATATGCTCGGTCAATTGTTCTTTCGCCGTACGCGCGTGGGTAAGCAGCAAACGCGTGTCTTGCGGCCCCAAGGCAGAGAGGTCGTTTTTTTCCAACAGCCAGCAATAGATGCGGTGATCGAAATCGTCACCGCCCAATGCCGAATCGCCATTGGTGGACATCACCTCGAACACGCCGCGCGACAAACGCAAGATGGAAATATCGAAGGTACCGCCGCCCAGGTCATACACGGCATACACGCCTTCTGACCCGTTATCCAGACCGTAAGCGATAGCCGCCGCCGTCGGCTCGTTGAGCAAACGCAACACATTCAGCCCGGCCAAGCACGCCGCATCCTTGGTCGCTTGACGTTGTGCATCGTCGAAATAAGCAGGCACGGTGATGACCGCGCCGACCAGTTCGCCGCCCAGCGAGGCTTCGGCGCGGGCGCGCAGCACTTTAAGTATTTCAGCGGACACCTCCACCGGGCTTTTCGCGCCAGCCACGGTACGGAATTGCACTTGGCCCGACTGGGCGACAGGATCATCCAGAAAACGGTAAGGATAGCGGCTGATGTCGCCGATATCGGCCAAGCCACGCCCCATAAAGCGTTTCACCGAGCTGATGGTATTGGTCGGGTCCTCGCTTTGCGCGTATTGCGCGGCCTCACCCACCAAGATATTTTGCGCGTCGATGTAACGCACCACGGAAGGCAACATAGCGCGCCCCCGCTCATCGTTCAGCACGGTGCTGATGCCGTTGCGCACACTCGCCACCAGCGAATTGGTCGTGCCCAAGTCTATGCCCACCGCCAGCCGGTGCTGGTGCGGGGCAGTACTCATGCCGGGTTCGGAAATTTGTAGTAAAGCCATGTTAGTTGGT
>JABEVF010000089.1 GCA_013043965.1 Gallionella sp. | reverse complement strand
TGCAATTTCGACTGGCCGGTCAAAAAGCGCGGATGCTACCGCATCCCGCCCACCTGACCTGCGTTACTCAAAATTGCACTTCATCCTTGAATTCGCCTCAGTATCCTGGCTGCTGAGACATATCTTAGCGGCTAAGCAAAAGTGAAGGAGAAATATAGTTGAAGACTGAAAATAGCCAGCGTTTTGTCGATAAGGAAGCGAGCATATCCATGCGATTCCTCGTTCCCGAGAACGAGTCGGAGCGCCTCCGTATTTTGCGTTCCTACGATATTGTCGATACTCCGGCAGAGCTGAGTTTTGATGCGTTGACACGGGTTGCAATGCACGCTTTGAATACCCCTGCTGCCGTGATCGGATTGATGGATGCTGACCGGCTATGGTTCAAGTCACAAATTGGACTTGGGGTGGCGCAACTTGATCGCCAAATTGCATTTTGTGCGCATGCCATCATGCGTCCCGACGAGCTACTCGTCGTAGAAGACCTGCAGCAGGATGCACGTTTTCGGGATAACCCGCTCGTGACTCAGGAGCCATATCTGCGCTTTTATGCGGGTGCCTCCCTCGTTGATTGTCATGGTTATGCGCTTGGTACCATTGCCGTTGTCGATACGCAGCCACGCAAGTTCAGCGAGGTACAGCGCACTTTACTGCGCGACCTGTCTGCGCTGGTGATCACTGCATTGGAAAACCGTACCGCCGCCAGCGAACTCGAACGCGTCAACGCCAAGCTCGAAGAAGATCGCACCCGGCTAGCCGAGCGCGTGCTGGAACGGACCGCCCAACTGCAATACGCCAACCATGCCAAAGATTCCTTTCTTGCCACCATGAGCCACGAGATCCGCACCCCATTGGGTGGGCTGCTCGGCATGATGGAGTTGCTCGGCCTATCGCGACTGGATCAGGAGCAAAACGAAATCCTCGCGGCGGCGCAGAAGTCAGGGAAAAGTCTGCTACGCATCGTCAATGACATCCTCGACTGGTCCAAAATCGAAGCCGGCAAGCTGGAACTCGCCCCGCGCGTGGCATCCCTCTCCGAGATGTTCAAGAGCGTGGCGGGCACCTATTTTCAAATCGCTTTCGAGAAGGATATCCAGCTCAAGCTCGAGATCGATCCCCAGCTGAGTGTTGCCCATCTCTTCGATCCGTTACGTATCTCCCAGATACTCAATAATTTCACCAGCAACGCTCTTAAGTTCACCGAACGTGGCAGTGTCACGCTCGGTGCGCACAGGTTAGCCCGGCACAACGGCAGCGAAACGATCCGTTTCAGCGTACAGGACAGCGGTGTGGGTATCGAACCGGAACAACAGCAACGTCTGTTCCAACAGTATGAACAGGCCAGTGCCGAGACCGCTCGCATGTATGGCGGGACCGGACTGGGGCTGGCGATCTGCCAGCGCCTGGCCGGGTTGATGGGTGGCCAGCTCAGTGTGGAGAGTATTGCCGGTATCGGCTCCACTTTCAGCTTCACCGTCGATCTGCCAGTGGCGAACCAGGTGGCGCAAGCGCACTTGCGGCAGCTCACCGAGCAGAATGGCAACGGTGAAATGGTACCGGATACCAGCCCGCTGGATACAACGGGGCAAGGCATCGGTATCCTCATCGTCGACGATCATCCGCTCAACCGCATGTTGCTCAAACAACAGTTGGGTATGTTAGGTGTGCAGGTAGAAGCCGCAGCGGATGGCGTCGGCGCGTTGTCGCTGTGGCAGAGCAAAGATCGGCACTTCGACCTGATCATCACAGACTGCCATATGCCGGTGATGGACGGTTACGAGTTGACCTATCGTATCCGTGATCTGGAACAACAAGCGGGAACTCAACGTATCCCGATCATCGCTTGGACGGCCAACGTGCTGGTTGACGAGGCGGAACACTGCCATGCGGCGGGGATGGATGACTTGCTGACCAAGCCGACCGAACTGGCTGATCTCAGGGCGATGCTGTTGAAGTGGTTGGTGAAGACGGGAGTGTTGCCGACATGATTTCTCGGTTCCGATAAACGGTTTTTTAAAATCGCGAGGAGCTGTACATCAGGGTTCGACTGAGGTAGGTCCTGCGCGATGGCAACAAGGATTTGTAATAGCCTTGAGTTTAAGTGCACAAACGTCCCGACAGAGCAATACAGCCATCTACCCATTTTATGGATAGATGGCACAAAAATAATCTGTTTAATTTATCGGGCTACTCTCTGTAGAGTCTAGGCATTCTTTTAACTAACCCGCGCCACAACAAATTGACGCAAATGCACGTGCTGCGCAAAGATTCTCTATAGGGTGTTCTGTCGGGTCTCGCCATCGCCGCAATTTTGGATGTTCGGCTGGTGCTTGGTGGGTAGCCCAAGGCTTGCTTTGGAAATTGGGTAGAGTGCTTTCGAAAAATGGAGAGATAAATGGCATGTGGATTTAAATTTTTGGGTTATGTCGGCACGCTGCTGTTAGCCCTGTTGACGAATCCGGCATTCGCCGCGCCGCTGAATACGCAGCCTGATGAACAGGTCAGGCGCGGGGAATACCTCGCTCATATGGGTGACTGCATCGCCTGCCACACGGCCAAGGAAGGCAAACTCATGGCGGGTGGACTGGAATTTAACACACCGTTCGGCGTCGTTCATTCCACTAATATCACACCCGATATCAAAACTGGGATCGGTAGTTATTCCTTCGAGCAATTCGAGCGTGCCATGCGCAAAGGCATTGCTGCGGATGGGCACAATCTATACCCGGCGATGCCTTATCCGTCGTTTGCCAAGACCAGCGCAAGCGATATGCACGCGTTGTACGCTTACCTGATGCATGGGGTCGAGCCGGTCAGCCAGCCCAACAAAGAGAACGATATGCAATGGCCTTTCAATATACGTTTAGGGTTGAAATTCTGGAACCTCGCATTTCTCGACGACGCCCCTTTCAAGGCCGATCCTGCCAAGTCACCGCTATGGAATCGTGGCGCCTACATCGTTCAGGGGTTGGGGCATTGCGGTTCCTGTCATACGCCGCGTGGAATTGCAATGCAAGAGAAGGCGATGAGCCAGGATGGCGATGCCGGACAATACTATCTCACCGGGTCTACCATAGAAGCCTGGCACGCAGTCAACCTTCGTAACCATTGGGAAAAATCCGAGATCGCTAAGTTCCTCAAGGTTGGCCATAACAGCCATGCGGCGGCTTATGGCACGATGTCCGAAGTTGTGCATTTCAGCACCCAGCATTTCAGCGACAGCGACCTCGCCGCGATCGCGGAATATTTAAGCGCACTGCCACCCAACGCAGAGTCAAATGTTATCAAGCCGAAGGCGGTGGCTCTCGCTCCGGACAACGAACTTTATAAGACCCGCGGCGGTTTGGGTTATGTGCAGTTTTGCTCTACCTGCCATCATGTCGACGGCCGCGGAATGGATCATTTTTTCCCGCCGCTGGCAAACAATTCGTCGGTGCAGTCCAAGGATCCTACATCGGTGATCCATGTGGTATTGAGCGGTTGGAAATCGGCCAAAACCGAGCAGGCCAAGCGCGCGTTCGGTATGCCGGGCTACAGCGGCCTGTCCGATCAGGAGCTTGCCGAGATTATTACCTTCGTGCGCACCCAATGGGGTAATCAGGGCGATCCGGTGAGCCCTGAAGAAATCAAGAAAGTGCGCGCTGAAATCGCGCTGAAACCGGTCGAGCCTTCCAAGTTCGCAGTGCCGCGTTTTGCCGCGATGCTGTCCAGTCCGGATGCCGACCAGCTGATTTACGGCATGCGGCTGATGACAGATACCAAGGCGCTTTTGCCAAAGAATGTCGGCGATGTCCTGGTTTGCAACAGCTGCCATCTGAATGGCGGTACGATGGAACACGCTGCGCCTTATGTCGGACTTTCAGCCCTGTTTCCATCTTATGCACCGCGTGCTGGCAAAATCATCGATTTCAAGGACAGGGTCAATGGCTGTTTGAGGCGCTCGATGAACGGGAAGCCGCTGGATAAGGATTCCAGGGAGATGTTGGCCATGATTGCATACATGGATAACATGAAAGGTAATACCAGGGCTGACGAACCTATCCCGGGTCGGGGAGTAGGCAAGATCGACAAATCGATTACCCCGAATGTGGACAACGGCAAAAAGATATACAAGGATCAGTGTGCTGTCTGCCATGGCGATAAAGGCGAAGGAATGAAGCAGGCGGACGGCAGTTATGTGTTCCCGCCGCTATGGGGTGACCAGTCTTTCAACATCGGAGCCGGTATTGCACGGACCTATACCGCTGCCGCCTTCGTCAAAAACAACATGCCGATATCGAATACCCTGAGTTTTCCTTTGGGGCAGGGCGGTTTGACCGACCAGGAAGCGGTCGATGTCGCGCAATATTTCACGCACATGCCGCGCCCGGATTTTGCGGATAAGCGCAAAGATTGGCCGAAAGGCGGCAAACCGGCGGACGCCCGGTATTGACCGACCATGTGCCGCTCATCATTCGAAGTTAAACGGAGGAAGTTCATGACTGTAGTTGACACAATTTTCAAGGCAACAAATGTAATTCTTCGCCGGGCAATCGCATCATCCCTGTCGGTGATCGCGGTGGGGGTGCTTGTGCCATTTGTTTCCGGATACCCCCTAGCCTACGCGTCCGGCCAGGATCTCGGGGTGTATCCACCTTGGAGTCATGGCGAGAACAACCCGGTTGAATCCAGGGGGCTGGAATTCACCGTACCTGAGGTCGACAACCTCCCGGACTTCCACGGTAATCCGATCAACCCCAAACTGTCGATTTTCGTTGGTGGTAATTATTTCTTTGCCATGGCTCCTTTGGTTCAGGCATTTGAAAAGAAGCATCCGGAGCTGAAGGGCAAGGTCTACTACGAAACCATCCCCCCAGGACTGCTCGCCGAGCAAATCAAACATGGCGGTACCATTACTGTCGGCAACATGACGTGGACTGTCCATGCCGATGTGTATGCCGCAGGCCTGAGACGGATCCGTAGTTCGATCAAGGAAGGGGATGCGACAGGGCCAGCCATTCCCTATGCGACCAATACGCTCGCCATCATGGTGCCCAAGGGCAATCCTGCCCGGATCGCCACCCTCAACGATCTGGGCAAACCCGGTGTGCGTCTGGTCATGCCCAATCCAGCATTCGAGGGCATCGGTCGCCAGATCAAGAACAGCCTGGCCAAGGCTGGCGGCGAAGAACTTGTGCGTGTGGTGTATGAAACCAAGGTCAAAAACGGCGAGACCCTGCTGACTCATATTCACCATCGTCAGTCTCCGCTTTACCTGATGCAGGGCAAGGCGGATGCCGGTGTCACCTGGCAGTCCGAGGCGATTTTTCAGGAACAGGTGGGCAATCCGATTGACCACGTGTCCATTGCCGACGACCAGAATGCTACCGGCATCTACGCCGTGGCGATGGTCAAGGGAGCACCTCATCGCGCCGCAGGAAAAAAGTGGATCGAGTTCTTGAAGTCGCCTGAAGCGCAAGAGATATTCGGGCACTTCGGATTCAAGTCATATCAGGGGGAGGCACCGCAATAATTCGGGGCAATCCAGGCATGCGAAGCCGGATCCCCAGTTGATTCGCCAGTCAGATTGCAACAGGCAGTTGATTTTTTAACGGTATGTTAACGAGGAGAAACACATGCAAGTTCATAACAGTTTGGTAGTGGCACTGATTGCATCCGCATGGACCTTTCTTGCGATTCCGCCCGCATCGGCTGCCGATGCGATGCCCGCTGCGTCCGCGCCGGTCGCTGCGGTAGAAGCTAAAGCCAGCGAATACGTAAAGCCGAACATCAAGCATGGTTCGTATGGAAAGGTGAATGTTGTTATTCCCCTGACCTCTGATGACAAAGGTATTCAGGGAATGAAGCTTCGCAACATCGCTAACGGCCTTAAGGCGGTCGAGTCATGGAAGGGCAAAATGAATGTCACCGTTGTGCTCTATGCCAAGGGTGTTACCTTGCTCAAGAACCCTGACGAGCAGACGCAAAAGAAACTGGATGAACTGAAGCAACAAGGTGTCCAAATCAAGGTGTGCGACAACACGTTGCGCGAACAAGGCATCGATTTCCATAGTCTTTACCATGTGACCGATGCCGATATCGTCCCGTCCGGATTCGCCGAGGTCGCGTATTTGCAAGCCCGGAAACATTTCGTCGTCGATCCGGTGAACTAACCGGAATATTGCGATCGCAATATTCCGCGACATCGCCCCGGTTTGCAAAGACCGGGCTGTACCTCTGCGGGGTGTTGAGCAAACGAGTAGTCACATGCTACTGGGGTGCGATGGGTGAAATTCCGATAACAGGCAAGGAGTAGCAGATGGTAGTCATTCTTTGGGGGTTTATCTTTGGGGCGCTTCTGCAATACGCGCGTCTGAATTGCTTCGATACCATCGCTGGCATGGCGGTGCTGCGGAACTTTACTGTTGCCAAGATGATTTCATTTACCATCGGTTTGGGTGCGTTACTGCTGCAAGCGGAGGTTTATTTCGGATGGGCGGAATATCATGTCAAGCCTTTGATCCTGGTTGGCATCGTTGTGGGAGGGTTGCTGTTCGGCATAGGCATGGCCATTCTCGGATATTGTCCAGGCACTGTCGTGATTTCGTTGGGGCAAGGTAACTTGGATGCATTGTTTGGAATTATCGGTGGCGTGTGTGGAGCACTGATATTTGCGGTGCTCTATCCTCATATGACACCGATGCTCGGTTCCGACTTGGGCGCGCTGTCGGTGCGCAGCCTGTTGCCAGACAACGCATGGTTCTGGACCGTGAGCGTGGCTCTGTCACTCGTCTTCATGGGTATCGCACTGTTCTTGCAGCACCTGCAACCGCAAGGCTGGAAATGGCTGCATGCGGCTATCGGGCTGAGCGTGCTCAACGTGGTGCTCAATTTACCCTCGGCCGCCGGGCACCCAATGGGTGCGTCCACGGCTTTCTCCTATGTGGCTATGTCGCTGACAGGTACGGGTGCTGAAACTTATTGGCACAAAATAGCGATTCCAGGCGCATGGGAATTGTGGTTCCTAGCCGGAGCCGGCCTAGCCGGGTTGGTGTTCGCACTACTCCAACGTACCTTTCGCATCACCAGCGTCCCCGATTTGTGGGCGCGTTATTACGGCTCCAATCCGGGTAAGCGCTTCTTCTGGGCGTTTGTCGGTGGGTTCTTGCTGCTCTTCGGCGCGCGCATGGCCGGCGGATGTACTTCCGGGCATATTATTTCCGGAGGGATGCAGCTCGCCGTCAGCAGCTTGTTATTCGCCATCGTCGTATTCGCGGCATTCCTGACGACCGGTCGTTATTTTTATCGTGGAGCAGTTCCAGCTTTACCATAGTTACCAACCACCCGGCCCGATGAGATGAAAGCCCGTTAAGCCAGGGCGAATCCAAACAGGTGCCGGGCGGGATTCAGGAGCACCAAAAAACAGCGGCCTCTCCAGCTAATGGAGAGGCCGCTGTCGTCGGGAGCGTGTAGTTTTATTCTTTAATGGCTTCGACCGGAATCGTCAGTGTCACTTCATCGCCCACGTAGGGCGCGAACTTGCCTGCGTTGAACTCGGTGCGTTTGATGGTAGTCGTGGCGGTTGCACCGCAGGCATCTTTCTTCAGCATCGGATGGGGCATGCACAGGAAAGACGTGACAGTCAGTGTGACGGGTTTGGTGATGCCTTTGATGGTCAGGTCGCCATTTACTGCCACCAGCTTGTCGCCGTTGAACTTAAAGTCATGCGACTTGAAGGTGATAGTGGGGAATTTTGCGGTGTCGAGCAAGCCTTCGCCCTGGATGTGCCCGTTGAACAATGTCGAGCCGGTGTTGACGGAGGTGGTGTCGATCACGATGTCTGCCGAGCCGGTCTTGGCCTCGCGGTCGAGGATGATCTTGCCGCTGGTCTTGTCAAAACGGCTGAGCTGCATGGAATAGCCGAGGTGATTATATTCAAAACGCGGCAGGGTATGGTTGGGGTCGAGGTTGTAGGTTTCCGGTGCGGCATAAGCGACCGAGGACAGCGCGGTGGCTAAGGCGATGGCGACGAGTTTTTGCATGGTGGTTCTCCTTGGGGTTGAAAAAAGTGCAACTACTTTTTACTGCTGGCTACAAAATGAAAAGTGATGCTGACTTCATTGGCGACGGTGGCGATGTCCGCCCACAATCCTTCCCCGACTGCGTAATCCAGGCGTTTTAGCTTGAATGAGCCGTCGAATATGGCGTTCGCGCCTTCCTGCCTGAAAGTGAACGGGGCAGTAACGTCCAGTGTTTTCCCTTTGATGGTCAACTTGCCCTGTGCCTCGTAACGGCCTCCGCCCAATGCTTTGATGTTGCTGGAAACGAATTGCCCGGTAGGGAATTGTTGGGTGTTGAACCACAACTTGCCCGGCATTTCCTCATCGGCATCGCTGTTGCCCGTGTCGATGCTGGACAGGTCTATGTCGATCCTGACCTGGGCAGCTGCGGGTTTCCCCGGATCGAAATGCGCCTGGATGACGAACTTGCTGAACGTGCCGGTGAGCGGCACATTCATTTGTCTGTAGCCGAACACTATGCTGCTCTTGGCAGTCTGGACTTCGTTGAATTCCTGCGCGTGAACGGGACTCGCGACGAGCAATAAAGCGAGCAACAAATAATGGCTTAATGCGCGCATCACGGCTTCCTTTCGAGGAAGGGGAGCATGCGCGAGAGCGTGTCATCGCGGTCGACGAACTGATGTTTCAACGCGGCGGCGATATGCAGGAGCACCAGGGCCAGCAGCGTGTAGTTCAGCGAAGCATGCAGAGTCTCCAGGACGTTTCCTAGGGCTTTGTTTTTGCCCACCAGGTCGGGCAATTTGAGCAAGCCGAGATACACCACCGGCACGCCCTTGGCCGAGCTCATCAACCAGCCGCTGCCGGGGATCCCCAGCATCAGGACATAGAGCAGATGATGCAGGGCGTGCGCGGCACGCTGTTGCCAGGCGGCGATGCTGGCGGGCAAGGCGGGCGGGGTGTGGGTGGCGCGCCAGACGAGGCGTACCAACACCAGCAGGAAGATCGTCACGCCCAGCCATTTGTGATAACTGACGAGCTGTAGTTTCAGCGGCGAGAGCTTCAGGTCGGACATATACAAGCCCAGCGGGAAGGCGCAGAAAATCAGGGCGGCGACCATCCAGTGCAGCGCGATAGCCGATGTCGTGTAGCGGTGGGGGGTTGCCATGTAGACTTACTCCAAGGTGTTGCGGGCTTTGCCGAATGCGGCGCGCAAGCTGCACAGATGGGCGGTGAGCGCGGTGATCTCTGCCGTTTTGAGTTGCGCAAACACCGGCTGCAAATGCGCCAGATGCTCGGGAAAGATACGCGCGAACAGATGGTCGCCTTGTCTGGTGAGTTTGATGGTCTGGCAACGCCCGTCGCTGGCTGAGGCGGTGCGCGACACCAAATCTTTCTCGATCAGTCTGTCCACCACGCCGGTCAGCGTGCCTTTGGTGATGAGCGTCTTGTCGCCCAGTTCTTTGGGCGACATGCCCTGCGTGTTGCCAAGCGTGGCGACGATGTCGAATTGCGGCGGGGTCAGGCCGATAGAGCGTATGTGTATCGCCGAATATGTTTCGAATGCCCGGTAGGTGTCGGACAGTTCGCGCAACAGGGGCAGGAATTTTGTGCTTAACATGGATCTATCCATATAGTTCTAGTTAGAACTATATTAGTCCTAACTAGAACAACCTGTCAAGCGCCACTTAGATTTCGATGCGCGTGCCCATTTCGATGACACGATTAGCGGGGATTTTGAAGAAATCCGCCGCGTTCATGGCGTTTTTCGACAAAGCGAGGAACAACAGGCCGCGCCATCTTGCCATGCCGGGCTTGTCGCCGATCACGATTAGGGCGCGGGAAGTAAAGAACGAGGTGAACATCATGTCGAACGGCAGCCCATTTTGTCCGCATAGTTCCAACGCCGCCGGGATGTCGGGTGTCCCCATGAAACCGTAGAATAATTTTACACGATAAAAACCGTTGCCCAGCTCCTTGATTAACAGCCGGTTCTCATTGGTCACATAAGGCCTGTCTTCGACGATGACGGTCAGCATGATGTTGCGTTCATGCAGCACTTTATTGTGTTTCAGATTGTGCATCAGGGCGGAAGGCGTGCCTTCGTTCTCACCAACCAGAAACACCGCTGTGCCCTGGATTCTTGGGGTGTCGACCGTGCCGTTTATCATGACTTCCAGGGGGATGCTTAGCCGCTTCACTTCATTCAGCAATAATTGCCTGCCGCGCCGCCAGGTGGTGAGTACGGTGAAGGACAAAGCGGCAATAGCCAGCGGAAACCAGCCGCCCTGTGGGACCTTGATGATGTTGGCGGCGAAGTAGGTGAGGTCGATGACGAGCAGGGCGGCGATCAAGGGAACGGCTTTGATCAGCGGCCAACGCCAGCCCAATATCATCACAAAACCGATCAGGACGGTGGTGATGGACATCGTGCCAGTGACGGCGATGCCGTACGCGGCGGCCAGATTGCTGGAGCTTTGGAAGGTGAATACCAGATAGATGACGGCAACATAAAGCGTCCAGTTGGTGAACGGCACATAGATCTGCCCGCGTGTCAGCCCCGATGTCTGGATGATGGGCATGCGCGGCAAAAAGCCCATCTGTACCGATTGGTGGGCGACCGAGAACGCACCGGAGATTACCGCCTGCGAGGCGATCACCGTGGCTGCGGTGGCCAGTAATACCAAGGGTATGAGCGCCCAGGACGGCGCGAGCAGATAGAAGGGATTCTCGATAGCTGCCGGATTGTGCAACAGCAACGCGCCCTGCCCGAAATAATTCAGCACCAGTGCCGGCAGCACGAAAGAGAACCAGCCCAGCCGGATCGGCGATTTGCCGAAGTGGCCCATGTCGGCATACAGGGCTTCACCGCCCGTGATGGCCAGCACGATGCCGCCCAAAGCCAAAAATGACACCAGCCAATCGGCGGTGAGAAAGCGGTAGGCATACACCGGATTGAGTGCCGCCAACACTTGCGGTGCTTGCGCGATGGCCATGCCGCCGAGTACCGCCAGACTGATAAACCAGATCACCATGATAGGCCCAAAGGCCAGACCGACTACGGCTGTGCCGCGTTTTTGCAGCCAGAACAACAAGGTGATGACGATGATGGTGATGGGGATGACATAGGTCTTGAAATGCGGCGCAACGACCTCCAAACCTTCCACTGCCGACAAGACCGAGATGGCCGGCGTAATCATCCCGTCGCCGTAGAACAACGCGGCGGCAAAGATGCCCAGCGCGGTGATAAACCATTTGGTTCGGGGATAGTTCTTGATGAGCTTGGTGACCATGGCGAGTAACGCCAACACGCCGCCTTCACCCCGATTGTCCGCGCGCATCACGATGACCACGTATTTGAGCGAGATCAGCAGCATGATGGTCCAGAACATCACGGAGAGGACGCCGAGGACGCTGGCTTCTCTCACGAGCAAGGGGTGTGCGCCAGCAAAGGTTTCTTTCAGCGCGTATAGCGGACTCGTCCCGATATCGCCAAACACCACGCCGATCGCGCCCAGTATCAGCGTGGATGTTTTTTGCTTGTTGCTGGTGTCGCTCATGTCAATCATTCACCCGCGAAAAATCGGGCACTCTACGCCTGAACTTTTAACTAGGCAATTGCTAATCACGCTTGTGATTGGGATAGCGGGTGTGATAGGGGGTGTCCTGGGCTAGGATAGTTCGCGTATCGCGGCGCAACATTCCCCCACCAAGGCGGGGCCGCGATAGACCAGGCCGCTGTATATCTGCACCAGGCTCGCTCCGGCCAGTATCTTTTCCACCGCATCCGCCCCGCTCAAGATGCCGCCTACTCCGATGATGGGCAACGGAGTGCCTAGCCCTTGCCCTGCACAGGCGTGCATTTCGGCGCTGAGTTGGCGGATAACGGCGGTAGATGGGTCGCGCAGCGGCGCGCCGCTCAGGCCGCCATTCTCGTCGCCGTGCGGCAGGTGTGCCACGCCTACTCTTGACAAGGTGGTGTTGGTGGCGATCACGCCGTCGATGCGATGCCGCATCAGCAGGCGCGAGATTTTGGCGATCTGCCCGGCTTCCATATCCGGCGCGATTTTCAACGCGATGGGCACATATTTACTGTGCGTGTCGGTGAGCTTCTGTTGCTCGGCTTTGAGCAATGCGAGCAAATTATCCAGCGTATCATCGTTCTGTAACTGGCGCAGGTTCTTGGTGTTGGGCGAGGATATGTTGATGGTGATGTAGCTTGCGTGGGCATAGACTTTGCGCAAACAGATCAGATAATCATCGGCGGCATTTTCTATCGGGGTGAGCGCGTTTTTGCCGATGTTGATGCCCAGAATGCCGCGATAATCCGCCTGCTGCACGTTCGCAATGAGCGTATCCACGCCCTCGTTGTTGAAGCCCATGCGGTTGATGATCGCCTGCGCCTCGGGCAGGCGGAACAATCGCGGCTTGGGGTTGCCCGGTTGGGCACGCGGTGTGATGGTGCCGATCTCGATGCTGCCGAAACCGAGAGCGGACAAGCCGTCGATGCAGTCGCCATTCTTGTCCAGACCCGCCGCGAGCCCGACCGGATTGGGGAAAGTCAGCCCCATCACGGTACGCGGCTGAGCGTCGATGCGCGCGGCGAGCAGACCGCTCCCCCCCAGTTTATAAGCCGCGTCGAGGCTGGCTAGCGTGAAATGGTGAGCGGTCTCGGGGTTGAGTTGGAACAGCGCGGGGCGCAGGTATGGATACATGTGAGCTTTCTATAAACCCCCGCCATGCTCGCCGGGCAGATGGTTGTACCCGTTATTTTTAACGACCACAGGGATGAGGGGCTTCTTGGTCGGAAAAATGCCGCCGCGTTTTTTGCCTCGCCATTCTTCCGCCAGCATATCGGCAAGCTGTATGCACAGCAGACCGAACAGCAATAAACCCAACGGCTTGAACTGCGTGTCCTGGATGACGAGTAATCCACCATTACTTTGGTACGCGAACAACACAAAGTTGCCGGTGATGAGTCCTGCCACTCCGGAGCAGATCATCCTGCCATAGTCGCCCGATTTCAGTCCAGAGAAGATCGTGTTCTCGTGCCACAACAATTGCAGGGCGGTCAGGAGCAGCAGCGGCGCAAGCCATAACAACGGATGGAGTTGAGCCGGCCACCCCGCGCCACCCGCCAGTCCGAGTGCAGCCAGGAGGAGCAGCGCATAAGCCAGCTTTTCCGGGGCGGGCGGGGCAAAAGTGCGGTGGCTATGCAAGCGTTGCAATACGCCGGGCAGGGCGGCGATGAAAGCACGCGTGCACAGCACGGCGGGGGCGAGCGTGGCGAATAGCGGGGTGTAGAGCAAAGCCTGCAACAGTGGATTGCCAATTTGCGTCGTCCAACTCGCGACATAGAGATTCAAATACGCCAGCAACCAGCCCAACACCGCGCTCGCCGCCGCGATGCGTAGCAAGTATGAGGACTGCCCTTGGAAAGGCCGGTTGCCGCTGATCAATTGATTCAGATGATTGATGAAAATAATGTAACCGGCCATCATCAGCGTGGTGAGCAAGGTGGAAGGCGGATTGATGATCGCCGCATCGCCGGTCAAACCGCGCAGCACCAGATCGCCCCATCCGGCCCCGCTTAACCACAGGCCTGCGACAGGCAATAACAGCAAGCCCAAGATAAAAATGACTAGGCGAGTCTTCATGGCGTATCCTGAGCGAATGTTTGCCAAACCCCGTCGATCAAGCCTTGCGCGGGGCGGTATTGGGTCTTGTAGGCCATCTTGCGGCTGTTCTTGATCCAATAGCCGAGATAGACAAAATCCAGTCCCAGTTGACGACACAGATCGAGCTGCCACAGCACGTTATATATCCCGAAGCTGGTGCCGGGCAGGTCGGGTTCGAAGAAGGTGTACACAGAGGACAGGCCGTCGCCCAGCAAGTCGATCACGCTGACCATGCGCAAGGTTCCCGGCTCGTTTTCAATAACCGGCTCGCGGAATTCGACCAGCAGCGTATCGACATGGCTTTGCAACAAAAAATTCCGATACGACTCGGGGTCGTCGTTGTCCATGCCGCCGTTCTTATGTCGCGCGGTTTGATAGCGTTGATAAAGCGCGTAATACTCGGATTTATCCTGCAACTCGTGCAGCGTGGCTTGTAGATTCTGATGCTTTGCCCAAGTGCGGCGTTGCGAGCGCGACAGGGTGAATGTCTGTGCCGCGACGCGCAACGGCACACAGGCGCGACAGGTATCGCAACGGGGACGATAGGTGTACGTTCCGCTGCGCCGGAAGCCGTGTTGTACCAGTTCCGAATAGACTTGCGGGTTGATCAGCGGACTGGGCGACGCGACCTGCGAGCGCGCCTGCAAATCGGGCAGATAGCTGCACTGATAGGGCGCGGTCAGATAGAAGTGCAGCGTGGATAGCGGAATGTCGTTTAACAAGCTCATCGCAAAAGGTCGGCATCGAACTGCCAGTGAGGAATCGGCGCACAGTTTACCAATTCTTGCAGCTTTGCAATAAATTCTCCGCGCGGTATTTCGCGTGCGCCCAGCGACGCCAGATGCGGGGTGTTCATTTGGCAATCGATCATGCCGAACCGCCAGCGATCCAGCTGTCGGGTGAGATGGGCGAGGGCGATCTTGGAGCCGTTCGGCACCGCGCTGAACATAGACTCGCCATAGAACATGCGGCCGATCGCGATGCCATATAAACCGCCGACCAACATGTCATCCCGCCAGACTTCTACCGAGTGCGCGTAACCCAGCGCGTGTAACGCACTGTAGGCGGCGATCATGTCTTCGTGTATCCATGTGCCACGCTGACCATTGCGCGGTGCGGCACAGGCGCGCATGACCTGCTCGAACGCGCTGTCGAAGCGCGCTTCGTAAGCGGTGTCGCGCAAGGATTTCGCCAAAGAACGGGAAACTCTGAATTCGCCCGGAATCAGCACCATGCGCGGGTCGGGGCTCCACCACAATATCGGTTCACCGGCATTGAACCAGGGAAATATTCCCGAGCGGTATGCGGTCAAGATGCGCCGTGGCGACAACTCCGCTCCGGCGGCAAGCAGGCCGTTGGGCGCACGCATCGCCTGTTCCAGCGGCGGGAAAGGCGTCTCTATGTCTAGCCAGGTCAACAATTATCTAGTCCTTTAGCGCGATATTCATTTGTGTGGTTTTGTGGTTATATGCGGAAAATAAAAACACAAATTTTCGCATTCCGTGACGAGGCTGTGCATGTTATCAAGATTATTAGGGAAAAAGCCCGATCATCCGATGGCGGATATGAAATCCGCTCTGGCCTTGCTGGACGATCTGCCCAAGAACGATTCGATCAAATCGCTGATGGAACTAACGGATTGGATGGAATCGGTGGCTGGCAATAGTGAGTTCAAGCTCGAGCATCAGTTCGCCGTCGTTCGCATGCTAGATGAGGCTGCCTATGCGCACGCCAGAAAATTATCCCGTGGATATTTTGCCGCCCAGGAGTTGTCGAAATTCCAGGAGAATCGTTTGTGGTTGGTATTGGGCGGTTGGTATCGCAACGTATTCAATGCGTATTTCGTCGTGTTCAACCGCTACGGCGAGGGTGAAAAAGGCAGCGCTAGCATCAAAGGGTCCGAACCTTTGCTGGCGGCGCGCATCGTTCGCGCTATGACCGCCAGTTTGAAGTTTTCCTGCGTGCATTACGGTCCGGTAGACAACAATATTTGGATATGCCTGGGGCGTTTGTACAGGCATGCGGAACGTGGGCAATATCTGGATACGCCGGTGAGTTTGTATACGGCACTGCCTCGCAGCACATCGGTGAAGCTGGAGGTCGGACATCTGTTGGGCTGGTACGGTTGCGGTGTGAGTTCATTGAGCCCGTTGGCGATGCATTTGACCGAGCGCATCATCGCCCAATATGTCGACACGGTGGACATCAGTGCGCAGCCTGACGAACACAGCCTGTTCGGTTTTGATCTGAATTTGCCGACACTGCCGCACCGCGTGAATATAGACGCGACGATACACCCCCAAATGCGTTTCGTGAGTATGGACGGCATGCGGGCGAAGATAGAAAGTCTGCTCAAGGTGCTGCAAAAAAACATCGTGCCTGACGATTTGATCCTGGGCGGGGATTATGAGGCGGAGCTGGTCAGGGAAGCGGCCGGGTATTTGTTGAAATATCTGACCGAATTGCCACAACGCCGTTTTTTGCGCCGTGAGATTCAAATCAAAACCAAAATCGTCAGCGGATTTTCCCGGACGCTGGAATGTACCGATGTGGGGCTGAATTTTAACGCCAATCAAATCGTGGAGTGGCAGCTTGAGAACATCAGTTCGTCGGGTTTTTATACCGTACTGCCCCAACATGGCAATGAAAGCATACGCATAGGCCACTTGCTGGGAGTGCAGCCGGGCGGGGTCAAGCACTGGGGCGTGGCGGTGATACGCCGTTTGATGCGGGACGACGCGAATAATTTGCACGTCGGCGCGGAGATTCTCAGCAATCAGGTTTCGGGCGTGACCTTACGTCAGAGCGGCGGGGGGGGGGCGAGGTTTGAAGACGGCCAAACGGCTTTGTGGCTGCACCCCAGATTCGGCGACGAGCCCGGCGGCCTGATTTGTTTACTCGTGAACAGCTATGTGCCAAATTGCAGTTTACTGACCGAGCTGAACGGCAAAAAATTCTTGCTGATCCCGCACGCGCTCAAGCAAAAAAATCTGGATTGTGATCTGGTGGAGTTCCGTACCATAGAACAGGATGAGAGCGAAGAGTAGGCAGCGGGACGACACTGTGTGCCTGAGCGAAAAAGTGAGGGCATACGGTTTTTCACTCCCCACTCCCCACTCCCCACTTCCTACTTCCTACTTCCTACTTCCTACTTCCTACTTCCTACTTCCTACTTCCTACTTCCTACTTCCTACTCCCCAGCCTGTCTGTAAGCCAAGCCTGAATATCAATCAGCTCCGCCGCGCACACGCTATGTTGCATGGCGTACTCGTGCCACTCCACCGCGCATTGCAATTCTAATAGCCGCTCTCTGGATGCGATGCCCAGCGCGTAGGGCACGACAGGATCGCTGCGGCCATGCGCCATGAAGATGGGTGTCGCGTGGCAAGTGGCTTCGGCGGTGAGTTCGGCCAGCGGTAAATAAGCCGAGAGGGCCAACACTCCTGCCAGCGGGCCGTTCAAACGCAATGCGGTATGCAAGGCGATCGCGCCTCCCTGCGAAAATCCCGCCAGAAAGATATGTTGCGCGGGGATGCCCCGTGCAACTTCTTGTGCGATGAGGGCTTCGATGGCGGCCTGCGATGCGCGTATGCCCGCTTCATCTTGTTGCGCATCAATCGCGGGATCCGCTATGTCATACCAGGCGCGCATCACGAAACCACCGTTGATGGTGACCGGTATCTTGGGGGCGTGGGGGAAAATAAAGCGCACGGCGACAGGGAGTTTGAGCTCGTCCAGCATGGGCACGAAGTCATGCCCGTCGGCGCCCAGACCATGCAACCAGATGACGCTGTACTGCGGGTTCTTTCCCGATTCTAAAGCGATGTGAGGCAGGATCATGGTTACACCGGCTCCGGCAATATTTCGCGCAGCACCTGGAATATTTCGCGATAATTCTTCGGCGGTTTTTGCAACTCACGTTCCTTCAGCGCGTTGCGTATCAGGCTGCGCAGACGCTGCGCATCGGCTTGAGGATAAGCCGCGAGCAGCTCGGTCAGCGCGCCATCGTTTTCCAGCAGGCGGTCGCGCCAGCGTTCGAGCTGATGCATGTAGGCGGTATGGTTCTGCGACTTGCCTTTCCAGGCATCCAGCTTGGCGAGTATCGGCGCTGGATCGACATTGCGCATCAGCTTGCCTATGTATTGAATCTGGCGGCGTTGCGCGCCGAACGAGTTGATGTTCTTCATGGCGCGGATCGCATCGCGCAAAATTTCCGGTATGTCGAGTTGTGCCAGCTGATCCTTGCCCAGCTCGGTCAGCTCCTTGCCCAAGTCGCGCAACTCGTGCATCTGTTTTTTGATCTTGGTCTTGCTCGGGCCAGTGTCTTCTTCCTCTTCGTCGACCGTGGTGGATAGTCCGCGTAAGCCGCGACCCCGTGTGGTCGGTGCGGCTTTGCGCGATGGCGGGGTGGAGCTTGCTCCCTCATCGGTCTCGATTGATGGCTCGTCTTCGGAATAGTCGCCATCGCCGAGCGCGGCATTCGTTTCGTCGAAGTCTTCGTCCAGTTCGGGGGGATGGGGCGGATTTTTTGCTGGGTTTTGCGGATTCATTTTGAAGTGTATGGCTGTTTGATGCTGCTATGATAACGCCTTTCACAATTTTGCCGTTTATTACATGAATGCTTTAGTGACTTCCGCCACACGTTTTTCCCATTCTTCCGATCAGTTGCGCGACATCGCGCTAGGCATGCTGGCCTACGCCAAACAGCGCGGCGCGTCGGCGGCCTCGGTCGATGTGTCTGCCGGCTTCGGGCAGTCCGTGACCGTGCGCCAGCACCAAGTCGAGACCATAGAATATAACCGCGACAAAGGTCTGGGCATCACGGTTTACCTCGGGCAACAAAGGGGCAATGCCAGCACCTCGGATTTTGGCGCGCAGGCCATCAAAGATGCTGTCGATGCGGCTTTGTCCATCGCACGTTACACCGCAAAGGATGACTGTTCCGGCCTGCCTGATGAAGAGTTGTTGGCGCGCGATAATGCGGATCTGGATCTGTATTATCCGTGGGACTTATCCGTGGATGACGCGATCACATTGGCGCAGCGATGCGAGCAAGCCGCGTTGGATGCCGATAAGCGGGTGAGCAATTCCGAAGGCGCGACGGTAAGTCTGCACGAAGCTTTGTTCGTCTCGGCCAACAGCTTGGGGTTTATAGGCGGCTTCCCTACTTCCCGGCATAGTTTGAGTTGCGCGGTGATCGCCGGCACAGACGATGGAATGGAGCGCGACTATTGGTACACCGTGGCACGCGACGCCACGGATTTATTGGCTGCCGAACAAGTCGGACGCATTGCCGCCGAGCGCAGTGTGCGCCGCTTGAATGCCAGGCAGATAGACACCATGCAAGTGCCGGTGTTGTTTGAAGCGCCGGTCGCGGCGGGCTTGCTGGGGAACTTCGTGGGCGCGGTCAGCGGCGGTAGCCTGTATCGCAAATCCTCTTTCTTGCTGGATCAAAAGGACAGGCAGGTATTCGCGCCGCATATCAATATCCGCGATGTGCCGGACATACGCAAAGGACTGGCCTCCAGTCCGTTCGATGACGAAGGGGTGCAAACCCGCACTCGCACCATCGTCGAAAACGGCGTGCTGAAGGATTATTTCTTGGGGAGTTACTCGGCGCGCAAGCTGGGGCTGCGCAGCACTGGCAACGCGGGCGGCAACCACAATCTGATCTTGCAATCGGGCGCACTCGATTTCGCCGGACTGCTCAGGACCATGTCGCGCGGGCTGCTGGTCACCGAATTGCTGGGCAGCGGTGTGAATGCCGTGACCGGAGATTATTCGCGGGGTGCGGCGGGTTTCTGGGTGGAGAACGGCGAGATCCAATACCCGGTGGAAGAAATCACCATCGCGGGCAACTTGAAAGACATGTACCGCAACATCGTCGCGGTCGGCAGTGACGTCTTGGTGCAGGGATCGCGGCAATGCGGTTCGATTCTGGTGGACGGGATGACGGTAGCGGGGCGGTAGAGCCTGAGCGCAGGAAAAATGCCTGCATTAAAGTAGTTAGCACGCGCCAAATGTAATATCGATGAAATATTTTTGTTATATAGTGGCGCATAACAAAAAAGCAAACCTATTGAAAAATAGGGACGCAAAGTCACCGGTCTAAGGAGCCTTTCGGTTCTACGACAGCGGGATTGCCGGTTTCCATCCAAGCATAGAGTGGAATCCGTTACCTCCCAAGCATTGTCTAGTCGAGATTTTGCAGTCCCTGTAGGTCGATGAACCAAAAGCTGTGAACGGGGGGATGCAGCACATGCAAGTCAAAAACAGCGAAATAGTACTCCTGGTGATTGTTTCCGTGATGGCGCTGACTGCCAATCTGCCTGAGGGTGTGGTTGGCTACATGGTCGATCGAAATCTGTTATTGATCGCGCTGGTTGCGACAGTCATTGTTGCATTGTTCCGTTATCTCAGATTGATGCTGTTCATCACGGTTTCAGTATTGGCTATCGGTGCAAACTTGCCTGATCAATTAGCCAATCAGCTGGGCATCAGCCAGCTGACGATGATCGTGGCATCCGGTGTGCTTGTTTTTATTGCCTTGCTGTACAAGTTGTACTACCTGAGGGCATCCGAAGGTAGTGGGGGCGATACAGAAAAATCTGACAGCTCCAAGCATGACACCATCGACTCTAGGCATGACGTAATCACGGCAATACTCAACGGAAATGTGGCCGCTCTCCATCAATTACTCAATTCTGGTGTGGAGGTTAATTTTAGCCAGGATGGTGTTATCCCGATCTTCCTTGCCATAGAAAAAGGGCATGTCGGTATCGTGCTCTCGCTGCTTTCCCATGGTGCGAAACTCCGGGTGAAAAACAAAGACGGGAAAACCCCCGTCGAGGTTGCCTCGCAACATGAAAACATGCGCATACGCATTGCAAAAATCATCCATCACGCCTCTAAACAAAGCTATGTCGTCCAAAGTAGAGCCGCCTCTTCGATCCAACACGAGGGTGAGATGGCCGTCCTGTTTGCCGACATTTGCGGGAGTACCACGCTGTACGACAAACTGGGGAATGAAGCGGCTTTACATGTAATTACGCGCGCGCTGGACATCCTGATCCAGGAAGTCGTCATGCACAAGGGCTACCTGATCAAGACTATTGGCGACGAAATCATGTGTTCATTTCCCAGTATCGCCGCCGCGGCCCAGGCTTCCTGCGCCATGCATGCTGCGATCGATGCGCGGCGACCGGGCGGTGACCATTCCATTTTTATACGGATCGGTTTCCATTACGGAGGGGTTATTCACAAAGAAAATGACGTGTTTGGAGATACCGTAAATATTGCTGCGCGGGTAACAGCGATCACCAGAGCGAGACAAATCATGACGACACAAACGGTCATTGATTTATTGCCATCCGAGTTTGCGGACAAGGTGCGCCCCGTAATGCGAGCCGCATTTCGGGGCAAGCAAAATTCTATTGCTGTGTTTCAGATCCTTTGGGAGCCAGAAAACACGTTCTTGGGTCGTATCGGGCAGTCAGTGTTTCGCAAGCAGGATGAGGACGGTGGGCTTCCCCAGGGTTTGTAGGCGCGTTCTGGGACCCCCTTTCGGGTGAGAGTGGTTGGGCCGCTGAACATCGCGTTTCCAGGGAGCAGTAGCGTGGCTCGTCCGCGCCTCCCGCCCTCCCTGTCACTCGCAAACAGGCGGGACCTCGGGCGTAACAAGCGCCAATGCACGTCAGGTAACGGCGCACTCTTCGCCGGTATGTCGTAGCTCGTGCAGCGGCTATTTACGAATCCCGCATTACCGGCCTTGTCCGCCTGCATGATAGAATCCGCACCTTTCCAGTTTTCACAATTTTTAGGAATCGTCGCCATGTTCTCCAGCAAAAACACCCTCGCTCACACCGACTCGGAATTGTGGGCCACCATCCAGAAGGAAAATCTCCGTCAAGAAGATCATATTGAATTGATCGCCTCGGAAAACTACACCAGCCCGGCGGTGATGGAGGCGCAGGGCAGCAAGCTGACCAACAAGTACGCCGAAGGCTATCCGGGCAAGCGTTACTACGGTGGCTGCGAGTATGTCGACGTGGCCGAACAGTTGGCGATTGATCGCGTGAAGGCTTTGTTCGGTGCGGAATACGCCAACGTGCAGCCGCATTCCGGTTCGCAGGCCAACCAGGCGGTGTACGTTTCGGTGCTGAAGCCTGGTGACACGATACTCGGCATGTCGCTCGCGCATGGCGGACACTTGACCCACGGCGCGTCGGTGAATATCAGCGGCAAGTTGTATCACGCGGTACAGTATGGTTTAAACGACAAAGAAGAGATCGACTATGACCAGGTGCAGGCACTCGCCAACGAACACAAACCCAAGATGATCGTCGCGGGTGCATCGGCATATGCCCTGGTGATCGACTGGAAACGTTTCCGCGCCATCGCCGACAGTGTCGGCGCGTATCTGTTCGTGGACATGGCCCACTATGCGGGTCTGATCGCGGCGGGTGTGTATCCCAGCCCCGTTGGCATCGCGGACTTCGTGACCAGCACCACGCACAAGACGCTGCGCGGCCCCCGCGGCGGCATCATTCTCGCCAAGGCGGAATTCGAGAAAGTATTGAACTCGGCCATTTTCCCCGGCATCCAGGGCGGCCCGTTGATGCACGTCATCGCGGCCAAGGCGGTTGCATTCAAGGAGGCAGGCAGTCGCGAATTCAAGGGTTACCAGAAGCAAGTGGTGGACAATGCGCGCGTGATGACCAGGGTGTTGCAGGAGCGCGGGCTGCGCATCGTCTCAGGACGCACCGACTGCCATTTGTTTCTGGTCGATCTGCAAGCCAAGCGCATCACCGGCAAAGATGCGGAAGCCGCGCTGGGTCGGGCGCATATCACCGTGAACAAGAACGCCATCCCGAACGATCCGCAAAAACCCTTTGTCACGTCGGGTATCCGCATCGGTACTCCGGCGATGACCACGCGCGGTTTCAAAGAGCTGGAAGCGGAAAAACTGGCGAACCTGATCGCCGATGTACTGGATGCGCCGAATGACGAAGCGGCGCGCGCGCGCGTGATAGCCGAAGTCAAGCTGTTGACGGCGCAGTTTCCGGTGTATGGAGCCTAAGCACGTAGCTGTAGCTGGTGGTTTGTAGCCTGCCCGGCTTCCGCTGCCAGCCACTAGCTACCCGCCCGTTATGAGATGCCCCTTCTGCAAAGGTCACGAAACCCAGGTCGTTGATACCCGCGAGAGCGAGGAGGGCGACAGCATCCGCCGCCGCCGCCGTTGCGCGTCCTGCGAAAAACGTTTTACTACTTACGAGACCGTGGAGTTGCGCATGCCGCAGGTGGTCAAGCAGAACGGTATGCGCAGCGAGTTCGACGCAGAAAAGTTGCGCACCAGTTTCAAACGCGCGTTGCATAAGCGTCCTGTGTCGACCGAGTTGGTTGACGGCGCGATAGATCATGTCACCCAAAAAGTCTTCGCGCTGGGCGAGCGCGAAGTCGGTTCGCGGCAGATCGGCGAGATGGTGATGAAAGAGTTGTTGAAGCTCGACAAGGTCGCCTACATACGCTTCGCCTCGGTGTACAAAAGCTTCCAGGATGTCGGCGATTTCGCCGATGCGGTACACGCTGTCAGCGATACACCTACCCGTAGGCCTTCGGCTAAACGCAAGCCCTGATGTTCTCCGCAGCCGATAACGAACACATGGCGCACGCATTGCGCTTGGCCGAGCAGGGCTTGTTCAGCACCAGCCCGAATCCGCGTGTCGGTTGCGTGTTGGTGCGTGATGAAAAGATCGTGGGCAAGGGCTGGCATCGGTGTGCTGGCGAGCCGCACGCCGAGGTGCTTGCGCTGCGCGAAGCGGGTGACGCGGCGAAGGGTGCGACCGCTTACGTGACGCTCGAGCCGTGCAGTCATTTTGGCCGGACCCCACCGTGTGCCGACGCACTGGTGGCGAGCGGTGTGTCGCGGGTAGTGATGGCGATGCAAGATCCGAATCCATTGGTGTCCGGCAAGGGCGTGCAAAAGTTGCGCGGCGCCGGGATCGCCGTCGAATGCGGCCTGATGGAAGCGGCGGCGCGCGAATTGAACATCGGCTTCGTCGCGCGCATGACGCGCGGCACACCCTGGGTGCGTAGCAAAATCGCGATGAGCCTAGACGGTCGTACCGCCTTGTCGAACGGGGTGAGCCGGTGGATCACCGGGCCGGAGGCGCGCCGCGATGTGCAGCACTGGCGCGCCCGTTCCTGCGCCGTGCTCACCGGCATAACCACCGTGCTGGCCGACGATGCGCAGTTGAATGTGCGGGACATTGAAACTTCGCGTCAGCCTTGGCGCGTGGTGCTGGACAGCCAGTTGCGACTGCCACTCGGCGCGAAGATACTGTCGGGCGGCCGCGAGACAGTGGCGGCGGAGACACCGGGTAGCCCACGGCGTCCCGCTTGCGGGGGAGGGGTGCTGGTCTACACCGCTACGCGCGATGCGGCAAAAATCGGCGCGCTGGAAAAACTGGGCATCACGGTGTGCGGGGTGGCGAACCAACAAGGTCGCGTCGATCTGCCCGCCATGCTGAATGACTTAGCGCAACGCGGCATCAATGAAGTGCTGGTCGAGGCCGGCAGTGTGCTGAATGGCGCGCTGCTGCGAGCGGGTCTGGTCGATGAGCTGGTGCTCTACCTCGCACCGCAACTGTTGGGCGACGCGGCACGCGGCATGGCTGGTTTGGGCGAGCTGGTCCGGCTGGATCAACGTGTCGAGCTGCAATGGCAAGATGTGCGGCAAGTCGGCAATGACCTGCGCGTGCTGGCGAAAATAAAAAGGACAGAACATGTTTAGTGGCATCATCGCCGATGTCGGGCGTATCGCAAACGCGGTCGACCGTGACGGAGGTTTGCGCCTGACGATAGACACACACACGCTGGGTTTGGCCGATGTGGCACTGGGCGACAGCATCGCGGTAAACGGCGCGTGTCTCACCGTTGTTGCCATTGACGGCGATGCATTCACGGTGGATGTCTCGCGCGAGACGTTAGATTGCACCGTGGGCCTGGATGCGACCAACGCGCCGGTCAATCTGGAAAAGGCCTTACGCCTCTCCGATAGGCTGGGTGGGCATCTGGTCAGCGGGCATGTGGATGGTGTGGGTGAGGTCGTCGCCTTCGACGATCTGGGTGAGAGCTGGAAGCTGCTGATTCGCGCCCCGCAAGCCTTGGCCAAATTCATCGCCATCAAAGGCTCGATCACCCTCAACGGTGTGAGCCTGACCATCAACCAAGTGCAGGACAACGAGTTTGCGCTGAACCTGATCCCTCACACTTTGCAAATGACCAATCTGAAAAATCTAACAGCGGGCAGTGCGGTCAACCTGGAAGTGGATATGATCGCGCGCTATGTGGAGCGGATGATGAGCGCGGCTGTGGCGTGACGTGATTGCAAGCCTGACTCAGTTGTTTCAAAGTGCGATGATGGCGGAGTGAGGCGTTCCCGCTGCCACCCCTTGCGCCAGCTAATTACAGTCCAGCCTGCGCTTATGTGCCTTCAGCAGATCGCTACACGATACGATCCCGATCACCTTGCCGGAATTCCGGTCGACCACGGGTAGCCGCCCGACACCTTCACGAACCATGTGATCCGCAGCTTCACGCAAGGTATTGTCCTGGTGCGTTACAACGGGTGGGCGCTTGATTAAATCCAGAACCAGCATGCCTGAGGTAACTTTCGGATCCAAGATATCCCTCAGCGTAACAACCCCTAGCAGCTGGCCCGCCTCATCGAACACCGGGAAGCCCTGATGGCTGACCGCAGGAGAGTTTTGAAAGAGCCGTTCGCGGATGGCCCCGACTGCTTCCTTGCCTGAAAAAGTTACCAGATCCCGTGTCATCACTTCGTGGACCCGCAGCTGGCTGAGATAGTCGACGGCATAATCCGTAGGGACAACCGCGCCACGCCGTGCCAATTTTTCTGTCATGATCGACGTCCGCATCAGCAACACCGACACCAGATAGGCTGCGCTGCATCCTGCCAATAGAGGGAGGATGCCCATAGGTTGATGGGTCACTTCAAAGGCGAAGACGATAGATGCCATTAGCGCATGAGAGGCACCGGCGAACATCGCGGCCATTCCCACCAGTCCCGCGACCGGAACGCTGATACCCAACATCGGCGCAACAGCGACACCAAACAAGCCCATCAATGCGCCCAGCCCCCCACCGATGATAAACAGCGGTGCAAGCGTCCCCCCGGAAGTGCCGCTCCCCAGATAGATAGACCAGGCAATAAGTTTGAACACAACCAGCGCAACCAGGCTCCACCCTACCAGGTTCCCGGAGAGAATCTGTGTGATCTGGTCATAGCCTACCCCCAGCGCGCGGGGTTCGAAATAACCGACGATTCCCACCACGATCGCCCCGAGAGCCGGCCACCACATCCAGTGGATAGGCAGGCGCTCAAAGACATCTTCTATCGCGTAGATCGCCTTGGTGATGAGCACGGAAGCCAGTCCGATCAGCGCGCCCATCACCACATAAAAAACGAGTGCGCTCGGGTCAGGGTCGATGATGGTTGCCATCGGGAATATCGGGCCTTTGCCCATGATAAGCAAACGAACCGCAGTAGCCGCTACCGCGGCGAATGCGACGGGAATGATGGAGCGTGCCCGATACTCAAAAAGCAGCAATTCAATGGAGAGTAGCACCGCAGATACAGGCGCATCAAATGTTGCCGCCATCCCGGCCGCCGCGCCTGCGGCAAGCAGCACTTTCCTTTCATCTGCGGTGGTACGCAAAAAAGTGCCCAGCATCGAACCTAACGCACCGCCCGTAGCGATGATCGGTCCCTCTGCACCGAACGGCCCGCCCGTGCCTATCGCAATCGCGGCGGAGACAGGCTTAAAGAACAGCAAGCGTGGGGATATCTTGCTGTGGTGATAAAGCACCTTTTCCATCATTTCCGGTATCCCGTGTCCGCGAATAGCCGAAGAACCGAATCGGGCCATCAGCCCGATGATCAGCGCACCCACAACCGGAATCACCAACACCCAAAGACCGACATGTTGAGTGGTGATAGGCTCCAGCACTAAAGAGAAACGCCCAAAAAAAGCAAAGTTGCTTATTAATGCGATCAGGGAAAGAAAGGCCTTGGCCACGACCCCGATAATCAGGCCGATTAAAATCGATAAGCCAACGATAGTGACCAGGCGGCGAGAAATGGTTTTTTCCGTAATGGGGACCAAAAGGGATGCCAGCGCTACATCCATGGAGGGGGCAATGGGCAAGCCATTATCAATATCTGTATTCTTTTGTTCGGGCATAGTCTTCTTCGTTTTAAATTTCAGAGTACCCGGCAGCAGTAAAAAATCCACTGCCGATGGCAGTGTGGCGCAATCAAAACTGCCATCATATGCGGAGGAGTTAGGCAGGAGTATCGACCGAGATGACTATGTTGTTACAAATTGTCAATCACAACTCGCTTGCCCTGACGTGCCTTTTCAAAATGAGCCTCTTGCAAAAGTCGCAACAATTTTTTAAACGTGCCTCATTGGCATCGCGGTGGCGTTTATGGCACCCAGAGGTCAAATTTACCAAAAACGCAC
>JABEVF010000088.1 GCA_013043965.1 Gallionella sp. | reverse complement strand
GACAGGGGTGATGAACAGCATCGTCACTTTCCCCTTGAGCCCGTTGACGGTGTCCGCGAAGTGTTCCGCCGTGGCGCTGTCCAGGCTGCTGGTCGCCTCGTCGAAGATCAGAATCTTGGGTTGCTTGATCAGGGCGCGGGCGATGGCGATGCGCTGTTTCTGTCCGCCCGACAAGCCCACCCCGCGTTCGCCGATCTCGGTCTGGTAGCCCTGCGGCAAGGCTTCGATGGTGGCGTGCACTTCCGCCATCTTGCAGGCATGCACGATCTGGTCGAAGGTGGTGTGCGGGTTGGCCATCAGCAGGTTGTCGTAGATGGTGCCGGAGAACAGCACCGTCTCCTGCGGCACCACCCCGAAGTAATGGCGCAGTTCGTTGGCCGACAGATAGCGGATGTCGTTGCCGTCGATCTTGATGGTGCCGCCGGCGGGCTGGTAGAAGCCTTGCAGCAGTTTGGTCAGGGTGCTCTTGCCCGAACCCGACGGCCCCATGATGGCGACGATCCTGCCGGGGGCGACCTTGAGCCGGAAGTCCCGGTACAGGAACGGGCGGTCATCGGCATATCTGAAACTCAGGGCTTCGATGTCGATCTGGCCTTTGCCTTCGTTCACCCGGGTGGGCAGGATGGAATACGGTTCGGCGGGGCATTCATCAGGTCGCCCAGGCGTTGTACCGACAGGTTGGCCTGCTGGAACTGCTGCCATAAGCCCACCAGCCTGAGCATGGGTTGCGATACCTTGCTGGCGTACATCTGGAAGGCGATCAGCATGCCGATGGAGAACACTTGCCCGCCGGTGTCGGTACTGCTGTTCATCACGGTATACGCCCCCACCACCAGGATGAGCAGGGTCATCATCTGTTCCAGTCCGTTGGACAGGGTGTTGTAGGTGTTGCCGATCTGGCGCACCTTGAAGCCGGAGTTCAGGTATTCGGCGAGATAGTCGCTGTAGCGGGCGTTGAGCTGGGGTTCCATCTGCAGGCTCTTGACGGTTTCGACCCCGCCGATGTACTCGGTGGTAAACGCCTGGTTGCGCGCGCCGAGCAGGAATTGCTGGTTCAGGTGTTTTCTGAAGAGGGGGGCGACGATGAAGCTCATCAGCACGATCAGCCCCATGATGGTCAGGGCGATGCAGGTCAGCGTCACGCTGTAGTAGAACATCATGCCGAGGAAGATCAGCAGGAAGGGCAGATCGAGGATCAGCGTGACGGCGGCGCTGGCGATGAATTCGCGGATGGTTTCCACGCCGTGCAGTCGGGCGGCGATCACGCCGGTGGGCCGATGCTCGAAATAACGTGTGGGCAGTTTGAACAAATGGCTGAATACGGCGGCCCCCAGCACCGCGTCCACGCGGTTGCCGGTGTGCAGGATCAGGTACTGGCGCACCCAGGACAGCAGCGCGGAAAACACCATGAACACGGCCAGGCCGATGCCGATCACGATCAGGGTGCTCTGGGTGCGGTGCACCACCACTTTGTCGATGATGACCTGGGTGAACAAGGGCGTGGCCAGGGCCAGCAACTGGATGATCAGGGAGGCGATCAGCACGTCGCGCCAGACGTGGCGGTGTTTCATCAGTTCCGGGACGAACCAGTGGAAGCCGAAGGCGGCCCGGCCGGACAAGGCGCCATCGGGGTCGTTGAGGGCTTTGGTCTCCAAGGCCAGCTGGAAACCCGTGCCCGCGAAACGCGCGGCGAATTCGGCCAGCGTCAGGACTTTCTGCGTGTTGGTGCCGGCCTCGAACAGGGTCACGCTCTCCGGGCTGGCCTGCACCACGATGGCGGGATGGACTTTGCGCGGGGGGAGGAGCGGGTCTAAGGTGATTTCCGGGGTGGGGTCTGCGGCGGTCGGGGCATGTTTGACAACAGAGACTGTTGTTGCTGTCGCAGCCGCCTCCGCCTCATAGAGCGGCACCAGGCAGGGGAAGTTGAAACCGGACAGGGCGGCGGGGTCGCAGTCCCGGCGTTTGATGCGGAAGCCCAGTGCGCGGGCGGCATGGATGAAGGAGTCGGAGGTGTAGGGCGGCGGGAATTGTCTGGCGAGCAGGTCGGCATCGAAGGGTTTGCGGTTCAGGGCGCAGAAGCTGCCCATCGCCCAGACGATGTCTTTGACGTCGAAGCTGTAAGTCGGCGGGGGGGTGACCGCTGCTCGGCTGAGGCTCTTGGAAACCAGTTTCAAGAGCCGCTTCGGCATTAGTGGCGGGCTCCGCAGCGGTTGCCGGATGACAATCCGTCACTCGAGGCGATAGCGCGTGATGGGCAGACCACAGCAAGACCCCTGCGGCTCTCGTGACGATGCAGCATACCCCCTCCCCCTTATATCGCTACCAACGGTTCAGAATTCTCTTGTTTTTGTGTTCCGTCGCTAATTAAACACGCGCTGTTATTTTTGTGGCGGCATTCTGTATCACCCTGCGAGGAGGGTCAAGGCGTTTTTTCGCCCAACGAATGCGTGAGTCCATTTCTGCCGAATTTGCGCCGCACATGACCCGATCGGATCGGCTGGCGACCGAACACTACCGTTCCACCATTGTAAGGGTTTGCCTTGTCTGGATTCCACTTGCCCAATTCAACCTTGGGCGCTGCGTTCCCCGTCCACTCAGTGACACGCCCAGCCCAACCATAATAAGTACGGCCTTTTCCGCCAGCACCTTTAGAAGTAAGGTGTACACAACACGTTGTAGCTCCCCCACCTCCGTGATTGATATAGCGCTAAGGAATAAAATCTTCCAGCCGAGCACCGGCACGCAATCCATCAATATTTTGGAAATGTGCATCTAGTGTCAATAGCACTGCACCGTATTCCAAGCTGCTTGCGGCGATCCACAAGTCATTTGTAGGTATCGGCTGCCCCTTGCGACGGAGAGCGGCATAGACAAGCGCGTAGAGGTCAGCCGTGGCTGTGGTACTGGGTACGACATTCACACGCGGCGTACTGAGAAATTGGGTCAGCTCGTTACGATTCGTGCTTTCTCTTAGACCCGCAGCAAATCCACCCAGCAATTCGCCCAACACGGTCGCGCACACAATGATGGTGGGCGCATGTTGTAGTACGGCGACTATTTGTTCATCGCCACGTTTGAAGGCTGCATAAGCATTGGTATCGAGCGCGACTGGGCGCATCGCTTATTTCCACAACGCCGCGTCAACCTCGGCAAAGGCAGCCGTGTTGCGCTCAAAGGCTAGTGCTTCTTTTGCGCTCCATGTACCTGCCAAGGCATTAAGGTCATCGAACTTTTTCAAGGCACTGGGTTGAATTGAAGCACCAGTGCCTTGCAATAATCGCAACACCAAAGCGTTTAGACTACTGCCTTCATGCTCGGCTTGGCTTTTAAGTCTGGTCAATACCTTATCGTCCAGCCCACGAATGCTCATTGTCGCCATGATGTCACCTATGAATTCAATTTGAATGCACACATGGTAGCACTTCAAATGGAAAAACAAAATAGCGACCGTGGTGTATGCCGGACACATAGGCCACACATTTTTTTCTGCGCGCTCGCCAACAGCACCTGGAGAAGTGTGCTTGACGCTTGCCCCTCTGTCCCATATCTCTTAAACGCGCTCACTATGCAGCCTCATCCAACTGTGCTGCAATCCGGTTTTCTCAAACCGAGCCCGGCCGTTCATGAGAGCCGTTTGCAGCTCAAAAAACCTTCGTGTTGTCGACATAACAGCACGCGAAATCCCCCGTCAATAAGGCCGCCTCCCCACCCGATTCCCCGCCGGCTGGTATTGGCAGACCCAGACCTGCTCATGGGTGTCCTCGCACACGGCTCTTGCACAACCGACTGCGGTGGTGGTGCGCCAGACCATCTGGGTGTAATGGCCGCATTTTTTACCGGCTACGCAGCGGTTGTTGGCGTAGTCGTAATCGGCCTTCTCCGAGCCCCAACTATCCACGACCTTTTCCGGTGACACGTTTTGCAATTCCCTGCGGCCGTCAGACCATGCCAGCGCACTGGCCCAGTATAAGTTCTCACCGTATTGTCCATCCGCTTCGCTATGCCGCATCTGGCAATGATTGCTGTATTTCAGGTGGTCTGCCCAGGTCTGGGCCTGCACCGCCAGCGCGGGCGAATAGGTGAGCTTTTTTGTGACACCCACTGCGGCACGCCATGTGTTGTGGGCCGCAACGGTAGCGGTGTTGTCTATTTCTGCGGCATGCGCAGACAGGGCCGAGAGTGCTGCGGCACAGTGAATGGCGATGACGATAAATTTCATGACTAGCTTTTTGGATTTCAACATTGCAGCCCTCATCCTTGCGCCTCGCTGCGCAACAAACCATTGACCGCCAGCACATCCTCCTCCGACGGCACCCCGCTACGGCCTTGGGCTTGATCCACCGGAGCAAGGTGGCATAGCGCGCTTTGACCTGATTGCGTGTTCCAAAGAAATCCGCCTGTTATAACGATCTTAAACCCGCCGCCCGCTGTCATACTAAACCCGTTGCCGATTACGGCTCAATTTAGCCGCACAAAATTGTGTGTAATGCCACACCTGAATATTGTAAAGTGGCTGCCTCAAACGATGCTGAAGCAATGATAAATTATCGCCCAACCTCGAACTGAAGTTGGTTTGAATTTGAGCGAACGATAAAATCAAGAATCTCTTATCAGAGGAACCATCCAAATGAAACGCATCTATGCCGGTTTATTGTTCGCCTTGATGTGCGGCTGCGCCAGCCAGCCCGTTCAGACGAACTATGATCCGCTCACACAAGCGCGGATCAGGGCGTACAAGGGCGGTACCACTTATTTCTATCCGAATGCGGCGTGTGCATCACGTAACCGGAAAGACGGATATGCGGCTACAGATTTTACCGTGCCAAATCATATTGTCGGCATGCCAATACCGAAGAACGCCCCATATGATAAATCAACCTTCGAGTCAATAAGCGAAACGCTTGGTTATGTTCCGTTCAATGAGTACATTGTCGCCGCAAACAAAGCATTAACCATTCAAACGTATTTAATATTGCCGAACAGTTCTCAAATTTCAGGGTTCAGAGGAGGTTCGGTAGTCACCGTACAAAACCCGGGCTATTTTACGTGCGAACCGTTTTTTGGGACATTGACTCCACAGGCCGGCAAAGACTATGAGGTTTATCTTGTCCGCCCAAACTGCGAATTTCGCATGAGGGAAATTGTTTCGGAAAGCGGTGAAGCGACAGCGGTTCCCATTTCGTATACACCCTCGTCGTACTGTCAATGATAATGGCTTCCGGAACACGGGAAATCTGAACCTGTTTGACGCACCACCGAGATTTCTCAGCGCCCCAACAAGCCGTTGATCGCCAGCACATCTTCCTCCGACAATACTCCGGCGGCAGCCTTGAGTTTCAACCCTGTCAGCAAGGTGTCGTAACTTTCAAACCGCATTTGCGCCGGATGCATTGCATCGCCAGCGGGCATGACTTTGCGTTCACACGCTCAAAACCGCAGCTTGTTGCCTCGTGATCTATTGAGGTATCGTTCCGCCCATGAAACTCCTCTTCGTCCACCAGAACTTCCCCGGCCAGTACCTGCATTTGGCCCGCCATTTGAGCGCTATCCCCGGCAACGAGATCGTGTTCATCACGCAACGCCAGGATGCGGCCTTGCCGGGCGTGCGCAACCTCGTGTATCGGCCGCACCGCAAGGTGACGCCGAACCAGCACCATTATCTGGCCGATACCGAAGCGGGGCTGTTGAACGCCCAGGCGGTGGCCCGCATCGCGCTGGATTTGAAGGCATCCGGTTTTATTCCCGATGTGATGCTGGGGCATAACGGCTGGGGGGAGATCTGGTTCTTGAAGGATGTGTTTCCGCACACGCCGCTGATCGGCTATTTCGAGTTCTTCTATCGCTTTCTCGGAGCGGATGTGGGCTTCGATCCTGACGAGCCCGGGATCTTCGATACCGCCCCCCGGGTGCGCACCAAGAATCTGGGCAATCTGATCGGACTGGATGCGGCGGATTTTGGCCAGACGCCGACGCTCTGGCAGAAATCACTTTATCCGGCGGCATATCAGCCCAAGCTGCAGGTGACGCACGAGGGGATCGATACCGGGCTGGTTGTGCCGGATGCCGATGCGCGTATCCAATTGGCCGATGCCGGGATAGCGCTGAGCCGGGAGGATGAGGTGGTGACGTATGTTGCACGCAATCTGGAACCGTACCGGGGTTTTCATAGTTTGATGCGCAGTTTGCCCGCCATTCTGGAACAGCGACCCCATGCACACGTCATCATCGTCGGCGGAGATGAGGTCAGTTACGGACATCATCTGCCGCCGGGGCAGACGCACAAGCGGCAGATGCTGGCGGAACTGGGTGCAGCGCTGGATAGGACGCGGGTACATTTCCTGGGCAAGGTGCCGTATTCGACCTATCTGAAGGTACTGCAAGTATCGAGCGTGCACGTGTATCTGACTTTCCCGTTCGTGTTGTCCTGGTCGATGCTGGAAGCAATGTCGGCGGGGTGTCTGTTGGTGGCTTCCAGGACTGCGCCGGTGGAAGAGGTGGTGCGCGACGGGGAGAACGGGTTTTTAGTGGATTTCCACTCTCCGTCCGAGATCGCTGCGCGGGTGGTCGATGTCCTGGCGGCGGGGCGGGCGGGTTATGCGCACATCAGACAGAATGCGCGGCGCACGGTTGTCGAGCAATACGATCTCAAAACGATTTGTTTGCCGGAACAGTTGCGGTTGCTGGAACGGGTGATGGGGCGGTGAGGCGGGTAGGCCACACCGGGGTTGAGCGATCAGCCTTTACGTGCCGTTGAAGACAACGCCCCCGAACGTTTGAGTGTACGTCACGGAGCGATCTACAGTGAATTCAGTACCCGGGTCGCGCCGAAACTGATGCCGACAACCAAGCCAGCTTTACACCTAAATTAACAACCCGTTTCAGAGACATCGTCGGCCTGCGCGTCTTTAGCGCGTTCCCGTTTCTCCACCTCCTCTTGATAGCCTTGCCAAAAGATGACCACATCCAGACGCTGGTTGGGAAGCGGATAAGCCCAATGTTTGCACCTCATATCTATACGGGAAAACAGTTCCGGATAGAAAGGCTGGATTTCCGGTTGATTTTTGAGAGAGGCTTGAAGTTCAAGGTAGAGCGCGCCAAGAACAAAACCACCATCGCTTAAAAGCGATTCCTGACAAAATCACCAAGAGGTTTTCTATGTCTGATACTTCCAAAATACATCCGCTGTTGCCATCGGATTTGCCACACCTATCTGACGAAGCTGCCGTTGAAGTGCTCGACTTTCTGCACGAGTTGGTCTTCCGCTTCGAGGCGCATTACTGCGGGCAGATTCACCTGCATTACGCGCAACAAGAACAGGCGCAACGATTGTCGCAAGTAGCGGCAGGTGTGAAATTTAGCGAGCCGCCGTTCTGATATAACAAAAAAGCGATGGATATTTTAGACCCGCCCGAGCGGCGGGTGTCGGGTAGCCGGACGCGGTTGCCCGCGCCCAGCCCCCTCAGAACCGTGCATGGGTCTTTCGATCCACACGGCTCAAGCCTCTGCAAAGGCATCTGTCGAT
>JABEVF010000087.1 GCA_013043965.1 Gallionella sp. | reverse complement strand
GCATTAAACATGAGATTCTCCCAGTAGTCCGTCATTCCCACACATAGGGTTCGACCGGTTCAAACAATATCCCGACCAGCTCGGCAGGGGAATCCCGCAATGAAACCGGCTGCGGTTTTTCATGCCGGTAAACGACATGGAAGCGTATCCAGGGCAGGCCGTCATTGCCCGGCTTGAAGTGCGCGGTATGCTGCAACACGTAGATCAGCTCGCGCGACTTCAGGTCGAACATCCAGTTGCCCGGTGCCACGCTCTCCGGCGTGGCACCGTAGAATTCGCCCGCGTAATTGCGCGGTTTTCTTTGCAGCCAATGCATGGGGTTGTCGATCGCCAGCGCCGGAATATCGTCGGTCTGCCCGCGCGTCAGGATCTTCCCGTATTGCATCAGCAGCGCGTTTTGCACGGTTCCCGCCATTTGCTCCATCGCGGTCTTTTCGGCGAGCTCCTGATAGAACATCACGCGATTCATGAACAGTCCCGCCAATATCGAGATGATGACGATCACCACCACCAGCTCGAACAGCGTGAAGCCGCGACGGCTCCCCACTGGGTAAAGCGCGGGGTCAGCTTGCTGCCGGGAGGGACTGCTCATGAGTGCATCGCCGCCTTGCCCAGATCCCACATCGGCAGGAACACGCCCAGCGCGAGGATCAGCACCAGGATACCCAGCGCGACGATCAGGATGGGTTCGATCTTCGCGCTCAGATTCTCCACTTCGTATTTGACTTCGCGCTCGTACATGTCGGCCACCTCGAACATCAGCCCGTCCATGTCGCCGGTTTCCTCGCCCACCGCGATCATTTGCAACACCACCGAGCTGAACACCTGCGCCGCAGCCGCCGCGCGCAAAATGCTTTCGCCGCGCTCTATCCCGTCGCGCATCTGCTCGACCCGGCTGCGCATGAACTCGTTATCCACCACCATGCCGACCACGTTCATGCCCTGGATGATCGGTATCCCGCTCTTGAACGAGAGTGCCAGGCTGCGCGAGAACCTGGCCAGCGTGGCTTTCTTGATGATGCTGCCGACCACGGGCAGCTCGAATTTGTAGCGGTCCCACTTGAAGCGGCCTTCCACGGTATGGATGTAATAGCGGAACCCCAGCGCGGCGGCCACCACCACGCCGACCATCAGCAGCCAGTACTGCACCATGAAACCGGAGAAGCCGATCAGCAGCTTGGTGATCATCGGCAACTCCGCGTGAAACCCCGCATACACTTTGGCGAACGCGGGAATCACGAACAAGTTGATGACGACGATGGCGACGGCCATCGCCACCACCACGAAACTCGGATAGCGCATCGCGGAACGGATACGGTCGCGCATGTCGCGCTCGAAATCCAGATAGTTGTAGAGCCGCATGAAGGTCTCGTCCAGCATGCCGGTCATTTCGCCGACCTGCACCATGCTGACATAAAACGCCGAGAACACCTTGGGATGATGGCGCAGCGCGGCACTCAGCTCGCGCCCGCTGTCCAGGCTCTCGCGCAGATCCTGCAACAGCGCGGCGAAACTCGGATTGGGAGTGGATTCCTGCAAGCCCGCCAACGACCGCAGGATGGGCACGCCCGCCTTGAGCAGGGTGTACATCTGGCGGCTGAACAGCATCAGGTCCAGCGGGGTAATGGGCTGCTCGCCCCAAGTGCGTTTGAACCAGCCCGACCGGCTGTCCGCCGCGCGGCTGCCGCCACGGAAGACTGAGATCTCGACAGGCGTGATACCCGAGTTGAGCAGCAGGTCGGCGACCACCCCGCTATCGTTGCCGTCCAGCGTGCCCGTCACCAGATCGCCCCGGCGGTTGCGCCCCTTATAGCTGAACACGCCCACCGCTAATCCTCCCGCTGGTTGCTGATGCGCATCACTTCGCTCACCGTGGTGCGGCCCAGTCTGGCCATTTCCAAACCGTGCGAGACCAGGGTATGTCCGTGCATGTGTTTGCGCGCCATCTCCAGAAAGCCGGCCGAGTTTTCGTGCGCGGCCGCCTCGACCATCTCGCTGCCCATTTCCAGCATTTCATACACCCCCATACGCCCGTGATAACCGGTGGCGTTGCAGTGCGAGCAACCGCGCGCCTGCAGCAATCCTCCCCACAGCGCTTCGGCCAGGCCCTCGGCCAGCAACCATTGGTGCTCCTGCGGAGTCGGGATATGCGGTTCGCTGCAACTCTCGCACACGCGCCGCAACAATCGCTGCGCGATCACCGCCTGCACCGAAGAGGCCACCATGAAACGCGGCGTGCCCATATCCACCAGGCGGAACAAGGTGCCGGCGGCATCGCGGGTATGCAGCGTGGAGAGCACCAGGTGTCCGGTCATCGCCGCACGCAGGCCGATTTGCGCGGTTTCCGCATCGCGCATCTCGCCGATCAGCAGCACATCGGGATCCTGGCGCAACGCGGAACGCAACACGCGCGAGAAACTCAGGTCGATCTTTTCGTTCACCTGCACCTGGTTGATGCCGGGTAGCCGGTACTCGACGGGGTCCTCGACGGTGATGATCTTTTGCTCCACCGTGTTGATCTCGGCCAGCGCCGCATACAGCGTGGTGGTCTTGCCGCTACCCGTGGGGCCGGTCACCAGCACCATGCCGCTGTTGCGCCGGATGATTGCGCGAAAACGTTCCAACATCGCGGCCGGCATGCCCAGGTCTTCCAGTGAGACCATGCCGCCGTCCTGGCGCAACAGCCGCATCACCACCGACTCGCCGTACTGGGTCGGGCAGGTCGCGACACGCACATCCACACCCTGCTCGCGCACCCGCACATGAAAGCGCCCATCCTGCGGCAGGCGTTTTTCCGAGATGTCCAGACCGGACATCAGTTTGACGCGCAGCACCAGGGCCGGCCCGATCTTGTTGTCGGCCTCCATCTGCAGATGCAGCGCGCCATCGATGCGAAAGCGGACGATCAGGCGGGCCGCCTGCGGCTCGATGTGTATGTCGGAGGCGCGTATCTGGGTGGCATCGTCGAATATGGTTTGCAGCAGTTTGACCACCGGCGCGTCTTCCGTACCGGCACTGTCGGTCAGCGCGCCAAATTCTATGTAGGAGTCGGCCAGCTCGGTGCTCAGCTGTTGCGCCAAACCGCTGATTTCCTCGGTGCGCCGGTAGCCGCGATCGATGCGCTCCAGCACCTGGCCCTCGTTCACGACCGCGACATCGATGTCGCGCTTCAGGATGCGGGTGATCTCGTCGAACGCGAACAGGTCGGTGGGATCCGCCATGCCCACCAGCAACTGGCCGTTGCGCGGTTCCAGCACGATCGCCCGGAAACGCCGCGCGTGGTTCTCGGGCAGCAGGCGTATGTGGTCGACGTTGATGTGGTAGTACTTGAGGTTGATATAGGGGATGTTGAGCTGCTTCGCCAACGCTTCCGAGATTTGCTCCTCGTTGACGAACCCGTTATCCACCAGCACGCGCCCGAGGCGGCGGCCGCTGCGCTTTTGCTGCTCCAGCGCGAATTGCAACTGTTCGTGCGAAATGATCTTTTGCAGTACCATCAAATCGCCCAAGCGAACTTTCTCAGGACGCGCCATAATTCCCCCTTAGTTATTTTATTAACCCGTTGCGGCTCAACAGCGCGGAAGTTAATCGTTTTCATTGACCCTGACAAGACTTACTTGCTCGCACCCGCCATGTTCCACGTCATACTCTACCAACCCGAGATTCCGCCCAACACGGGCAACATCATCCGCCTGTGCGCAAATACCGGGTGCCAATTACATCTAACCTGAATATTGCATAAATAGGGCGAACAAGACAGTAAGTATTTGATAGAATAGGAGTTATATAGAAACCGATTCGTAAAAAATGCCTACTGTCTC
>JABEVF010000086.1 GCA_013043965.1 Gallionella sp. | reverse complement strand
CCCCACTCCTTCCCATCCCGAACAGGACAGTGAAACGGCTCCGCGCCAATGATAGTGTGGTTCTTCCATGCGAAAGTAGGTCATCGTCAGACTCCTTACTAACAACAAAGCCCTCCTCGTGAGGGCTTTGTTGTTTTGTGCTTCGGTATAAAATATACCCCGTCGCCACCTAAATCGTCACCATGAACCCGAAAATCGTCGCCGCATTGTACAAATTCGTTAAGTTGCACAACTACTTGGAGCTGCGCGCGCCGATACAGGCGCGATGCGATGAATTGGCTATCACCGGTACGTTGTTGCTTGCCGCAGAGGGGATTAATGGCACGATAGCCGGCACGCGTGAAAACATAAACGCGATACTGGCATATTTGCGCAGCGATGCGCGTCTGGCCGACTTGCCGCACAAGGAGTCGTTCGCGCAAGGCGAGCCTTTTTATCGCATGAAGGTGAAGGCCAAAAAAGAGATCGTGACTATGGGCGTGGCTGACATCGATCCTACCGTGTTGGTCGGTCAATATGTGAAGCCAGAAGATTGGAACGCGCTGATCAGCGATCCGAATGTGTTGCTGGTTGATACGCGCAATGATTACGAAGTGGGTGTCGGCACATTCCAAGGCGCGGTGAATCCCCATATCACCACGTTTCGGGAGTTTCCTGGGTACGTAAAAAAACATTTCGACCCGGCAAAACAGCCTCGTGTCGCGATGTTCTGCACTGGCGGGATACGCTGTGAAAAAGCTTCTGCATACATGCTGCAGCAGGGTTTTGGCGAGGTTTACCATTTGCAGGGCGGGATATTGAAATATCTGGAAAATGTGCCTGCCGAGGAAAGTTTATGGCAGGGCGAATGTTTTGTGTTCGATCAGCGTGTCGCGGTGGGACAGGGATTGCAACCCGGTCATTATGAGCTTTGCTATGGATGTTCCCGACCTATCACACAGGAAGAAAAAAACTCAGCCAAATACCAGGCGGGTATTTCGTGCCCACATTGTTACGATAGCCTCACGCCGGAAAAATTACACGCGGCGCGAGAGCGTCAGAAGCAAGTGGAATTGGCGCGAGAGCGTGGCGAAAAACATATCGGTGCGACGCGAAAAGATCGCAACAATAAAATCGAAAATACAGACGCTTAATTTTTGGCCGCGAGCGACAGCTTGATACCGTCATCCACGATGTCGATGGCAGTGATACTGATTTCCATTCCAGCATGATGCAATTCATCAGGCTGGAAAACATACAAGGCATTGCCTTTGAGATACTCCTCCAGCATCGCGCTCAAGGCGGTGCGCAACATTTCAACTTGGGCATCATTGTGTTCGATGTGCAGCGTGTCCAAATGCGCGTCTTGCAAAAATACGGCACGTTGATCGGGGTCATAGCGCAATGAACCGGACAGTAAAAAATCTCCTTGGACATCAGCGCGAAAAATCGAGTGAACTGAAAAATGTGCAGATAGCGAAAGGCGATTTTGCGCAGTCATAAATCCGATTGTCGGCACATCTATAGTGGCATCGAATAAGCCTTGCGCGATGTTGCGGTGCAGCGGAAAAATTATATCTAATTTTTTGGTAAGTTGCGCGCGCGTGATCTTGTATTCATGTGGCATGAGTGTGGAGCACGCCCCCATCATGCAGCACAAAAATAGCCAAACGACGAGACGGCGCGACACGTTGATGTTAACTGATCTTCGGTGTAGTGCAAACCACATCGGCATTCTGCGCACGATGACGCAACGCATGATCTATCAGTACCAATGCCAGCATCGCTTCCGCGATAGGCGTGGCGCGTATGCCGACGCAGGGGTCGTGGCGACCATGCGTTTCGACCATAATCGCCGCACCAGATTGGTCGATGGAGCGGCGCGGGATGCGTATGCTTGATGTCGGTTTGATGGCAAGATGCGCGACGATGTTCTGTCCGGTGGAGATGCCGCCCAAGATGCCCCCGGCGTGGTTGGACAGAAAGCCTTGCGGAGTCATCTCGTCGCCGTGTTCGCTGCCGTGTTGGGTCACGCAATTAAAACCTGCGCCAATCTCCACGCCCTTGACCGCATTGATGCCCATCAGCGCGTAGGCGATCTCGGCATCGAGGCGGTCATATACCGGCTCCCCCCAACCCACCGGCACGTTCTCCGCCACCACCGTGAGTTTCGCGCCGATGGAGTCGCCCGATTTGCGTAGCGCGTCCATGTAGCCTTCCAGTTGTGCAACGTAACTGGTATCGGCGACGAAAAAAGGATTGTCATTCACTTCACCCCAGTTTTTGAAGGGCACAACGACTTCACCAAGCTGCGCGAGATAACCGCGTATCACCACCCCATAGCGTTCACGCAGCCATTTTCTGGCGATGCTACCCGCCGCCACCCGCACGGCCGTCTCGCGCGCCGATGAGCGGCCACCGCCGCGATGATCGCGAAAACCATATTTTTGTGTGTAGGTGTAATCGGCATGCCCGGGGCGGAACGTCTCGGCGATATTGCCGTAATCTTTGCTGCGCTGGTCTTCATTGCGTATCAGCAGCGCGATAGGCGTACCTGTAGTCTTGCCTTCAAAGATACCGGAGAGGATTTCGACGGTGTCCGATTCGCGGCGTTGCGTGACGTGACGCGACGTACCGGGTTTACGCCTGTCCAGGTCGTGTTGGATATCGGCCTCGCACAACGAGAGTCCGGGTGGGCAACCATCGACGACACAGCCTATCGCCGCGCCATGCGATTCGCCAAATGAGGTCACCGTAAACAAAGTACCGAGCGTGTTGCCAGACATATCTAGACCGTCAATAGTGTGCAAAATTAAGGCCTGCAGTTTAACATAGCCACCAGTTTGATTTAACGAGGGAGTTGCGATATGCAAACTATACTAACAACTGCTGCGGGTGGAATCGATGTGCTGCACTTGCGCGACCTGGATATTCCGGATGTGTTATCGCCGCTGCATCTGCGCGTGAAATTGGCGGCGGCCGGGATCAATCCTTTAGATACCAAACTGCGTTCGAAACCCATTTATTATCCGGATCATTTGCCAGCAATTCTGGGTTGCGATGGTTCGGGCGTGGTCGATGAGATCGGCTCTGGTGTGACGCGTTTCAAGGTGGGAGACGAGGTTTATTTCAATAATGGGGGGATAGGTTTTGAACCCGGCTGTTACGCTGAGTACACCACACTGCATGAGGATTGTTGTGCCGCGAAACCCGCCAACCTGAGCATGCAGGACAGCGCCGCTTTGCCTCTGGTGTTGATCACTGCATGGGAAGCCTTGATCGAAAAAGCCAATCTGCAGGCGGGACAAACCATATTGATCCATGGGGGGGCAGGCGGTGTGGGGCATATCGCCGTGCAGCTAGCTCACCATCTGGGCGCACGGGTCGCAGTGACTGTGAGCGACGATAAAAAAGCCGCGCTGACCCAGGCATTGGGCGCGGAGAAGGTCATCAATTACAAAAAACAGAAATTCGTCGAAGAAGTGATGAGCTGGACGGACAAACAGGGCGTGGATGTGGTGCTCGACACGGTCGGCGGCGAAACTTTTATACGCTCGCTCCATGCCGCCAAGATAGGCGGGAAAGTGGTGAGCATCATCGCCACGCCGATGTCAGCGGCGGACGTACAGTTGGCGCGCCTGCGCAATTTGACACTGTGCTACGAACTGATGATCACCCCGCAATTGATGGAGTTGCACGATCAACGTATACGGCAACGCAAGATACTCGAAGAAGGCGCGAAGCTGGTCGAAGCGGGTAAGTTGGGCGTGTTGGTTTCCAGGCAATTACCGTTGGTCGAGGTTGCGCAAGCGCATCGATTGATCGAGCAAGGCGGCGTGATGGGCAAGATCATCGTGACCATGGGGTTGTTCTCCATCCCCTAGTCTCCGGCACCCCTGGATGGATTTCATCGATACGCATTGCCACCTGGATGCCGCCGAGTTTGGCGGGGCCCATAACAACATCGTTTTGAGTGCGGCCTCAGCCGGTGTGCGCACTATCGTCGTCCCCGCTGTGGCATCCGCTAACTTTGATGCCGTGCGGCAGCTCTGTGAGTGGCATCACGGCTGTGTTTCCGCATACGGCATACATCCACTCTATGTCGATCAGTCCCGGCCGGGTGATTTGATGCGGCTGCGTGATTGCCTGTCAAATCGGCAAGCGGTGGCGGTCGGGGAGATCGGTTTGGATTTTTTCATCGAAGGTTACAACCAGACCCGGCAAGAATACTGGTTCGTCGAACAGCTCAAATTGGCGCGCGAATTTGACCTGCCGGTGCTGTTGCATGTGCGGCGTTCGCAAGACACCGTGCTCAAGCATTTGCGCCGGTTCTATGCACATAGCGGTCCTGCGGCTACGCTCAGGACGGGCATCGTCCACGCGTTCAACGGCAGCCGCCAACAAGCCGATGAATTCATCAAGCTCGGTTTCAAGCTGGGTTTCGGCGGCGCGATGACGTACCCGCGCGCGCTGCGAATTCGCGGATTGGCGGCGACTCTGCCTTTGGATAGCATCGTATTGGAAACCGATGCGCCGGATATTCCGCCGGATTTCCTGCAGCGCGGCTTGCCCAACGAACCGCAGTATCTGCCGCGCATCGCGCAGACCTTGGCGACGTTGCGCGACATGACCTTGGAGGACATCGCCACCGCGTCCACACGCAATGCATTGAGCGTGTTGCCGCTGGCAGGGAAGTATTCTCAGCCCGTATAATCGCGCGCTGAAATCCAGAATAATCAGCCGATGAAATCAAAAGCACTGCCCCAATTCGAACGCACCCAAATCTTGCTCGGCGGCGACGGCATCGAGCAGCTGCGCGGTCAGCATGTCTTCGTCGCGGGCTTGGGCGGTGTTGGCTCGTATTGCACCGAAGCCTTGGCGCGCGCGGGCATAGGCCGTTTGACGCTGATGGATCACGATGTGGTGGCGACCAGCAATATCAACCGCCAGTTGCCCGCTTTGCTCTCCACCGTCGGGCAATCCAAAGCGGAGTTGATGCGCGCGCGCATCGCCGACATCAACCCGGATTGTGCCGTCACGTTGATACGCACTTTCCTGGGACGCGAAAATGTCCACGAACTGGTGCCGGCCGATTGCGATTATGTCGTCGACTGTATCGATTCGATGGCGTGCAAAGTCGCGCTGGTGGGCTACAGTGTATCGATAGGATTGAGCGTCGCATCAAGCATGGGTGCGGGCAACAAGCTCGACCCGTCGCGCATCCGCGTCGCCGACATCAGCGAGACCAGGGTCTGTCCTTTGGCGCGCGAGATGCGCAAACATTTGCGCGAGTTGGGCATCAAACAGGGGGTGCTGACGGTGTACACCGATGAGTCGCCCCGGGCAACGCTGCCCCCGCAGCCCGTGGATCGGGGCCGCCCGCGCTCGGTGAATGGCACGATCAGTTACATGCCGCCATTGTTCGGTTTCATGCTGGCGGGCGCGGTGATCAATCGCTTGCTGGTCGGGAGCGAGGCTGGCTGATTCTTAGACGCGGTTGCGCATGTGATCCGCCACTTTTGCAAATGCTGCCGAGAGGTCGCTGCGCAACTGCACGTCTCCCACAACTTCCTCCAGCGCGCGGTTCATGCACAGCAGCCATTGGTCGCGTTCGGAGTCGCCTATCGCGAAAGACAGATGGCGGGCGCGCAGCATCGGATGGCCGTACTCCTCGACAAAGAGCTGCGGACCGCCCATCCATCCCGACAGAAATTTGAACAGCTTGTCTTCGGCGCTTTGCAAATGGGGGGTGTGCATCTTGCGTATGCCGTAGGTTTCCGGCAATTCGTCCATGATTTGATAGAAGCGTACGACCAGCGCGCGTACTCGTTCAGCACCGCCGATGCGTTGATAGTGGGTGTCCGGTTTCATATGTGCGTCAGGATTAAGTTGATGGGATATTTTAACAGCCCGCAAACAAAACTCGGATGTCATGCAATCGAAAGTCGCGCATAAGGCGACACAGTCGGCTGAGGGTTTGCACGAAATGTTCTGCAACAAATTGCATGTTTCCAAACGGCGACCCTGTTTACGACGGGGTCGAGCAAGCGCGGTCTATACGGTAGAATGCCGCCCTTGCTAAACCAGAGCACAGACCACATTTCGATATGACGGCACGTTTGCGCGAAATCCCCTACAACTACACTTCGTTTTCCGACCGCGAGATCGTTTTGCGCATCTTGGGGGACGAGGCTTGGCAGATTATCAACACCCTGCGCGAAGAACGCCGTACCGGGCGTTCGGCGCAAATGCTCTACGAGGTGTTGGGCGATATTTGGGTGGTGTCGCGCAACCCGTATTTGCAGGATGACCTGCTGGGCAATCGCAAGCGGCGCAGTGCCCTGATCGGCGCCTTGCGTCACCGGCTGAATGCGATAGAAGAGCGTCGCCAGTCGAACGAGGCGGTGGCGCGTTTGCTGGAATTGGCGCGCATCGCGGTAGACCAGTTTGAGACGGAGTTCGAACAGACTATTGCGCTGCGCAAGCGCACCCTCAAAGCGTTGGCCCGCATCACCCGCAAAGACAACATCCAGTTCGACGGCTTGGCGCGCGTCTCGCATGTCACCGACGCGACCGACTGGCGTGTGGAATATCCGTTTGTGGTGTTGAACCCCGATACCGAAGCGGAGATCGCCGCGCTGGTGCGGGCGTGCATCGAGCTCAAGCTCACGATCATTCCGCGCGGCGGCGGTACCGGGTATACCGGCGGAGCCGTGCCGTTGGACAAATTCTCGGCGGTCATCAACACCGAAAAACTGGAGTCTCTGTCCGACGTTGAGCACCTCGTATTGCCGGGTTTGAGCGAGCCGTATGCCACGATCCATTGCGGTGCGGGCGTGGTGACGCGCCGCGTGATGGAAGCGGCGGAAAAAAACAAGCTGGTGTTCGCGGTCGATCCCACTTCCGCCGACGCCTCGTGCATAGGCGGCAATGTGGCGATGAACGCGGGCGGCAAGAAAGCCGTGCTGTGGGGCACCGCGCTGGACAATCTGGTGTCTTGGCGCATGGTCACGCCGGATGGGCTATGGATGGAAGTGGAACGCCTGGATCACAACCTGGGCAAGATCCACGACGCGCCCAGCGCGACATTCCGCATCACGCGTTATGAGCTGGACGGCGAGACGCAACATGGCGCAGTGGAGTCGCTCACCATCCCGGGCAGCGCTTTCCGTAAGGCGGGGCTGGGCAAAGATGTGACCGACAAATTCCTGTCCGGCTTGCCCGGCATACAGAAGGAAGGGTGCGACGGTATCATCACTTCGGCGCGTTTCATTCTGCATCGCGAACATGCGCACACGCGCACGGTGTGTCTGGAATTCTTCGGCCAAGTGCACGAGGCCGTGCCGGCGATTGTCGAAATCACCAACTACTTCAGCCGCAAGTCGGAAGACGTAAGCCCGGAGGCCAAACCGCGCGCGTTGTTGGCGGGCCTGGAACATCTGGACGAACGCTATCTGAAGGCGGTCGGCTATGCGACCAAATCCAAGCGCGGCACGCGCCCCAAGATGGTGTTGGTGGCGGACGTAGTGAGCGACGACGCGGATGCCACCGCCGCCGCGGCTTCGGAGATCGTGCGTCTGGCGAACTTGCGCAGCGGTGAAGGTTTTATCGCCGTGTCGGCGGAAGCGCGCAAAAAATTCTGGCTGGATCGCGCGCGCACCGCCGCGATCGCCAAACACACCAACGCCTTCAAGATCAACGAGGATGTGGTGATCCCGCTGCCTCGCATGGGTGACTATTGCGACGGCGTGGAGCGCATCAATATCGAACTGTCGTTGCACAACAAGCTGAAATTCCTGGACGCGCTGACCGAGTTTTTTGCCGGAGAATTGCCGCTGTATTACCAGGATGACAAACAGTTGGGCGATGCCGAGCTGTTGGGCACCCGCCAGCAGGAAGCGCGGAAATTGCTGGCGCAAGTGCGCGAGCGTTGGCTGTGGTTGCAAGGGAATCTTGATACGGCTAGTAGCTTGTTGCCCGTAGCGGGTAGCCCAAGCAGCGCTACCCGCTACCCGCTACCCGCTACCCGCTCCGCCTCCGTTTTCCAATCCTTGCAAGAGCATTCTATCCGCGCCTCGTGGAAGCGCGAGCTGCGCGAACCGCTGCGCCAGATATTCAGCGGCGGCACCTATCAGCCCATCCTCGATGAGTGCAACGTCATCCATCAGCGCGTGCTGAAGAGCCGCGTGTTCGTCGCTTTGCACATGCACGCGGGCGACGGCAACGTGCACACCAATATCCCGGTGAATTCGGACGACTACGCCATGCTGCAACAGGCCAACGGCGCGGTGGATCGCATCATGCAACTGGCCAAGGATCTGGGCGGGGTGATCTCCGGCGAGCATGGCATCGGCATCACCAAGTTCGATTTTCTGGAGCCGCACGAGATCAGCGCGTTCACCGACTACAAACTCAAGGTCGATCCCGAAGGCCGTTTCAACAAAGGCAAGCTGCTGACCGGCGGCAATCTGGAGCGCGCTTACACGCCCAGCTTCAACCTGATGGAGCTGGAAAGCCTGATCCTGGAAAAGAGCGAGCTGGGACAGATATCCGACTCGATCAAAGACTGTCTGCGCTGCGGAAAATGCAAACCGGTATGCGCGACACATGTGCCGCGCGCCAATCTGCTGTATTCGCCGCGCAACAAAATACTGGGCACGTCCTTGCTGATCGAAGCCTTCTTGTACGAGGAACAAACACGGCGCGGCATTTCCATCCAGCACTTCGACGAGTTCAACGATGTCGCCGATCACTGTACGGTGTGCCACAAGTGTTTGAACCCGTGTCCGGTGAATATCGACTTCGGCGAAGTGTCGATGGCGATGCGCGACTTCTTGCGTAAACAGGGCAAGAAGAAATTCAATCTGGTCAGCGCGATCTCGATGGCGTATCTGAACACCAGCGACCCGTTCACCATCAAGCTGATGCGCAAGGTGACGATAGAGTGGAGTTACAAATTGCAGCGCGTGGTGCACAAGGTGGCGAAGCGTCTGGGCCTGCTCGATGCCCAGCTCAAGTACCCGCCCGCCACGGTGGGGCGCGCCCCGCTCAAAGCGCAGGTGATCCATTTCATCAACAAGCCCATGCCCGGCAATCTGCCCAAGAAGACTTCGCGCGCGCTGCTCGACATCGAGGATAGCGACATCGTGCCTATCATCCGCAATCCGCGTATAGCCAGCGAGGATTCCGAGGCGGTGTTTTATTTTCCCGGTTGCGGTTCGGAGCGATTGTTCGGTCAGGTCGGGTTGGCCACGCAGGCGATGCTGTATGAAACGGGCGCGACCACGGTGTTGCCGCCCGGCTATCTGTGCTGCGGCTATCCGCAAAACGCATCGGGCTTGAAAGGCAAGGCCAACCAGATCACCACCGACAACCGCGTGCTGTTCCATCGCGTCGCCAACACGCTGAATTATCTCGACATCAAAACGGTGATCGTGTCGTGCGGCACGTGCATGGACCAGTTGCAAAAATATCAGTTCGAGAAAATATTCCCCGGCTGCCGCCTACTCGACATACACGAATATCTGCTGGAGAAAGGTGTGAAGTTGCAAGGCGTGGAAGGCATGCGATATATGTATCACGAGCCTTGCCATACGCCGATGAAGACCTACAAATCGCTGGATGTGGTGAAGACGCTGATGGGCACGGAAGTGCCGCTGAACGACCGCTGCTGCGGCGAGTCCGGCACGTTTGGGGTGGCCACACCGCAGATCGCCACGCAAGTGCGCTTCCGCAAGGAGAATGAAATGCGCACCGGTGCTGATGCGCTGCGCGCCGATGGTTTCACCGGCGAGATCAAGGTGCTGACCTCGTGCCCGGCCTGCCAGCAAGGCTTGAGCCGTTACGATGACGATGCCGGCACCAGCACCGATTACATCGTGGTGGAATTGGCCAAGCATCTGCTGGGTGCGGACTGGTTGCCGGACTACGTCGCCAAGGCCAACAACGGCGGCATAGAAAGAGTATTGCTGTAGAACCGTGAGCTGCGAACTGTGCAATCAATCGGGTGGCACGCTGGTCTGGCAGGATGCAGACTGCCGCGTGGTGCTGGTTGATGATGCCGACTACCCGGGATTCTGCCGAGTGATCTGGCAGCATCATGTGCGGGAGATGACCGACCTGTCCAGCGGGGAGCGCGCACACCTGATGGAGGTCGTATTTGGTGTCGAAGCATCCGTTCTTTTGGTCATGCAACCTCATAAGATCAATCTGGCGAGCCTGGGTAATATGACACCGCATGTGCATTGGCATATCATTCCCCGCTATGCGAGCGACAAACACTTTCCGCAGCCCATCTGGGGCGCGGCACAACGTGCCGGTGCCGGACAGGTTCCGCCCGGCTGGCGTACCGCCCTTGCGGGCACCATCCGGGCGCGCTTAGAAACCCTCCCATGCTGACGTTGCCCCTCGAACCGACCGACGATAGAGCCGATCCGATATTCAAGGACAAGGCCGGTTGCGTCGCGTGGCTGGCGCAGTTCCAACTCACCAATCTGCAACAGGCGCACAGCCAGCTGCTCACCCAGTTGACCGCATTCAACCTTTACCCCATGCCAGGGCTGGAGCGTTTTTATACTTTGGAAACCCTGCGTGAGACCCTCGCCCATATCCAAGAGGATATGGCGAAAAAACTGATCGCCAAAGCCCTGCCACTGGGTGAGCGCGAACTGATGGTTTTCATGGTGATCACCCAGCTATGGCAGGCGATGGTGACGGGCTATCAGCGTTGCTTGCAGGCATATGTGGCGGGCGATAAAAAGCTGGCAGACTTAGGTGCGGTGTTGTGCGAGCGCTGCCTGCGATACAGCGGTTCGGCCATCTTCGAACACCTGCGCTCGGGCTACGAATGCAATCCAAAATTCTGGTATCAGTTGCACGACCTGTATGCGTTCGCCGAGGCGCAAGGGTTCCAGGACACCGAAGTGGAAGAGGTGCTGGGTCACACCGCCGCGCAGGGCACGTGCCGCAATATGTACGTGAGGGTGTTGCTGGCGTGCTATGCCCGTCCGGCCGAATTGAGCCGCACCCAGTTGAAGCTGCTGGATCGCTGGTTGGCGACATGGAGCAAAGAAGTGCGTGTGGAGACACGCTACAGTCGCAGCAAGGGAGATGCGCAACCGCTGGCAATAGACTTGGCCGGCACACAAGGCTTGCAAGCTGTAGAGGAAAGCCGGCCTGGAGCGCAGATGCGCTATCTGGCGATGGTGCCGCTGAGCAAATTGCTGCGCGTCAAGATCATCCTGTTGCAACAGGGCGCGAGCCTGGACCAGGTCGGTTTGGGCGAGTTGCCCGGCAAGGCGGCGGCAATAGAACTGCTGGTGTTTTTACACCAGTGTTGGTGCGAGGACTATCAGACCCGGATATTGCAGCGCCAGAAAATCGGCGTTCCCGTGCAAGTCTGTTACACCCCGGACATGATATTTGCCTGTCTCAAGGGCAAGGTCGTGGTGCCGCACAAGCATGCTATGGACAGTCTGATGCGCAAGCAGATGGAGACATTCGGTCGCGTTCTGCCCGTCGGTTCGGCCACGTCCCAACAAGCATTGTCCGCCCCCGAGGAAGGATGGATGCTGGACGACGAGAGCGTGCTGGGAGCCAAACTGACACGCCATAACCATGCACAGGGCAGATTGAATCTGCACCAGCTGGTCGCGGTGCGGCACGATGAGAGCCAGCCGTTTAGGTTGGGTGCAGTGGTGTGGCTGCACGTCTCGACGCTCGGCCTGCTGCAACTCGGGGTCGGCTATGTGCCCGGCGTCCCGGAGCCTTTGCATGTCATGGTTGCTGGGGGCGCGCCCCAAGTCGGATTTTTGCTTCCCGAGGAGATTAAGGTACGCACGCCCGCCAGCCTGATTATTCCACGCCATATGTTCAGTGCGGGAGGGCTGTTGCAGATCGTGCGCGCGAACGGCGAGAAACAGAACGTGAGGATGGGTATCAGTGTGACGCGCGGGTTCGATTACGAACGCATTAGCTTCGCGATAATTGAAGCGGCAACTTAGTGCACCGCGCGTTTCACCGGAAAGACGATGGAGAAGGTGCTGCCTTGGTTCTCCACGCTGAGTATCTCCAGTTTGGCCTGATGGCGCAGCGCGATG
>JABEVF010000009.1 GCA_013043965.1 Gallionella sp. | reverse complement strand
CACGCTCCATCCGGTTGGCATGGCATATCCGTTGGCTTTGTTGTGGGCTTGGTATCGGAATCCGCTGGATGAGAAGCAAAGAAATTATTTTATTGGTGGCGTTTCATTTGTGGTTTTGTTGGCTTTGGCTTTAACTTCCGGTTGGGTTCATGTCGGATGGTTCATGAATCCAGTCGTTAGCTTGTCAGGTATGTTTTTGGGAGGCGTGTCTGGAGCCAACGAGGTTGGAGTGCTCCGCTGGGTGGTCGGGGTCTGGGTTTTGTTGGTTTTACTATGGGTGCTGTGGAAGCAGGTCGGCGATTTATGGACGGATTTTCTGGGCCGCATACTTTTGATTGCGCTGGTGATCGGCATTCTAACCGGGGATGAGATCTTTGCCATGGTTGCCCTGACGATTTGCTTGTATTGGGGCCTGCCCTTATTGTTGTACCGACCCAAACATTCGAATGCGGGCTTTTGGGGGCAGCGCGGGATGGTTCTGTTGCTGACCATGATTGTTGCTACGGTGTTTATGGTTGTTGACAAGGGGCGCTACCAGCAGGTGCTGAGCGGTTATCTGTCGCCACGCGACAGCATCATCAAAGTCTTGGCAGAGGACAGCGGTAATTTCTTAAATGAAGAACCCAATTCGGATGGTTCCGCCAAAAAAACGATTCGTGTGGCAAGTCAGTGGCCTGGGCTGACCATGCTGGCCTGCCGGTGCGATGCGCTTCCATTACCGCCGAATGCCAAGGATGGTGACGCGTTGCTTGCCATGTTACGTGGGGTTGATTATATGATTTTCGATCCGCATAATCCTGCGAACGGTTCGCTTTCCCACAATCTCGCCACTATGGGAGCAGGGGCGGTCGAGACCGTCGACTTGCAGCAAGGTGGGGTAATCGTTGAGATTAAGCATTCACCATCCAAGCAGGTTCGTGAGTGACAAAAATGATCGTCGAGATTTTAATTTATTTGGTTGCAGCGATAAGCGCCGTTTTCATAGCGGGATTCGCGGTGCACATGTTCGTGGGTGGGTTGGTTAGCACCGAAGTCGAAAATCAACTTATTATCATCGCTTGTTTGATCGTTGTTTGTGTGACTGCTTATATGGCATGGGATGTGATTAAAAGCCGCTCGGGGCGCGAATAAAACCGTCCTAGGTTGCGTATTCATGTTGCTTATCAGGATGCGGTTAGCAATGTGGTTCTTGTTACAATAGTGTAGCTAAAACACTATTGCCACGTAGATTTCTTGATGCTAGTATTGCCGCCGTCCCTATAGATAGTGAATGTTAGGGAAATTTTTATCATTTCATTAACCAAGGAGTCGCAAATGCTTGAGCCAGATGTAACAACCAGCGAAGTTATTATCATGTACGTTTGTATTTTCTCGTTTTTATTTGGTTTGGCTTTTATTCTGATGAAAAAAAATGCCTGAATTGCTTGTCGAGCGAAGGAAAATAATTCGCTGAGCTGTACTGGGTGTGTAGGTAATTAAAATTTTAGAACGGGGGAGGGGTACATGCGTAAATTATCCGATTTTGCTATGGTGTGTTGCGGGGCGGTCGCCATGCTGGCATTCTCAGGTGTCAGTATTGCTGAAGAAGGCGCGGTAACAGCGAATATCACCAATGGAAAAAGTATTTTTGAAAATGGAAAGTCTGATGGGAGCGTGCCTGCATGCCAAACATGCCATGGTGAAAAAGCGATGGGCAATGACGGGATGGGTGCCCCTAGGCTGGCCAATATCGGATATGTATATATCGTCAAGCAGCTGACCAATTTCGCAGAAGATAAGCGCAAAGATCTGACTATGGATCAGATGAATGGCATTGCAAAAGGATTAAGCGTGCAGGACAGGCGCGATTTGGCCGCTTATGAGAACAGCTTCCCAAGGGATTCTGAGCCTTCTGACTTGGGTGCGCTTAAGACCGATGGTACAGTGATAGGCGAGTCCTACAAAGGCCAGATACTGGTTCGCTATGGGGTGGTCAACAAAGTGCCCGCGTGTCAGTCTTGCCATGGCTTTAATGGTCGCGGTGCCGATCCGGTTTACCCCAAGATTGGTCAGCAGAAGTACGTGTATCTGGTCAATCAGTTGACGCATTGGCGCGATGGATCCCGTGCAAATGATCCGATGGGGCAGATGCGGGCGGTTGCTAAGAATTTGACCGATGAAGATATCCATAACGCAGCGACTTTCTTGTCGCAGGCAGCCGATAGTTCGGAAGGGGATGGATACCAAATTAATAACAAGATGGTTTTGGAAAAAGTGAAGATCGTCAAATAAGCTTTACTTATTTTTTTGGATGTTCCAGTGCCGAGTATTTTGGTGCTGGAAATCACTTGGAGACTGGTCTGCATCGATCAGTTTTTTTATTTGTGAGTCTCTGAAAATGAGGGGCGAGCAATGAGGGTATTACGCTGAGTTAGGATTGGGAATTGATGAAAAAAGGAGAAAAGATACTCTTCGGGGTAATCGCGCTACTTGTGGTTATTACAGTGGTTAACTTTGTTGTCCTCGAGGCGGTTAGGCGGCATTCAGAGCAGCCACTGTTCCCTGTTCTTACGCACTTCGATTTTTCGGCTGACGGATTGCAGGGTTATCATTTATACCAGCAAAGCAACTGTTACTCTTGTCATCGGGCGGTCGGTAGTGGCACCAGCATGGGTGTGAGCCTGGACGGCCTTGGATCGAAACATGATGTCAGTTATTTTTATAATTTCCTTAAAAGTCCAGAGCAGACTTATGGTGCGAGAACTTTAGACCATGGAACTCCCCCCAAGGATGCGGCATATGTGTCTAGCCTTCCCGATGCGGACTTGCGTAGTATGGCCGTTTTTCTGTCCGAGTTAAAATCTGACCAAGGATCATCATCATCATTTGAGCCGCCAAAGGGTGATTCGAGTTTCATCAACGCGATGCTTGATATGTGGGCACCGGACGGATGGAGAAGTCAGTACAAGGATATTCGCGATTGGATGAAAACAAAATCAAATGAGGAACAACATGACGGAAAGCATTGAACACAGCGCATCACAGGCTGAGGAATTCACCAAGTATATTTTGTGGTTTGTTTACGCATGCATTATTTACAGCATCATAGGTTTTTCGTGGGGGGCGGTCATGGGTGGAGTGCCGGCATTTCGGCATTTCGTCGACTATAGTTTGCATGGTCGTTTGATCACATTGGCGCATGGGCACATCAATCTACTGGGCTGGGTCGAGATGGCGATTTTTGCCGCGCTGTACTATGTCGTGCCTACGGTTTCTCGTCGCCAAATATACAGCCTTCGTCTGGTGAAAGTTCATTTCTGGATGCACAACTTTGGGTTGATTGGAATGGTGGTGTTCTTCCTTGCGGCTGGTTTGGTCGGAGGTTTGGATGCGGGCGAAGATGTAGAAAAGCTGGTTAGTCACTTACTCGCTTTTGTAGGCATCTTTGGCACTCTCGTGTTAACGGCCAACATCATTTGGGGATATAACCTGTATAAAACAACTAAATTCGGATGGCAAAAGAGAGCATGAATCTAGAGAGGTTTTTGTCGGCGTGCTGCGGGATTCTCCTCTTGTGTGTTTTGGAAGGTTGTGAGCAGCATCTTTCTGCAGGATTCGCGGTCGGGGAGCATGCGCCCAGTTTGCCGACTAAAACGCTAGCTGATGCGGGTGGTAACTTTAGTAAGGTTACGACTTATCGTCAGCCTGATGCCCGCATGTATCAGTATTCGATTGATCAGGCATTGCTAACAGGCAAACCTATCGTATTGGAATTCGCAACGCCTGGACATTGTACGAACTGCGATGAGCAGCTTCAGATGTTTAAATCCATCATGGATACATATGAGGGGAAAATGATATTTATTCACATCGACCAGTACGAAAATCCGCAAGCATATAAGGCCTATCGAGTGATGGGTGATCCATGGACGTTTATTATCGACAAAAAAGGTATTGTGCGCTTTGAACGCGCGGGGAGAATGCTTATTGGCGAATTAGATGGGGCAATCAAACAGATTTTGTGAAGTAATCGGCCAAATATATTTTGGAAGTGACTATGTTAAAGGGTGAGTGGCTGACATGGCGGAAGTAAATAGCGCAGAAGCGCAGCGATTTGATTTGGTGTCTGATCGCAAAGGTGTGATTTGGGATTTATTGCTGTACGTTCCAACTGTGGTGGCACTTGCATCCATCGCTGCCAGCTTTTGGTACGGGGATGATCACAATATGGGCTATTTGTTTTTTTTCCTGACGTGCTTCTTTTTTATTGTCGGGTTCAATCGCATTTTTAAGACGCGGCTGATGCTGTTGCCGTCGGCGCCAGTATGCATTACGCTGAGCGAACAAAGCTTGGGTCTAGTGCAGAGAAACGGGACTCAAGTGAGTTTAGTGAAAAACCTACGCTATTATGCTGATTATGCGGGTAAGACCTTTGGTGTTTCTGGTTTGGATGGGGCAGGCAAGCAATTGCAGTTCGTATTCCATAAGGGGCAGTTTGCAACGGATGCCGAATACGGCGCGGTTCAGGCGATTCTGAAGCATCGTTCCCAAATATGAAATAAGAGCCGGAAAGACTAAAGGACGGTTAATCCGCCCTTTAGTCTTTCCGCATGCGACTCCGTTTTACACGAAAATTAAACGCTAGCAGCGATACTTGCTATCGTCACAGACAATGCACTGAGCCAGCCAAGTTCGCTGATGAACTGGGTATCTGCCTCCGATAGCTTTTCATGGTTTTTGATTCTTAAATTGATCTTTTCCAATTCTGCCTGCAATTCGTGCAAATTCTTTTGATGGGATTGCAATTCTTTCAGTTTCTGTTGTTGCACGATTCTTAATTGAGTGGTGTCTGTACTTTGATCCATGATAGTTACCTCGTGACGAAATGTTGAAACGGCCAGTGCGAACTTGCTGCCCACCAGTTGCTGATAGAAATTACAGCAAAACGCGAATAGATGTTGCACGTAGTATGGTCATTTGTCAATGACGTGCAGCGGACAAATAATAAATTAAACCGCCGTCCTTGTTACGCATGATTTACAGCAAGGTTTAGCTCGGTACATTTGGGATTTCGCCAGCTATTGCGTGACAGAGCCTGACATTTTTAGAGGCTGTTGAATTACCATCGCGCAGATGGTTTGTGGTCAGTCGGTCTCATTTTGTGGATATCACGCGGTTAGTTTTGGCATTTCAGGCCGGCCTGTAATTTGGCTAAATCCAGGAGTTCGATAGAACGCACTTTGACGCTGATGATGCCTTCATTTTGAAAATGTGAAAAAGCACGACTGACGGTTTCCAGCTTCAATCCCAAGTAACTGCCGATCTCCTGTCGCGACATGCGCAGTTGAAACTGGGTCGGGGAAAACCCACGCGCGGCGAGACGTTGCGAAAAGTTCAATAAAAAAGCAGCGAGCCGTTCCTCCGCACGCATCGAACCGAGCAACAACATGATGCCTTGGTCGCGTACGATCTCGCGGCTCATGATTTTGTACAGGTGTCGCTGCAAGCTGGGTAACTCGCGACTCATCGCCTCCAATTGATTGAATGGCAGGGCGCAGACCTCGCCGCTTTCCATCGCAATCGCATCGCAAGCGTGCACATCGGTGCTGATGGCATCCATGCCTATGATCTCGCCGGTCATCTGAAAACCGGTCACTTGCTCACGGCCATCCTCGTGCAGCACTTGGGTTTTGAATGAACCCGAGCGTATCGCATACAGGGAATGAAAGGCGTCGCCACTGCGGTACAAATAATCTCCCCGAGAATAACCGCGTTTCAACTGGGTCAGTGCATTGATGCGCTGCATATCCTCTGAGCTCAGATCGACAGGCATACACAGCTCGCGCAAATTGCAGGTGGAGCAATGCGAGCGCAGTTGCGCGATGAGAGTGACGGGTTGTTGGACTTTGAGCAATTTAGCCATGTGGGAATTGGCGAACGAAGAGCGGGTTTTCCCGATAGTCTCCAACGCACTGAATTTAGAGACGCGTATTTTGACATATATCAAACCAGCTCATGCAAGCAACTGTCATAGTTAGCCACACTTTGAAAAATGGCGGAATGCATCATGGCATCACCTCTGGATTTGGATTTGGAACTGCTGCGCAGGCTGGATAAGAATGGTCCGCGCTATACCTCGTACCCCACCGCAGACCGCTTCGTCGAGGCCTTCAATGCGGACAGTTATGGTTCCTGGGTGGCGAAGCGCGAGATCGGCGGAGTCAGCCGCCCGCTGTCCTTGTACGTACACATCCCTTTTTGCAACACCCTGTGCTTTTATTGCGCGTGCAATAAAGTCATTACCAAAGATCGGAGCAAATCCGCCGCTTATGTGCGCTATGTGACCAAAGAAATGAATATGCAAGCGACTGTGCTGGGGCGCGGGCAAATCATCGAGCAATTGCATTTTGGCGGTGGCACGCCGACGTTTATGAGCGATGCCGAGATACGCCAGGTGATGGATGCGATACGACAGAATTTCAAGCTGATAGACAACGGTGAGTACTCGATAGAAATCGACCCGCGCAAAGTGGCGGATGAGACTATCTCGCTGTTGGGTGCGGCTGGCTTCAACCGTATCAGCATCGGCGTGCAAGATTTTGATGATGCGGTGCAACACGCGGTGAACCGCATCCAGAGCGAAGAGGAAACCCTGCGCGTAATCAGCGCGGCACGCGCCAACGGCTTCAAGTCGGTGAGCATCGATCTGATCTACGGCTTGCCCAAACAAACGTTGACGGGCTTTGGCACGACACTGGACAAAGTGATCGCGGCCGATCCCGATCGTCTGTCCATCTACAACTACGCACATATGCCCACCCTGTTCAAGCCGCAGCGGCGCATCAACGAGAGCGATTTGCCGGAGGCGCAGACCAAGCTGGACATCCTCGGCATGGCAGTGAGGAAACTCACCGACGCTGGCTATGTGTATATAGGCATGGATCACTTTGCCAAGCCCGAGGACGAGCTGGCCGTGGCGCAGCGCCAAGGGAGGTTGCACCGTAACTTCCAGGGCTATTCCACCCATTCCGATTGCGATCTCATTGCCCTGGGTGTGAGCGCCATTGGAAAAGTCGGCCCGACTTACAGCCAGAATTATCGCGATCTGGAGAGCTATTACGACGCGCTGGATAGAGATCAGCTGCCCATCATGCGCGGGTTGGAATTGAACGCCGACGACTTGCTCAGACGCGCAATCATCCAGGCCCTGATGTGCCATTTCGAGCTGTCCTACGAATCGTTCAATATCGCTTACCTGGTCGATTTCGAGAAGTACTTCGCCAGCGAGATGCCCGAACTGCGCGAGTATGAGCGTGAAGGTCTGCTGTCGCTGTCCCCGCAAGGAATGACCGTGACCGCGACAGGGCGGATGTTGATACGCAACATCTGCATGGTGTTCGACAAATATCTGCGGACCCGTACCGAACATGCCAAATATTCAAAGGTGATCTAGTCAGAGTAAAGTGGCGAGTACTAAGTGGGCCCGTGCCGCTCTCCGTTATAATTCGCGCCTGCACTTTTGGTGGGGCTGGCATGAATAAAATCCTGAAAGCAGGTTTGGCCTCAGCGGCTGCGTTAATCGGGGTAGCGGTGGCGGGAGCGGTGTATCTGGCGGCGACGTTCAATCCCAACGACTACAAAGAAAAAATCATACAGGCGGTGCAAGACAGCAGGCACCGCACGTTGCATCTGGATGGCGACATCAGCCTGTCGTTCTTCCCTGACATCGGCGTGAACCTGAACCATGTGTCTTTGTCGGAATTCAACAGTGAGCAAGAGTTTGCCGCGATGGAATCCGCGCGCGTATCCCTGGCGCTGTTGCCCTTGTTCGGTAAACAGATCATCGTCAACGAAGTCGCTTTGAGCGGGCTGCATGCCACGCTTATCCAGCACAAGGACGGAACCAGCAATGTCGACGATCTGCTGGCGAAGAAAGCAGAGCCGACATCGGTCAGCCAGCCCGTGCAATTTGACGTCGCCAAAGCGGTAATCGACAAGGCCAGCCTCGCTTACGTGGATGAACTCGGCGGCGCGCGATATGCGATCAAGGATATGCAGCTGACCACAGGCCGTATCGCCAACGGCGTACCCGCCAAGATCGCGATGTCGGTCGTGGTGCAGGCCAATCAACCCAGGCTGGACATCAATGCCGAGTTGAAGGCCACGCTGACTTTCGACCTTGATAAGCGAAGTTACCAGTTGGCCGATCTGGATTTGAAGGCGAGCGGCGCGGCATTTGATATGACCCAGCTGCGGCTGCAAGCCAGTGGCAACGCCAGTGCCAACCTGGGTGCCCAGGAATTTTCCGCCAACAAACTGGCCCTCAAAGTCAGCGGAGTGAAAGGCGCGCAGAATTTCTCTGCCGACCTATCCGCGCCCGATCTAACCCTGAGCAAAAATCGCTATGCCGGCTCTAAACTCACGCTGAATGCCAGTTTGGATGCACCCTTCGGCAAACTGGCCGCGGTCTTGTCCGTGCCCGACATCGCCGGTTCGGCGCAGGCGTTCACGGTTGAGAACATCACGCTGGATGCGCAGATGCAGCAGCCCGAACAAACCGTCAAGCTCAGGCTCGGTTCGCCGCTCGCGGGCAACATGAGCGCGCAACAATTCGATCTGAGCAATCTGGATATCGCGCTGAATGCCACCGGAGACAAGCTGCCCAACAAGTCGCTGAGCAGCACGATGAAAGGCAATGCGCATCTGGATTTGAAGAAGCAAAGCGTGCAGGCGAATCTGTCGGGCGGACTGCTGCAAAGCCAGTTGCGCGCCAAATTGGGCGTGAATAATTTCGCCCAACCGGCGATACATATTGATGCGGATGTGGATCAGCTCGATGCCGATTTCTATCTGCCAAAGAAATCCGCCGACGCGCCCAAGGCGGCGCAAGCCGAACAACCGCTGGATATGTCCGCGCTGCGCACGCTCAATCTGGACGGCAGAGTAAGCATAGGCGCGTTAAAAATCGCCAACGTCAAAGTCGATCATTTGCGCCTCGATGTGCAAGCCCACCAAGGCATCGTGAACATCAGCCCGCTGTCTGCGACGTTATATCGGGGCAGCGCCAGCGGCAGTATCGGCATCAATGCACAGGCCACGCCCAGCATCGTTATCAAACAAACTCTGACGGGGATCAACATCGCCGCCCTGGGCAAAGATGCGGCCAATTTCGACACGCTGGAGGGAAAAGGCAATGTCAGCGTGAATCTCACCATGCAAGGCAATAAAGTGAGCGAGATGAGGCGCGCGCTCGGCGGCGATGCCTCACTCAATCTCGCCGACGGTGCGATCAAGGGTATCAATATCGCGAAAAAAATCCGCGATGCCAAAGCGATGTTAGGCGCGAAACCGCAAATCGAAAGTGCGAACAAAGACGAGAAGACCGATTTCAGTTCGCTGAAAGCCAGTTTCAAGATCAACAACGGCGTGGCACATAACGACGACTTGTCGATGAAATCGCCGCTGCTGCGTTTGAGCGGTGCGGGTGACATCAACATTGCCACCGACAGCATCGACTATCTGGCCAAGGCCACGCTCGCCAAAACGCTGGAGGGCCAGGGCGGTGCGGACACCGTGGGTGGCGTGACCGTGCCGGTGCGCGTCAGCGGGCCGTTCGTGGATCTGAAATACAGTTTGGACTTCGGTTCTATGGTGAGCGATGAGACCAGGCACAAGGTGGCGGGAGCAAAGGCTGCCGTCAAACAACAAATCGACATGAACAAAGAAGAAGCGAAAACGAAGTTACAAGATCAACTCAATAGCGGGTTTAAAGGATTGTTCAAATAGTGCGCGCACCCCGTGCCATCCAGAAGACCTTTGCCACGCGCCTGGTCGTATGGCAGCGCGCGCATGGTCGTCACGACCTGCCCTGGCAGGGCGAAGATGCCTACCGTGTGTGGCTGTCCGAGATCATGCTGCAACAAACACAGGTCGCTACCGTCATTCCCTACTACCAACGCTTCGTCGCATCTTTCCCCGACATCGCTGCACTCGCAGCGGCAACCGAGGAACAAGTGCTCGAGCACTGGAGCGGTTTGGGCTACTACGCCAGAGGCCGCAACCTGCACCGCGCCGCGCGGCTTATCGCCGATAAATATCACGGCGAATTCCCGCGCGAGTTCGAGCAGATACTCGACCTGCCCGGCATCGGACGCTCCACCGCCGCCGCGATTTGCGCGCTGGCTTTCCACGAACGCCGCGCGATTTTGGATGGCAACGTCAAGCGTGTGCTGGCCCGCTACTGCGGTATAACGGGATGGACAGCCGATAAAAAAATCGAGGCGCTACTTTGGCAACAAGCCGAAACCCTATTGCCGCAACGCGATGTCGCCGTTTACATCCAGGCTCAAATGGACATGGGCGCGACGCTATGCACACGCGGCAGACCCAAATGTGGGCAGTGCCCGGTGCAGGATGATTGCGCAGCTTTCCAAACGGATCGCGTGCACCAACTCCCCACGTCGCGTCCGCGCAAAGTTGTGCCGGAAAGACACAGCACGTTCTTGCTGCTCATGTCAGGGCGCGATATCCTGCTGGAAAAGCGAGCCCCACAAGGCATCTGGGGCGGGCTGTGGTGCCTGCCTCAATTGGATGACGGGCAAGACCTCGTCGCAGATTACGTGCAGCGCAACGGCATAGTCGTGAGCGAAAGAATAGAACTGGATGCGTTCACTCACACCTTCACGCATTTCAAATTGCACATTACGCCGGTGCTGCTGCATGTGCCGCACAAGCCACTACAGGTACAGCAGGCGGGCAGTGTGTGGCTGGATGTGGAGGATGCGTTGCGGGCGGCGATACCAACGCCGGTGCGGGCGTTGTTGAAGCAGGTTCGTCACGCGCTTCCCTCAGACCGTGCGTCCTGAGCTTTTCGAGGGCTGAGCTACTGCAACAGCGGAGCCGTCGGTGGCGGCCCGGCGAAGCTGTCATTGACTTATTCTTCACCCCAGCGCGCTAGCAGCGCGTTTGCCACGCCTAAATGATCCAATATCCGCGCCACGACAAAATCGACGATATCCTGCACGCTCTGCGGATGGTGATAGAAGCCGGGGTTGGGCGGCATGATGACGGCACCCGCGTGTGAGAGCTTGAGCATGTTTTCCAGATGGATCGCGGAGAAGGGCATCTCGCGCGGCGCGAGGATGAGGGTGCGTTTTTCTTTGAGCATCACGTCGGCGGCGCGGGCGATCAGGTCGTCGCTGATGCCGCCCGCGATCTTGCCCAGCATGCCCATGGTGCAGGGGCAGATGACCATGCCATCGCCGGGATTCGAGCCGGAGGCCATAGGCGCGTACCAGTCTTGTATGCCGTGCACTTTTAATTCTCCGCTACATCTGCCGAACCTTTCCGCGAACATTTGCTCAGCATCCCGCGAACGGTTTGGCAGCACGAAGTCCAGTTCCTGTTTGGCGACGATTTGCGCGGCCTGGGTGTAGACCAGATGTACCCGCTGTCCGCTATGCAGCAGGGTTTCGAGCAGGCGCAAGCCGTAAGGCAGGCCGGATGCGCCGGTGAAGGCTAGGGTAATTGTTTTCATTTGGCTGTCACTGATGGAGGCTTGCTCACATTATCCATGAAACGCGCGGCGATCAGGCCGTTCACGGTACCGAAGATCAGCGCGGCGGCGGCGAAAATGGGGATGAGATAGACGATGCCGCTGTGCGGGATGAGCCATATGTAGACCACGCCCATCTGTCCGGCGATGTGCGCGAAGGCGGCGAGGATGCTCTGGCTGACCGCACCGAACCAGCGCGCCGGCAGGTGTTGCGCGAAGGCCAGCACGATGAGGCTGCACAGCGCGCCGGATAAGCCCAGGAAAAATCCCGGTGTG
>JABEVF010000085.1 GCA_013043965.1 Gallionella sp. | reverse complement strand
GCCAGTGTCTGTTGTTTCATTACCATCTTCCCGTGTTTGTGTTCTATGGCTATAACGCACGACCTGTGGAATGGGTGGACTTGATCAGCGTTGCCCTAATCGGTCACGCACTCTTTTGGGACGGTCTAACCAAGCCCAATGTATATTCCGCTTGGATATCAGATTGTTCTCTAGCAGATAACTCAAGTCCAGTTTGTAATGAAACCGATCTCGCCTCACCCACTCCCTGAATGAGCTTTTGACATGATTTTTTGTATCCTCCTCAGACCATCCATTGATTTTTTGTAGATGAGCAAAGGCTTGCTTTTCCAGCCCCACCGACTGCGACCTACCAAAATGTATTGCGTTGTGGCATTCCTCACATATAGCTCTGCAGCCAATCAGTTTTTGTATAAGTTTTATATCGTCAAACTGCCAGAGTTCATGCAGATGCAAATTATCGAACGTTCTCTCGCAGACATTGCATATAAGATAATTATTACCCTGAGAGCTATGGCCACACATCGCACCACCACCGGGTGTTGGTTGCTCTAAAGATGCCCCAAAATGCCAGCGCAGCTTATTCCATTCATGGTTAGATACAACTGCTCTGACATTTTTCCCCCATGCATTTTTAGGCACGAGATTAATGCTGAGTATTTGCGTATTCATTCTTTTTTACAATTCTTGAATTAAACGGGCCAGGTTCGAATTATTTTCGCCACCGAGTATACCGCCCCTTGCTTGCTTATGCCGCACCATGCAAGGCGTTCAATCCTGCGCTGGTGTTGTGTTGGCTGATACTGGCTGGTGTTCGTCAGAACCCCGAACCCGGTTGCTTCAGAAACTCGATTTCCTCATCGGTAGATTTCCTGCCAAGGATGCTGTTCCTGTGCGGATAGCGGCCGAACCTTGCAATGATCGCCTTGTGCTTCAATGCGAAATCCAGACTGTTCTGGTTGCCATTGTCCCGGAACAAGCTGGTGGCGATCTCATGGATCTGCAACGACTCGCTGTGCATGAACGGCATGTAGAGGAAGCTACGCTCGGTCTGTTCCAATAATTTGTCTGCGCCAACTGAAATGGCTTCCTGTGCCAGTGCAAGCGCCAGGGCATCATGGGAAAATGACAGGGGAGAATTCCTGAACATGTTCCGCGAAAATTGATCGATCACGATAATCTCCGCCAGCCTGCCGCGTGCATCCTTACGCCACTCGAACAGCTCGCAAAGGGTTGCACGGTGATGAATATCCGAAAACCGTTCGGTGATCAGCCGGTCCAGATCTTCATCCTTTTTCCACCATTGCGACGGTTCGATTTCTTCGAACCAGAATTTCAGGATGTCCCGGTACATGTTTCTGCTCCCGAACAACGACAAGTGCCGGAATCGATTCCCCTTACGTTAGTGGCTATGCAGTTTCTCTTGCAGCCACACCTTGATGAGCGACTGATACGGGACATCTCTAGAATTTGCTGCCGCCTTGATTGAGTCCAACATGTGCTGAGGTAGGCGTAGCGAGATGGTCTTGGTCGACGGCTTCAGGTTTGGCAGCGCGGCGCGCTTGGCTTTCGTCCAGTCCACATAGTTGGCGGAATCATGCTTTTCCCAGAATGCGCGCTCTTCGGCTTCGCTGGCGAACTTGGGGATTTGTTTAAGGGGTTTGTTCATAAATCTTGCGCTCCTTCCTGTGCATGTCTCTGGCCGAAATCACGCGTATCTTTTCCCCAGCTTTGCGCAAGGTGAACGTGATGTGCAAAAGCCGCCCTTCATCTGTTTTCCCGAGCGCATGGTGGCGGTTCTCGCGCTGGCTATGTTTGGTATCTGCCAACAGCAATAACGGGTCGTTGAAGAAAACCTGCTCGGCCTCGGCCATCGATACTTCGTGCTTCTCCGCGCTTTTGCGGGCATTGCCATCATCCCAGTCGAAGCCCGTGATTTTGGTCAGATCGGTCATGGTTTGTATATTATGAAGCTATACACAAAAATGCAAGCCGAGCTTGCCGATTGCTACTTCACCGCACTGCGCCTGCTGGCGGCCCATCCGATCAGCGACAGCAGCGCCAGCCCTGCGCCTATCAGCAATATGCCCGTCGCCTCGCTCAACTTGAATTCTTCCCCCATCATCAGGCGCGATGAAACGATCGCCACCACCGGCGTGCCGAGCACGGAAAGGCTGGCTTCCCATGCGGGCACTCTGTCGAGCAGCGTGATCCACAGCCACCAGCCCATCGCCGTGCTGATCACCGATATGAAGGCGAGGATACCGATGTAGGCTGCGGACCAGTCGGTGGGGCGCTCTGGGATAACCACCGCGAGCAGTATCAGGGGCACGGCGCCGATCAGCATCTGCCAGGTGGATAGCGAGAGCAGGTCAACTGGCTGCCGGGAGCGCAGGCGCTTGACCAGCACGGTGCCGATGGCCCAGCACAATGCCGCCGTCACACCGAGGAATTTGCTGAGCAGGCTGGTGTGCATGTTCCACGGTTCGATGATCAAGAGCAGGCCGGTGAGTGTGCTCGCAGCGGCCAGCCACTGTGTCCCCCGGATGCGTTCGCCCAGGACCGGCCAGGCGAGCAGCAGCGTCCACAGAGGCATGGTGAAGATCAGCACCGCCGTCTTGCCGGCGCCGCCTTCCACCAGCGCCCAAGTCGATAACGCCATGAAGCCCGTGATTTGGAACAAACCGATCGCGAGCGTGGGGCCGGGCGCGACCAACTTGAGCGGTCTGCCCATCAGCCTGAGTGCCAGAAACAACGCCAGCGCCCCGCCGACACAACGCTCCGCCGCGAACGCGAAGGGCGGTGCATAAGTCAGTGCCTGCTTGGCGAGCACCCAGGTGTATCCCCAGGTGATGGAAAGGATCAAAAGGCCTAGTGGGAGTAGCCAGCGTTTGCGGGAAGTGGGCATCGGTTTATATATGGGTAAAGGAGATTGAATGGGGCGGGCTCGGTCTGCTGGCACTGAATTTTCAAAGCGCTATCAAGATACACCTGAAATTGCCGTTAATACATTGCCCGCAGCATTCTGCGTCATTAATATTTGTTGGAGCCGCATTATGTTAGAAAAACTAAAAGTACGCAGCCGGTTGGGGCTCATCGTCGTGGCTGCCTTTGTCGGCTTTGCTGTGCTCGCCTCGGCCTCCATCTTCCATCTGCGCGACACCATGATGCAGGATCGCAAGACCAAGACACGTCATCTGGTCGAAGTCGCGGTCGGCGTCGTCAATGGATTCCACGAGCTGGAAGTGCAGGGCAAGCTTACCCGCGACGAAGCGCAGGCCGGTGCTGCCGGTGCGGTGCGCAGTATGCGCTACGAACAGGACAAGGAGTATTTCTGGATCAACGACATGCAACCCAAGATGGTCATGCACCCGATCCGCCTGGATTTGCAGGGAACTGACCTCGGCGACTTCAAGGATAAGGCGGGCAAGTTCATCTATATCGAGTCCGTCAACATCGTGAAGGCGCAGAAGGCCGGTTTCATGGATTATATGTGGGCGCGCTCGAAGGATGCAAAACCCGAGCCGAAAATTTCCTATGTCCAGGGGTTTGAGCCGTGGGGCTGGGTTATTGGCACCGGTATCTACATCGATGATATCGAAGCGGCCTTCTATGAGCAGATCCAAACTTTCGCTTTGCTGCTGGTCGCCATCTTCGCCGCCGTCATCCTGCTTTCCTACTTCGTTGCACGCAGCGTGCTGCGTCAGCTGGGCGGAGAACCGGCTTATGCCGTCGAGATCATCCGGAACGTTGCCCAGGGTGACCTGACTGTCACCGTCAACACCGATGCCGGCAATCCTGCCAGCCTGCTGTCATCGCTGGCCAGCATGCTGGAGAACCTGCGCACCATGATGCAAGGCGTGGGAACCAGCGCACAACAAGTGACCAAGGAATCCCGCAGCATCGCACAGGCGGCGCGCGAAGTGGCCATTGCGTCCAACACGCAGGTGGATGCCACTTCTTCTATGTCGGCAGCTATCGAGGAAATGACCGTCAGCATCAACCATATTTCCGAAAGCGCGCAGGACACCGAGGTGAACTCTGCACGCGCGGCAGAACTCGCCAAACAAGGGGAAAGCGGCGTTACCTCCGCATCCGATGAAATGGGCAAGATCGCCGGCACCGTGCAGCACGCTTCAGGAAAGATCCGTGAACTGGCCAATAGCGCAAATGAAATTGCCTCGATCGCCAGCGTCATCAAAGATATCGCCGCGCAAACCAATCTGCTCGCGCTCAATGCGGCAATCGAAGCCGCGCGCGCAGGCGAACAGGGACGAGGATTCGCCGTGGTCGCTGACGAGGTGCGCGTTCTTGCAGAACGCACAGCACAGGCCACCGTGCAAATCAGCAAGATGATTGCCGCCATCCAGAACGACACGGGGCAGGCCGTTGCTGTCATGGAAGCTATCGCTCCCCAGGTGCAAATTGGCGTCGACCTTGCTCGGAGTGCGGCGACCCTTTTGCGGGACATTCGCGCAGGGGCGAGCGAGACGCTTGGCCGTATTCGCGAAGTGGCCAACTCCACTCGCGAACAGAGTTCCGCAAGCAATGATATTGCCGTTCAAGTCGAACAAATCGCCCAGATGGTCGAGAGCACCAGCATCTCGATGGTAGGCACGGCTCAATCGGCTGAGCGGCTGGATCAGCTGGCCAGCGAATTGAATAACGTTGTCGGGCGGTTCCATTACTGATGCCCGAGCGAAAGGGGCGCGCTAAACGAGGTGCCCGGGTGGCCCACCTAACGTGACGGGGTTCGAAGCGCTTTTTCCCCTCCGTTCAAGGCATGCCTGTTACGTGGTGGTGTTCGTTCAGTTTCGCCAGTTTGGCTTTCAGGTCCGGCAAAATCTTGGCGACAGCCTTTTCTCCCTCGAGCACGGCTTTGTTACGGCCACTCGCGTCGATGGAGGGGAGGCCGGATGTGACGGGTCGAACGACGATGTCCGCACTGGATTGCTCATGGCGGTTGATGGTCGTCACGAAAATGGAAAAGGTTTGCCACATGATATCGGTGATCCCCGTCATTTTCCTGTCCTGGGGACGGTCTGAAATGTCGACGGCGATGACGAAATCCGCGCCCAGTGAGCGGGCAACGCTCGCCGGAACCGGGGCGACCAGCCCGCCATCGACGTAATCCTGACCGTTGATGGTGACCGGCTCGAAAAACACCGGCACGGAAGAAGAGGCCCGGACTGCCATGCCGGTGTTACCGGTGCGGAATACCACCATCTCGCCCGTGCCCAGATTGGTGGCGACTGCGGCAAAAGTTTTATTGAGCTTCTCCATCGGGCGGCCATTGACGTTCCTGTTGATGAAATCCTGTAGCGCCTGCCCTTTGATGCAACCCTTTTTGTCCGAGACTATCGTTTCGGCAATGCATTGGTACATGCCCGAGCCGTCGATAAACTGGTCTTCCTGCATGTTCATGGACAGTTCCTGTATTTGAAAGCCGTTGAGTCCGGACGCATACAGTGCACCGACGACTGATCCGGCGCTGGTGCCGACGATGATGTCGGGAAAGATGCCTTGTGCCTCCAATGCCTTGATCACGCCTATGTGTGCAAAGCCGCGCGCCGCCCCGCCGCCCAAGGCGAGCGCGATCTTCGCGGGTGGCCGTGTCACGATGGGTGGCACCAATATAGGCGGCATCACAGGCACCGCCGGTAGCACCGCAGGTGCCATCGCGGGCGGCTCGATTGGCGGTGTTGCTTTGGTGGTTGCGCAAGCCGTTACGCTGAGTAGCAGTAGGATCGCGTATGCATTCTTTTTCATGGCTTCAATTCCTTGGTTGGAGATTAAAGAGTCGGGTTCGAGTTATTTTTTGCCGCAAGCGTAAAAAAGCCCGGCGTGCCGGGCTTTTCCTGAGCGATCAGATGCAAGTGTGATATTGCGGCTCGTTGCTCAATTGCCACTCAAATTGCGGGTGGGGGCGTTTTCTTGGGTTTCTTGACTTCTTTGTTTTTGCGTTGCTGACCTTTAGCCATGATCGTTCTCCTTGTGTGGTTGCGCGCGCATCTTAATACGGAAAAATAAGCCGGGTCTACTTTTTTCGGGGTGATGATACGTGTCGTGGTTATTTGATCCGGCGTTGTTGCTAGCGCTGCTCGTGCAAAGCCCTGGCGACAGGTATCAATGCGTCCCCGGATAGATCGGATAACGCTAAATGCTGCGCCTGATCCAACCGCGTGTAGTGCTTGTCCAAAGCACGCAAATAGCTCGGGTCGTAATGCAGTGCCAACAGCTCTTCCACCAAGGCGCGGAATTCTCCGGCGTGTATCAGGGCGTTCCAGTGCTCGATGCGTTTGCTGCCGTGGAAGGGGTGCAATACTTGCAGCAGCGTGATGAGCCTGTCCGGTGCTTCGATGAAGTGGCGATAGTCTTCCTGCAGCAGTGCCAGGCGCGCTTCGGGTGCGGTGTCCAGTACCACGCAGGCACTTGTGTGCATGGCCTGGTGGAGTGCGGCGGGCAGGTTGAGGCGGCCGATCTTGTTGCTCTCCGCTTCCACGTACACCGCCTGTGCCGGATCGAAACTTTGCAGTGTCTGTACCAGCGAATTCTCGAACCATTTCTGCGAGGGCTGCGGCTGTTGCGGCAATCCGCCCAATACCGAGCCGCGATGCTGCGCCAAGCCTTCGAGGTCCAGCACCTGCGCGCCAACTGCCGTCAATGCCGCGAGCAAACGGCTCTTGCCTGAACCTGTCGCGCCGCAGATCACCCGGTAGTGGAACGCAGCGGGCAGGACATCCAGTTTTTCCAGCACCTCGCGGCGATAAGTCTTATAGCCGCCTTCCAGCTTGTGCGCCGCCCAACCGACCTGGGCGAGAATGATGCTCATCGCCCCGCTGCGCTGCCCGCCGCGCCAGCAGTAGATCAGCGGCTTCCAGGATTTCGGATGCGCGTGAAAAGTTTTTTCCAGATGCTGCGCGATATTCTTCGCTATCAGCGCCGCGCCGACTTTGCGCGCCTCGAAGGGTGAAACTTGCTGGTACAGCGTGCCGACGATGACGCGCTCCTCGTTCGACAATACCGGGCAATTGATCGCGCCGGGGATGTGGTCCTCGGCAAATTCCGCCGGGGTGCGCACGTCGATGATTTCGTCAAACGAGTCTAGCTGTGATAGGTTCGCGGTTCTAAACAACATGTGCAATGAAAGTAAATATGTCCGAAGTGAAATTGACCCAATTGTCGCACGGTGGTGGATGCGGCTGCAAAATCTCTCCCGCGTTATTACACGAAATACTCGGCGAGGCGCAAAAGAAATTACCGTTTCCAGATCTGCTGGTCGGCACCGAGAGCAGCGACGACGCGGCGGTGTATCGTTTGAACGACCAGCAGGCGATCATCGCCACCACGGATTTTTTCATGCCCATTGTCGATGATCCCTTCGATTTTGGGCGCATTGCCGCCACTAACGCGCTGTCCGACGTGTACGCGATGGGCGGCACGCCCATCATGGCGCTCGCCATCGTCGGCATGCCGATCAATAAAATGTCGGTCGCGACCATACGCGCAATTTTGCAAGGCGGCGAAGCGGTGTGCCGCACGGCTGGCATCCCGATCGCGGGCGGGCATTCCATAGACGCGCCGGAGCCCATCTACGGCCTGGTGGCACTCGGCATTGTGCATCCCGACCGGGTGAAGAAGAACAGTGCGGCACGGGCTGGCGATGTGCTCATTCTGGGAAAAGGCTTGGGTGTGGGTGTGCTCGCCGCCGCATTGAAGAAAGAGCTGCTCTCCGCAGCGGGCTACGCGCAACTCATCGACGCCACCACCCAGCTCAACGCAGTGGGCAGCAGTTTGGCCGCGCTGCCGGGCGTACACGCGCTCACCGACGTGACCGGCTTCGGACTGTTAGGACATCTGCTGGAAATGTGCAGGGGGGCGGGCTTGAGTGCCGAGGTCGAGTTCGGCAAAGTGCCGGTGCTGTCCGAAGCGTTGCCGCTAGCCCAACAGGGCATAGGCCCCGGCGCGATTGAGCGCAACTTGGCGAGCTACGGGGCTGATGTGGATTTCGCGGCGCATGTGGCAGTCTGGCAACAATGTTTGCTCGCCGACGCGCAGACCAGCGGCGGTCTGCTGGTATCCGTTGCACCGGAAGCGGCGGATGAAGTGCTGGAACGTTTTGCGGCGGCGGGTTTTACGCAGGTGGCGGTGATAGGCAGGATGCGGGAAGGCGCGGCGCGGGTGGCGGTGCGCTGAAATCAGTTAGCGCAGTTGGCGTGCCGCTATCTGCCTGTCGGCCATTGATCTGGCTGCGTTCAGGCATTAGCAGTTAGCCTTGCGGCAGTAACAATAAACAAACTGCTGGATTGTGCCGGACGGTGTGTGATGTGTTTCCTGCTCATGCTCGATGAGCAGGAAAGCGTCTCCAAACTCGGCGTGCAGCGTCTCGGGCTGGTATTTCATCACCGGCAAGCCGCTGCATTTTTCCGGCCCATCTTCGGCAAAAGTGGCGACAATCACATGTCCGCCAGGGCGAACCGCATGCCTGACCCGCTCGACATAAGCGCGGCGGTCTGCCGGGTCGGTCAAAAAATGGAACACCGCACGATCATGCCAAACATCGAACCGGTATTTGGGGAGTTCTGCACGGGTAATGTCGCCTTCCATCCAGTGCACCGCATCCGCATGTTTCCCCAAACGCTGCCTTGCAACAGCGAGTGCCGCCGCTGACAAGTCGAGCACGGTCAGGTCGGTGTAGCCCTCCAAAGCCAGATCGTCCACCAGTCTCGAAGCGCCGCCGCCCACATCGATAATGGCCGCCTCTTTACCAAGCCCCGTGTTGTGGATGAGCCGTAGGGATTGGTCGGCATGCTCCTGGAACCAGCTGACCGAGTCGGGTGCCTTGGTGTTGTACACCTGTTCCCAATGTTGCTTGCGATCCATGTCTTAACCTCCTAAAAACTCAGTACCTTGTCCGAGTCACGGATCAGCGCATGCAAGTCCTGCATGGTGGACATCGGGCAAATATCCGACCCCTGGGACTGGCGTATTTTCAGACAGGTGCCACAAGCCAGAATCGAGCCGCCGGCTTCCAGGAAGCCGCGCATCTGTCCGATGACATCGAACTTGTCGCTGCCGGATGATTCGGCCTCCACACCCTTGCCCAGCAAGAAAACTGAGACCGCATCGCCTTGCTTGCGGGAAAACACGCCGAGCCGAAAAGCGTTCCAGAGGGTTTCCGGGTCATGTGAGTAGATGACAATCCCGAGTTTCATGCGGCCTCCCGTAGGATGGTTCTCAATCGTTTAAAGCGGTGTGTATGCTAGCAGTATTTCCACCGGTGTGTCGGCTGTTGGCAATGGCGCGCCCTTTTAATCCCCCGTCTGCTGCTCTGCCGCCTTGCGTTGTGCCTCGCTTTGCTGTTGCACGATACCGTCTACGGCTTTGGCTTTTTCGAGCACGTCGCGCTGTTCCTTGAGGAGCTTGGGTGCAGGCGTGGTGGTGTCGTTCTGATTGCACGCGGCTAGCGGCAGGAGTGCGCATAGGGCGATGGTGCGATAGATTGCAGTGGCATTGTTTGCATACATAAGACGCTCCTTCGTCATTCCCGCGTTGGCGGAAGTTAGTACCCGAACGCCCTCGCGCCCTGATAGAACGCGAAGCTTACCAGCCATGCCAGCCCCAGCGACCAGAGGATGGAGAAGACGGTGAAGCCCAGGTCCTTGGACTCGCTCTTCAATGTCGCTATGGTGGAGAGGCAGGGGGTGTAGATCAGCGTGAACAGCATGAAACTGTAGGCTTGCACCCAGTCGAGCTGGTGTGCCAGCGCGCCGCTCAGCGCTTCTCCGGACAGGCCGTAGATGACGGCGAGCGAGCCGATGACGATCTCTTTGGCGACGAAGCCGAAGATCAGCGCGATGGTGAGTTCGGGGCTGATGCCTATCGGTGCGAACAGCGGGTGCAGCCAGTTGCCTATCATCCCGGACAGCGTGCCGCTGCTGGCGGGCACGGCGGAGAACGGTACGTGGGTGAGAAGCCACACCAGCACCACGCCGGCGATGATGAATTTGGTGGCGCGGCGCAGGAAATGGGTGACTTCATGCCAGCCGCGCAGCCACATTTGCCGCGCGGTGGGGAATCGGTAGGGAGGCAGTTCGAGCACGAACGGCTCGCTGTTCTTGAATTTGTTTTTGAACAGCAGTGCGGTGAGTATTGCGGCTCCGAAGCTGAACAGATAGAGGCTGAACAGGACTAATGGCGCGGCTCTGGGCGAGAACAGCGCGGCGGTGATGAACACGAAGACTTGCAAGCGCGCCGAGCACAGCGAGAACGGAATGACCAGCATGGTGAGCAAGCGCATGGCTCGCGAGCGCATCACGCGCGTGCCCATCAGCGCGGGCACGTTACAGCCGAAGCCCATCAGCAACATGACGAAGCCGCGTCCATCCAAGCCCAGCTTCGCCATCAGCGCGTCCATCAAGAAGGCGGCGCGCGACAGATAGCCGCTGTCCTCCACCAGTGCCATGAACAAAAAGAACAGCACGATGATGGGCACGAATGCCGCGACGGTGGCCACGCCGTTGTAGAGACCATCCAGCAGCAAGCCCCGCATGGCGTGCGGCAGGCCGCCCAGTAGCGGGGCGAGCGCGGCCTCGCGCAACTGGATGAATAGTTCAGCGACACCAGTTTGCAGCGGTTGCCCGAACAGGAAGATGCCCTGGAACAGCAGATACATGATGGCAAAGAAGATCGGCAGCCCCAGCCACGGATGCAACATCACGCGGTCTAATTTCTCGGTGAGGTTTTCCGGCAGGCGCGCGGGTATCTGTACCGCCTGTTTCATCACGCGCGCCATTTCCACCTCGATCTGGTCGTCCTTTGCCAACTGGCTGCGCAGTTCTTCCGCCATGCCGGGTGTCGGATAGCGCAGGGCTTTGGTGACGGCCAGCAGGGCCTCCTGATAGCCGGTGCCGTATTTCCCGCTGAGTAAAAGGATGGGCATGCCAAGCATCTCGGTCATCTTCTTGCTGTCTATGGTGATGCCTAACTTCTTGGCTTCGTCCGCCATGTTGAGCAGCACCACGATATTGATATCGAGTTGCTTGAGCTGCAACAGCAGACTCATCTGGCGTTCTATCTGCGTGGCGTTGAGTATCACCAGGGCCAGGTCGGGCACGTTGTCGCGCAGAAAATGGCGCACCACTTGCTCGTCATCGGAATAGCCGTGCAGATCGTAGATGCCGGGCAGGTCGATGATTTCCACCATGTCGCCGCCCAGCAAGATCTTTCCACTGAGCAATTCGACGGTGATGCCCGGCCAGTTGCCGACGCGCGCAGCACCGCCGGTCATGCGGTTGAACAGTGTGGACTTGCCGGTGTTGGGCATGCCCAACAAGGCGATGCGCTTCATGTACGCCCCCATAAATATACTGCGCGGATCAAGCGCGGTGTCGCATGCTTGTTCGACGCTCCCCTGTCAAATTGGTATGTCTCGGGTGCTCTTTGCGCTCGAACCTGTCCGCTGCGATTTCTGGCGGCGTGCATCATGTTTTTTGCACCTTTATTTTTGTCGCCTCGCTCTTGCGCAACACGATGTCGGTGGTGCCGATGCGCACTTGCAGGGGGCCGGAGAAGCTGGCTTTGCGTATCAGCTCGATTTGCTTGCCGGTACGGAAGCCGAGCGCGAGCAGGCGTTGATGCAAGGCTTCTTCGGCGTGTATCGAAACGATGGTGGCGATGTCGCCGGGATGCAAAGTGATCAGGGTGCTTGACGGCATGACGGCGGGTAAATTCAACAGTGGCGGCATTATTCCACAGGCTTGCCGTTTTTGTCGCGCGAGGCTTTGGGGCTATGTCGTAATTACGGTAGAATGCGCGTTTTCGAATTTAAGCGAAGATGAAAATGATCAAGGGCAGCATTGTTGCAATCGTCACGCCGATGTTTGAAGACGGCAGTCTGGATATGGCCGCGTTCAGATCGCTGATCGATTTTCATATCGATCAAGGCACAGATGGCATCGTGGTGGTGGGTACGACCGGCGAGTCGCCTACCGTGGATGTGGAGGAGCATGAGTTGTTGATCGCCGAGGCGGTCAAGCATGCGGCTAAACGTATTTCTATCATCGCGGGCACGGGTGCGAATTCGACCAAGGAGGCGATCGAGCTGGCATCGTTCTCCAAAAAAGTGGGTGCGGATGCGTCGCTCACGGTGGTGCCGTATTACAACAAGCCGACGCAAGAGGGGTTGTACCAGCACTTCAAGGCCATCGCCGAGGCGGTGGATATGCCGCATATTTTGTACAACGTGCCGGGGCGCACCGTGGCGGACCTGCACAACGATACCGTGCTGCGTCTGGCGCAGATACCCAACATCGTCGGCATCAAAGATGCGACCGGCAACATCGAGCGGGGCAGCGATCTGCTGGCGCGTGCGCCAACAGATTTTGCGGTCTACAGCGGTGACGATGCCAGCACGCTGGCGTTGCTGCTATTGGGCGCGCACGGCGCGATCTCGGTAACCGCAAACGTCGCGCCCAGGCTGATGCACGAAATGTGCGTCGCGGCCTTTAACAATGATGTCGTCAAGGCGCGCGCGATCAATTTCCGCTTGCTGGGACTGCATCGGTATCTGTTCGTCGAGGCCAATCCCATCCCCGTCAAATGGGCGGTGGCACGCATGGGCAAGATGAAGAACACTTTCCGCTTGCCGTTGACCCCGTTGTCGCCATCGGCCTACGCGGTGGTCGAGCAAGCGATGCTGCAGGCTGGCGTTATCACACAGGAATAGGAATAAACAATGAGAGTCTTGCAAGTTGGAATGGCGGGTGTGTTGCTGGTGTCGCTGGCGGGCTGTGGTCTGTTCGCCGAGAAGCATGTCGATTACCAAGCCGGTGCGACGCAATCCGAGTCGCTGGAAGTGCCGCCCGATTTGAGCAAACCGGTGGACGGTGAGCTATACAAGGTGCCGCAGGGTGGAACGGGTAATCCCCAAGCCGGCAAGGCAGGGGTGCCGAACAGTGCGGAGGTTGAGAAGCCGGTATTGCCTGTCGTTCCAGGCGTGCGTCTGGAACGTGCCGGTACGCAGCGTTGGCTGGTGGTGCAAGATAACCCGGAAAACGTTTGGCGTGTCGTGAAAGCGTTCTGGACCGAAAACGGGTTTGCACTGGACAGCGAAGACCAGTCAGCCGGAATCATGGAAACCGGTTGGAGGGAGGATCTCGCCAAGGGTACGCAGGGCAGCGGCGCTGGTGTAGGCTTTTCAACAGGCGAGCGCGATCAGTACCGCAGTCGTTTGGAGCGCGGCAAAGATCCGGGTACGGTGGAAATTTATCTGACCCACCGCGGCCTGGTGGCGACTCTGGACGCGGATAAGGCCACGCAGTGGTTGCCCAGCGCCAACGACCCCGAGTTGGAAGCGCAAATGTTGCAGCGTTTGATGGCGCGACTGGGCGGCAATCCGTCGGCTGAAGGCGCGGCCAAGGCCGACGGAGAGGCCGTGCTGCAAGTCGCGGACAACGGTCCAAGCAGTATCCTGATCAAAGATGCGTTCGATAAAAGTTGGCGCAGGGTCGGCCTGGCGATCGATCGTTTGAAACTGGTACTGGAAGACAAGGATCGCAGCAAAGGGATTTATTACTTGCAGCCGATCAAGGCGGGTGGCAAATTCAAACTGCCCAAAGAAGCGGGCGCTGCCATGGTTAACTATCGCGTGCTGGTGCAAGACGGCGGCGCGACGTGTACTGTGGTCGTGACCGCCACGGACGGCAGCAGCAATGCATCAGGTAAGCAGCTGCTGGAAGCGCTGTATAAGAACATCCAGCCTTGATCGCATGCGTTTCGCCTCGCTAGGTAGCGGCAGCGAAGGCAACGCGCTGTTGGTTTCTGTCAGCACGAAAAACTCGGGCACCCCTCAGACGTTAGTGCTGATGGACTGCGGTTTCGGCCTGCAAGACACCGTTGTTCGTTTGGAAAAGCTGGGCGTTATGCCCGAACAGTTGAGCGGCATAGTCGTCACTCACGAACACGGCGATCACATCGGCGGGGTGGCGAGACTGGCGCGGAAATTCGATTTGAACGTGTGGCTGACCCACGGTACGTTGCATAGCCAGCCGAAGGCGTTCGCCAAGATCCTCAAGCTGCATGAAATCGACGCGCACGCGGCTTTCGCGATCGGCGATTTGTACGTGCAACCCTATCCCGTGCCCCATGATGCTGCCGAGCCGGTGCAATTCGTGTTCAGCGACGGCTCGAGACGGCTCGGTGTGCTGACCGATGCGGGCTGCAGCACGCCGCATATCGAGGCGACCCTGAGCGGTTGCGACGCGCTGGTGCTGGAGTGCAACCACGATGGCGAACTGCTCGCCAACGGGGATTACCCCTATAGCCTGAAACAGCGTGTGGGCGGACGATTCGGCCATTTGAACAACCGGCAGTCGGCCGAACTTCTGGCCAGCTTGGATGTGAGTCGTTTGCAGCATCTGGTCGCCGCGCATCTGAGCCACAAGAATAATACGCCAGAGTTAGCGGTCTCCGCTTTGAGTGCCGCGTTGGGTTGTCCGGCAGAATTTGTCGGTGTGGCCACTCAGCAAGAGGGATTTGCCTGGCGTGAGATCGTTTAGTTGGTGGAGCGGCTTCGGAAAATGAAAAAGCCGACTCGCGTCGGCTTTTTTGTGCGGTGAGAAGTTAAATTTTACTTCTTCATCATCGCGTCAGCAGGAGCAGCAACTTCAGAAACAACTGGCGCGCCAGCAACAGCAGAAGCAGTATCAGCTACAGCGGAAACTGCAGCATCAACTACAGCAGGAGCAGCAACTACAGCAGGAGCAGCGGCAGGAGCTGTTTCAGCAGCCTTTTCGCCACAAGCGGTCAAAGCCAAAGCCAACAAAGCAACAACGAGAACAGAGCGTTTCATTTTTATTTCCTAGGTTAATAAATGTTGAGGATAGTCAATTTTTGTTTGATTTCGGTGGCGGACAGAAATATGCCAAAACCAAAGTCGCATTATTCTACCAGCGGATTTTATAAAATCTAGTCAATTCTAAATTATTTTTTAAGTGGGCCGTTGCCCTGATAGCGATGGCGTTCGCCCGAACATAACTCACGTTGGGGGGCGGTTCACAAGCCCAATGTCGTCACCGAGCTTGCCGGG
>JABEVF010000084.1 GCA_013043965.1 Gallionella sp. | reverse complement strand
TACCTGCAACTCGCCGCTGCGCCAGCGATGCAGCAGGTCGTCCAGACAATGGTCCTGTTTGCTCACCAGCAACACCAGGCGTTTTTTCTGTGCCGAATCGGCAAGCTGCCAGCTCATCCTGAACCCGTCCGCAAGCGGTGTGAACAGGCGGCGGAATTCGTTCGCATCGAACGGCAAAGAATCGGCGCGTATCTCCTGGCGCATGAAGAAAAGCTGCGCCTCCTGCTCGGTGTGATAACTGGCTTCGACGATGAAGCCGCCATGTTGGGCGATAAAGCCGCTCACCGCGGCGATGATGCCCGCACGGTCGGGGCAGGAAATGGTCAGGGTGTAGTGGTGGCTCATAGGGATGTTTCTCCGGTTATTGCATCGCGCAACATATCGCCTTCAAGCAGGCGTTGCACGCCAAATTTGAACTGGCGAATATCAACCAAAGATGTTTCTTCTTAGGCGAACTCCAACGGTATCGACTGTACTACAACAGCGCCGCCCCACAATACCGACATGATGCACGACGCAAACGCGGCATCGCCGCTGCTGAAAAATTGTGCGCTGCCATTCAAGCAAGGTCGTACGAGGTCTATCGAAGGGCGAGCAAATTCTGTGGGTGTGGCTAATTCCGTTTGGATGCGGTGTTGCAACTGTCTTGAAACCGCTTCCCCTGTATCCACCAGCGTGATGCCCTCGCCCACCACATCGCGTATCAGCGGGGCGAGGAAGGGGTAATGCGTGCATCCCAGGATCAGAGTATCCGCTCCGCGAGCCAATAGTGGTGCGGTATAGCGGGCGACCAACTCGCGCGTGCGTGATCCGCCCAAGTCGCCCCGCTCCACTTGTTCGACCAGGCCGGGACAGCCTTGGGTGATGATTTCGACTTCTTCGCCATAGCGTTCCAGCAAGGCGGCGAAGCGCGCGCTTTCTAACGTGCCGGTGGTCGCCAGCACGCCGACCACACCGCTCCGGGTTGCGGCGACGGCGGGTTTGACGGCGGGTTCCATGCCGATGATAGGGCGTTTGATATCCCGGCGCAGACTGGCGACCGCAGCTGCGGTGGCGGTATTGCAGGCGATGACGATGGCCTCCGCGCCTTGCCCGACCAGGAAACGGGTGAGCGTGTGGGAGCGTTGTTCGATATACGACGCGGGCTTGTCGCCGTAGGGAATATGGGCGGAATCGGCGACGTAGATCAGATGCGCGTCAGGGAGCATGCGGCGAATGTGGTGCAGCACGGAGAGTCCGCCCACGCCGGAATCGAAAACGCCTATTGTTGCTGAAGAATTTTTCATTCACCTAACAATCCGGTAGGGGCGAGATTTATCGCGCCCTGAATTATTGCAGGGCGCGATAAATCTCGCCCCTACGCCCCACTATGCCATCGCCTGGTCACGCAGATATTCTTCGTAAGTGCCGTGGTAATCGCTCACGCCTTTGTCGGTGATCTCGATGATGCGCGTCGCCAGCGACGAAACGAATTCGCGGTCGTGGCTGACAAAGATCACAGTGCCCTTGTATTCGAGCAGCGCCGTATTGAGCGACTCGATGGACTCCATGTCCATGTGGTTGGTCGGCTCGTCCATCAGCAGCACGTTGTTGCGTTGCAGCATCAGTTTGCCGAACAGCAACCGGCCTTTTTCTCCGCCGGACAGCACCTTCACGGGTTTGTGGGCATCGTCGCCGGAAAACAACAAGCGGCCCAGCGTGGCCCGCACGGTCTGGTCATCGTCGCCCGGGCCGCGCCAATAGGTCATCCAGTCGGTCATGATCCGATCCTGGGCGAATTCGCTGGTGCTGTCCTGCGCGTAGTAGCCGATCTTGGCTTTTTCCGTCCATTTGATCACGCCGTAGTCAGGCGCAAGGTCGCCAGCCAGACAGCGCAGCAGCGTGGTCTTGCCGATACCGTTCGGGCCGATGATGGCGACCTTTTCGCCCGCATCGACACGCAGATTCACGTTGGAGAACAGCACCTTGTCGAAACCCTTGGTCAGGTTCTCGACTTCCACGGCGGTGCGATGCAGTTTCTCGCGCTCGTCGTATTCGAAGCGGATGAACGGATACTGGCGGCTGGACGGCTTGATGTCCTCGATCTTGATTTTGTCGATCTGGCGCGCACGCGAAGTGGCCTGCTTGGCCTTGGAGGCATTCGCCGAGAAACGCGCCACGAAGGCTTTCAGTTCGGCGACTTTTTCTTTGGCTTTGTTGTTGTCGGCGGATTGCTGCTCGCGCGCCTGCGTCGCGGCCAGCATGTATTCGTCGTAGGTGCCGGGATAGGTGGTGATCTTGCCGTAGTCCAGATCCGACATGTGGGTGCACACGCTGTTCAGGAAGTGGCGGTCGTGCGAGATGATCACCATGGTGCAGGTGCGCGCGTTGAGGATGTTCTCCAGCCAGCGTATCGTGTTGATGTCGAGGTTGTTGGTCGGCTCGTCGAGCAGCAGGATGTCGGGGTTCGAGAACAGCGCCTGTGCCAGCAGCACGCGCAGCTTGAAACCGGGCGCGACTTCGCGCATCGGTCCCTGATGCAGTTTGATGTCGATGCCCAGGCCCAGCAGCAACTCACCGGCGCGCGCCTCGGCGGTGTAGCCGTCGTATTCGGCGAAGGTCGCTTCCAGGTCGGCGGCGCGCATGTAGTCTTCTTCGGTCGCATCGGGGTTGGCGTACAGCGCGTCGCGTTCGGACATCGCGGCCCACATCTCGGTGTGACCCATCATCACCACATCGAGCACGCGCATATCTTCGTAGGCGAACTGGTCCTGGCGCAACTTACCCAGCCGCTCGTTTTTGTCTATCATCACCTCGCCCGAGGTCTGTATCAAATCGCGTCCCAGGATTTTCATGAAGGTCGATTTGCCGCAGCCGTTCGCTCCGATCAGCCCATAACGATTGCCGTCGCCGAACTTGACCGAGACGTTCTCGAACAGAGGCCTGGCCCCGAATTGCATGGTGATGTTTGCGGTGGATAGCATGAGTTGCTCGACTTCAAAAAAATGGGGCGCGATTTTAACACCGCTGCCCAGCAGCGTGTATCTGATTGCGAGCGGCGGCGGATTTATCGCGGCCTATGGGCTAGAATGCGCCGGATTAATTACACACTGACACACATGGTCCCTCATCTCACTACCGCTTTGACCGGCCCGCTGCTTGACTTGGAGCGGCGTTTTCTGGGTGCTTTGCCGATTATCGAGCATTGGTTCCGCATGCAATGGCAGGATCATCCTGTGCCGTTCTACGCCTCGGTCGATCTGCGCAACAGCGGTTTCAAACTGGCCCCGGTCGATACCAACCTGTTCCCCGGCGGCTTCAACAATCTCAACCCCGATTTTCTGCCGCTATGCGTGCAAGCCATGCAAAGCGTGGTGCAGAAAGTCTGTCCCGAGGCGCGCGGGGTGCTGCTGATCCCGGAGAATCACACTCGCAATATGTTTTACCTGGAGAACGTGGCGCAGCTGGTCACCATCATCAAGCAAGCGGGGATGCGCGTGCGCGTGGGCAGCCTGCTGCCGGAGATCACGCACGCCACGCCGATAGCCTTGCCCAGCGGCGGCACGCTGACGCTGGAGCCTTTGGTGCGGCGCGGCAACCGCCTGGGATTGGAAGATTTTGATCCCTGTGTGGTGTTGCTCAACAACGACCTGTCGGGCGGGGTGCCGGACATTCTGAAGAATCTCGAACAGGATATCTACCCGCCGCTCTCGGTGGGCTGGTACACAAGACGCAAATCACAGCATTTCGCTTTGTACGACAAGGTCGCCAGCGAGTTCGCGCAGCTCATCAACATCGACCCCTGGCTCATCAACCCCTATTTCGCCACTTGTACCCAGGTCAATTTCCAGGAGCGCATCGGCTTGGAATGTCTGGCGGAACAGGTGGATGCCACGCTGCAAAAGATGCGCGTCAAGTACGCCGAATACGGGGTGAAGAACGATCCTTTCGTCATCGTCAAAGCCGACGCGGGCACGTATGGCATGGGCATCATGACGATCAAGGATGCCAGCGAGATCACCGCGCTGAACCGCAAACAGCGCAACAAGATGGCGGTCATCAAAGAAGGCCTAGCCGTCAACGACGTGCTGGTGCAAGAGGGGGTGTACACCTTCGAGAACATCAACGAGGCGGTGGCCGAGCCGGTGATCTATATGGTGGATCATTATGTGGTCGGCGGTTTTTATCGCGTGCATACCGGGCGCGGCGTGGATGAGAATCTCAACGCGCCGGGCATGCAATTTGTGCCGCTGGCGTTCGAGAGTTGTTGCAGCCTGCCCAACCCCGATTGCGCACCCGACGACACGCCCAACCGTTTCTACGCGTATGGCGTGGTGGCGCGTCTCGCCCTATTGGCCGCCTCGCTGGAGATCGAGGCGGCGGAGAACTAGCAACAATGAAATCCCGTTTATTCATCTTGCTTGCGGTGTGGCTGCTGAGTTCGTGCAGCAGCAAAGAACCGCTGTACCAGGAACAGGGCTATGTGTTCGGCACGTTGGTGGAAGTCAGTATCTACGGCGAATCCGAGGCGCGGGCCAAGCAGGCGGTGGGCGAGGTGATGCAGGAGTTCCAGCGGCTACATACCATGCTGCACGCCTGGCAACCCAGCGAGTTGAGCGACCTGAATGCCGCGATCGCGGGGGGCGAAAGCGCGGCGGTCTCCGAGGAGATGGTGGCGATATTGAAGGATGCGGCACAACTCTCCAAACAATCGCACGGCATGTTCAATCCGGCTATCGGCGGACTGGTCGGACTGTGGGGGTTTCATGCCGATGAGTTCAAGCCGGTGCAGCCGCCGGACCAGGACATCGCCAAGTGGGTGGCGGAGAATCCGCAGATGAGTGACCTGTCCATCGTGCGCGACCGGGTGGAAAGCAAGAACCCCGCCGTGCAACTGGACTTGGGTGGCTATGCGAAAGGCTACGCGCTCGATAGGGCCGCCGCGTTGCTGCGCAAACGCGGCATCAACAACGCTCTGATCAACATCGGCGGCAATGTCATGGCGTTGGGCAGGCGTGGCGAACGCCCCTGGCGTGTGGGCATCCAGCATCCGCGCAAATCGGGCGCGCTGGCGAGTCTGGAGTTGCGCGATGGCGAGGCGATCGGCACGTCGGGTGACTACCAGCGTTATTTCATGGTGGGCGATGTGCGTTACTGCCACCTCATCAACCCGCACACGGGCTACCCGATGCAGGCGGTGCAGGCGGTGACGATCCTGACCCACGGGCCGCGCGCGGGGGTATTGTCCGATGCGGCTTCCAAGCCCCTGTTCATGTCCGGGGTCAAGGGGTGGCGCAATGCCGCCAAGCTGATGGATCTGGACTCGGCGATGCTGGTGGACGAGCAAGGTCGCGTGCATGTCACAGCGGACTTGCAGAAAAGGCTAGAATTCACCGACAAAAATAGTTCGGTCGAGGTCGAGTGAGGGCATCTCCGGCAGATGCAATGGCCGCACACAAGGTGCGCCGCGCCAGCGGATTCGCGTTGCGCAGAATTGCCGCGATAGCCGGAGCGGAACACAGCATCAACGCGGTCAAGGCGGGTTATGCGCGCTGCCGCCGGGTTACGGAATGGTATTGTTGTTACTGGTTTGCGCCGTATCGGCGCGTTTTCTGGGAGTCATCTGATGGTGGGGATTTTGTTGGTCACGCACAACGGGCTGGGCGATAGCCTGGTCGACTGTGTCAGTCATGTGCTGGGTTCGGTGCCGAACAATCTTAAAGTGCTGTCGGTGTTGGCGGCAAATGACCCGCAACAAAAACTGGCCGAAGGCCGGGATCTCATCAAGCAACTGGATGATGGCAGCGGCGTGTTGGTCCTGGCGGATGTGTTCGGCGCGACACCCAGCAACATCGGCCGCCAACTTTGCCATGCCGAGCGCGTAATCGGCGTGGCCGGAGTGAACCTGCCCATGCTGTTGCGCGTGGTGTGCCACCCCACCACCGCCCTGCCCTCGCTGGCAAAGCTGGCGCTCGAGGGTGGCCGCGACTGCATCGTATATATGAACTCAGAACTTTAAAAGGCTTGTCCAAATATGCAACAACAAGACGTATTGATCATCAATAAACTCGGCCTGCACGCCCGTGCCTCGGCCAAGCTCACGCAACTGGCATCCAGCTTCAAATGCGAAGTCATGCTGTCGCGCGGCAACCGCCGCGTGAACGCGAAAAGCATCATGGGCGTGATGATGCTGGCGGCCGCCAAAGGCACGACTATCAGCATCGAGGCGAACGGTGCGGATGAAGCCGAAGCGATGCAGGCGCTACTGGCACTCATCAATGATTACTTCGGGGAAGGCGAATGAGTTTTTCGCTGCATGGCATCCCGGTTTCCAGCGGCGTGGCGATAGGATACGCGCATCTGTTGTCGCACACCTCGCTGGAGGTGGTGCACTACGTGTTGCCCAGGCCTTTGGTCGCTGAAGAAGTGGCGCGTTTCGATGCGGCGTTACTCGCCACGCGCAACGAATTTATCAGCTTGCGCAGCAATCGTCCGCAGTATGCCGCCGCCGAGTTCGATGCCTTCCTCGAATTGCACCAGATGATCCTGGATGATCCGCTATTGAGCGCCGCGCCGCGCGACATGATAGAGAGCGAGCATTGCAACGCCGAATGGGCGCTGAAGACACAGACCGAGAAACTGGTCGCGCAGTTCGATGAGTTCGAGGATGCCTACCTGCGCGAGCGGCAGACCGATGTGACGCAAGTCGCGGAGCGGCTGCTCAAGCAATTGCTCGGGCAACCCGGCCACCAGCCAGCCCCGACGCGTCACGATGTGGAAATGATCCTGGTAGCACACGACCTGAGCCCGGCGGATCTGATCCAATTCAGACCGCAACAATATGCCGCATTTATCACCGATGTGGGCGGGGCGACTTCGCATACCGCCATTGTCGCACGCAGCCTGAACACGCCGTGCATGGTGGGTATGCACCATGCGCGCGAATTGATCCGCGAAGATGATCTGCTGATCCTGGATGGCGAACAGGGCGTGCTCATCGTCAATCCCGACAAGGCCGTGCTCGCCGAATACAAGCTGCGCCAGAGCGCCTGGGAACTGGATCGCAAAAAGCTCAAACGTTTGCGCGGCGCGCGCGCCAACACGCTGGACGGCACCGTCATCGAGTTGTACGCCAATATCGAGAAACCCGAAGACCTCGTCGAAGTGAAAGAGAACGGCGCGACCGGCATCGGTTTGTTCCGCAGCGAATTCCTGTTCCTGAATCGCGATGTGTTGCCCGATGAAGAAGAACAGTTCCTGGCCTATAAAGCCGTCGCGGCAGGCATGGAGGGTCAGCCCGTGACCATACGCACCTTCGATCTGGGTGCGGACAAACAGCTCAAAGGCGCGGAGCGTGTCGCCAGCAACCCGGCACTGGGCTTGCGCGCGATCCGCCTATGTCTGGCCGAGCCGCAGTTGTTCCGTACCCAGTTGCGCGCGTTGCTGCGCGCCACGCATTACGGTAACGTAAAAATACTCGTGCCGATGCTGTCGGGCGCGGCGGAGATCAACCAGACTTTGCAGTTCATCGCGACCACCAAACAGAGCCTGGACGACGAGGGCATACCCTATGACCGCGAGGTCAAGATAGGCGGCATGATAGAGATTCCGGCGGCGGCACTGGCGCTCAATGTGTTCGCAAAGAGATTGGATTTTCTGTCCATAGGCACGAACGATTTGATCCAATACACGCTGGCAATAGACCGCACCGACGAGGAGGTCGCGCACCTCTACGACCCGCTGCATCCGGCCGTGCTGCACCTGTTGTCGCATGTCATCAGCACCGCGAACAAGCTGGGTGTACCGATATCGGTGTGCGGCGAAATGGCGGGCGAGCTGGCCTACACGCGCTTGTTCCTGGGCCTGGGGCTGCGCCAGTTTTCCATGTCCTCCGCGCAGGTGCCCGGCATCAAACAGCGCGTCCTCACCACCAGTCTGCCCGAGATCGCCGCGCTGACGCAAAGAATCCTGCGTGCCGATGACCCGCTGAAGATCCGCGAGCTGCTGGAAAAACTTAACAGCCAGTAGGCTGTGACGTGTGGATAGCCCAATCAAAAAACCGCGCCCCGCGTTTTTTGTATCTGGAAACGTCACCGCAGCCACCCGCCCCTAGGCTCAATCTGAGCGCGGCTTCTTGGCCCGGTTCCTGCGCGATCAACGTGCTGGGAGCGGTAAGACTCCTTGCCGACCACGGCGGTGTGTTGGCCTATCCGGCAATCCTGATGAAGCCACTCCGAGCAGTCTCGCCGACAAAAGCCGCGCGCCTACAATTGCTTACAAAATGAATTTTTATTTATTCAATTCGGTGGCGTGTTCGTGCTTAAATCACCCGGCTCCCATTGCGGCTATCCGGCCTTGAGCATCTCTCTGGCTCCAATTTTAGGAACTAACATGACGAATCTTCTGGAGCAACTTAAGTCCATGACCACTATCGTGGCGGATACCGGTGATATCGGGGCAATCCGCCATCACCGGCCACAGGATGCAACGACCAACCCCTCGCTGCTGCTCAAGGCCGCGACACTGCCGGAATATGTGCCGCTGATCACCGATGCTATCGCATGGGGCAAGTCGCAAAGTAAGGACCGTGAGCAGCAGGCACATGACGCGATGGACAAGCTGGCCGTGGATGTCGGGCTGGAAGTGCTCAAGTACGTTCCCGGGCGCATCTCGACCGAAGTGGACGCGCGACTTTCTTTCGATACTGCGGCCACCCTGAACAAGGCGCGCGCGCTGGTCGGTCTTTACAACGAGGCAGGCATACCCAACAACCGCGTGCTGATCAAGATCGCCTCCACCTGGGAAGGCATACGCGCCGCAGAAATCCTCGAACTCGAGGGTATCAATTGCAACCTCACGCTGTTGTTCGGTTTTGCCCAGGCACGTGCCTGTGCCGAGGCGGGCGTGACGCTGATATCCCCCTTCGTCGGGCGCATCCTGGACTGGCACAAGGCGCACAGCGGGCTTGATTTTCCGGCGGAAGAAGATCCTGGCGTGCTGTCGGTGCGCAAGATTTATGCGTACTTCAAGGCACAGGGACACAAGACCATCGTCATGGGAGCCTCGTTCCGCAACATCGGCGAGATCCTGGCGCTGGCTGGATGCGACCGTCTGACCATCGCACCTGCCCTGCTGGAGGAATTGGAAAACACGCAAGGAGTGTTGGTGCGCCAATTGATCGATACCGGCATAACCGGGAGACGCCCGCCCCCGATGACCGAAGCACAGTTCCGCTGGGGCATGAATGCAGATGCCATGGCTACGGAAAAGCTTGCCGAAGGCATACGCGGTTTCACCGTCGACCAGATCAAGTTGGAAAAGATGCTGCTGGAAAGGTTTTAAGTGAACGCGGGATTGCCATGGGCATCCCGATATGCGGGAAGGCATACAAAATACTGTTGTAACAATAAGGGTGTATCCCTGTCTCCATGCAAGGGTAAGCCCGCCACGGCAATTAAGCTGGGATGATCGCGGTAGCAGCTGGTCTGGCCGTTAGAAAGCACCGTTGTGTACCTGGTTCTCAAGCACAAGGGCGGGTTCGGGATCCAGGCGTCAGGAGCGGTTTTCACAATAACCAGGCCCCCTACAAGAGGCATGGGCAGAAAACTAAGGGGATGGTTGTGAAGCAAACACTTCCACAGGTGGTGCGTCTGGAGCGCGATGTATGCGGCACGCTCGAGCTTGCAGAACAGCATGAATGGTGGCTGGCTAACGGCAAGGGGGGCTATGCCGGCGGGACGGTTGCCGGCACACTGACCCGGCGTTACCACGGCTTGTTGATCGTCCCGCTGCAATCACGCTTACAGCGGCATCTGTTGTTTGCCAAGGCCGACGCCGAGTTGCTGGATGGCGACCGCGTCACACCTTTGCACACCAATCGTTGGGGCAGTGGCGCAGTAGAGCCGCGGGGACATCTTTCCATCGAGTCGTTCCGGCTGGATGGCCGCATGCCGGTCTGGCATTACCGTTTGGACGATCTGCTGATCGAGGCGCGCATCTGGATGGAACACGGCAGACATAGCACCAGCCTGGCTTGGCGCTTGTTGGAGAACCCGGCGGGGCGCGAGGTGCGTTTGCGTGTGCGATTGCTAGCCAATGTGCGCGACCACCACGGCATCACCGGCTTTGAGAACAATTCCCCGTCCTCCCAGACAAGTGACTACGGACTGAATGTCAGTCATCCGGGCTGTCCCACTTTGCGCTTCCATGCTCGCTGCGGCGAGGTGCAGCGAGCCGATTACTGGGTGGAAGATTTCGATTTACCCGTAGAGCGTGATCGCGGCCTGCCCAGCGATGACCGGCATCTGTGCGTCGGCCATATGACCTTCCCTATGCATGCCGGGCACTGGGCCGGGCTGACGGCTTCGATAGAGGCGGATGAGCCGGCCTACTATATGGAGGACGCGATGCGACGCTTCCAGGCGCGCGACCTGGCGATGCTCACGCGCGCGAAGATCATCGCGCCGGAATTCACCCAGGCGCCGGCATGGATAGACCAGCTGATTCTATCGGCTGACAGTTTCGCGATCCACCACGAGCAGGGCAATGGTCGCGATGCGGTCGTGGCGGGTTATCCCTGGTTCGGCGAGCGCGGGCGCGACAGTATGATCGCGCTGCCCGGACTGTTGTTGACGACCGGGCATTACCAGCAGGCGCGCAGCCTGTTGTTGGGCTACCTGCCGTTGGTGGATGGCGGCATGCTGCCGGATGACTTTCCTGGTGATCGTGAAGCGGCCCAATACAACACCTGGGATGCCGCGCTGTGGTACATCGAGGCCTGGTGTGCATACTTCGCGGCGATCAAGGATTTGCCCTCGGTAACTTATGCCTGGCCGATATTGCAGCAAATCGTCGGGCATTACCGCGATGGCACACGCCACGGTATCCGCATGGATCTTTCAGATGGCTTGCTGCGCGCGGGCGAACCCGGGGTGCGGCTTACCTGGATGGATGCCAAGGTCGGCGACAGCATCATCACGCCCCGGATCGGCAAACCCGTCGAAATAAACGCGCTGTGGTACAACGCATTGCAAACGATGGCGCAATTCGCCCATGCGGTGAAGGATGAGTCGCGCGCTAAAGAATACACGGCGATGGCTGCAACGACCCGAGCGGGATTCCAAAGATTTATCCGGCCGGATCACAACGGATTGTTTGATGTTCTGGACGGCCCTGATGGCAACGACGAGCGCATTCGTCCCAACCAGATATTCGCGGTCAGCCTGCCATACACCCCGCTAGACCTCGAGGCCCAGCAGAATGTTGTCGCTACCTGCGCGCGTCATCTGCTTACCCACGCCGGTCTGCGCTCGCTGGATTCCGGTCACCCGGATTACCGGCCGCGTTGTCAGGGCGATGTCTGGGCGCGCGATAGCGCCTACCATCAGGGCACGGTGTGGGCATGGCTGCTGGGGCATTTCGCTTTGGCGGAATACCGGGCCAACGGCGACGCGGAACATGCCCTGTCGCGGCTGGAAGCGATACCGGGCCACCTCAAAGAAGCGGGTCTGGGCACGGTGAGCGAGATATTCGACGGTGACGCGCCGCACACGCCGCGCGGTTGTCCCGCGCAGGCATGGTCGGTAGCGTGCATACTGGAAGCCTGGTGGAAACTGCGCCGCGCCCAAGCGCAAGATCACAAGGAGCATCATCATGAACAAGCCACGCAAGCCGCATAAACCAGAAGGATAGCCCACATGAGAACCCTAGATCCCTGCACGCTGACTTTTTTCGGTGCCGGAGGCAACTTGAGCCGCCGCAAATTGATTCCCGCGCTGTTCCATCTGGAACAGGCGAAGCGGCTGCCGGAGCACATGGTCATTCTGGGATGCGACATCACGCCGCGCGAGCCGGAAGAATGGCTGGGCTTCGTCCGCGATATTCTGCGCGGGCTGCACGGGCACGACATCGATGAGGTCGCGCTCCAGCGTTTTTGCGCGCGCTTATATTATTTCGCGCTGCCTCCGGGTGACGATGAGGCTTATACGCGCTTGCAGAAGCGGCTGGACGATGATCCGAACTTCCCGCCCAACATCGTGTATTACATGGCAGTGCGGCCGGCAGACTATCCCGGCATCGTCGACAAGCTGGGCAAGGTCGGTTTGCTCCAGCAAAAGAACGGCTGGCGGCGCGTGGTGATCGAGAAGCCTTTCGGTTATGACCTGTTGAGCGCGCAGACGCTACAAGCCAGTTTGTATCGCCACCTGAACGAGCCGCAGATTTATCGCATCGACCACTATCTGGGCAAAGGCACGGTGCAGAATGTGATGGTGTTCCGCTTTGCCAATCTGCTGCTCGAGCCCTTGTGGAATCATCACTACATCGACCATGTGCAGATCACCCATTCCGAGACGCTGGGGGTGGACGGGCGTGCCGATTACTACGAGGGTGCGGGCGCGTTGCGCGATATGGTCCAGAGCCACTTGCTACAACTGCTGGCGCTGGTGGCGATGGAGCCGCCGGTGACGATGGAGGCCGAGCATCTGCGCGACGAGAAGGTCAAAGTGTTCAAGGCGATACGCCCGATCACCCAGAATGCGGTGCATGCGCACGCGTTTCGCGGCCAATATTCCAGCGGCAGCATCGACGGCAAAACCGTCTCAGGATATCTGGAAGAAAAAAATGTGGCGGCGGACAGCACCACCGAAACTTACGCCGCGATGAAACTGTTCATCGACAACTGGCGCTGGGCCGGGGTGCCGTTCTATCTGCGTACCGGCAAGCGTCTGGCCCAGAACAGCTCGGCGATTTGCATCCGTTTCAAGAATCCGCCGCAGGATCTGTTACGGCACACCCGGCAGGGGCCGGCCCAACCGAACTGGATCATGCTGGGTATCCAGCCGGACGATTGTCTGAAAATGGAAATGCAGGTCAAAGTCCCCGGACTGGACGTGCATACGCGCACCATCAGCCTGGATGCGACCTACCGCAAGGACGGCGAAGAGGATTCCGACGCGTACGAGGGATTGTTGCTCGATGTGATCCTGGGCGACCACTCTTTATTCCTGCGCATAGACGAGGTGGAGGCGGCCTGGCGCGTGGTCGACCCGGTGCTCAAGGTGTGGTCGATGGAGCGCGAGTTCATCAACACCTATCCGGCGGGCAGCTGGGGGCCGCGCGGCACGTATCGCCTGTTCGATCGCGACGACCAGTTCTGGCGGCATTCGCTCGACCCTAGCGGCGCAGACCTGCAGGCCTATTGATGTCCGGACCGGAAGTGAAACGGGAGGAATGGATGTCCCAGCCCGCGCAAATTGTGCCGCATGAAAATGCCGCCGCACTGGCAGCTGACGTGGCGCAGCGCGTCGCCGAACTTGCGGCGCAAGCCATCGGTGAGCGTGGCGAATTCAGGCTCGCGCTGGCGGGGGGGGAGACGCCGCGCCGCTGTTACGAGCAGTTGCGCCATCTGTGTATAGACTGGCGCCATGTGCAGGTCTTCTTTGGCGATGAGCGTTGCCTGTCGGTGGGCGATGCACAGCGCAACGATACGATGGCTTTCGCCGCCTTGCTCGGCCATGTCGCTATCCCGCCGGAAAATATCCACACCATAGCCGCTGAGCGCGGCGCACTCGATGCGGCGCGGGATTATGCCGGTCTGCTGAATAATGGTGCTCCGCTGGACCTGGTGTTGTTGGGCATGGGCGAGGACGGGCACACCGCCAGCCTGTTTCCTGGGGGTCCGGCAACCGAATCCGGTGACGCGGCGGTGGCCGTGCTCGATGCGCCCAAGCCGCCCGCGCAACGCGTTTCGTTGGGACTGAATACGCTGCGGCAGGCGCGCCACCGGATTTTTCTGGTGACAGGCGCGGGCAAACGCGCCGCGCTGCAGGCGATCATTGAAGGGGCGGCATTGCCCGCCGCACGGGTCGGATGGGCCGAGTGGCATGTCGATCATGCTGCCATGCCGCAAGTTTGTTGAATTCATTTGAGGAGAAAAAAATGCAGATCGGGATGATAGGGTTGGGACGTATGGGCGCGAACATGGTGCGTCGTTTGCAAAAAGCCGGACACCAGTGCGTGGTGTTCGACCGCAGCAGCGAGGCCGTGCAGACGCTGGCGCAGGAAGGGGCAACGCCCGCAACCAGCATGCAGGACATGATCAGCAAATTGGCTACACCTCGCGCCATCTGGTTGATGTTGCCGGCGGCTGTGGTGGATGCCAGCATTAGCGAGCTGGCTCCGTTGCTGGTGGCGGACGACATCATCATCGATGGCGGGAACTCGTATTACAAAGACGATATTGCCCGTGCCCAGGCACTGTCTGCCCGGTCCATCCGTTACGCGGATGTCGGTGTCAGCGGCGGCACTTGGGGGTTGGAGCGCGGCTATTGTTTGATGATAGGCGGGCAGCAACAGACTGTGGCGCGATTGCAACCGATCTTTGAGTCACTCGCGCCGGGTGTGGCAACCGCACCGCGCACCGAAGGTCGTGCGGGCCAACCCGGTTCGGCTGAACATGGCTATCTGCACTGCGGTCCGGAAGGCGCTGGACACTTCGTCAAGATGGTGCATAACGGCATCGAGTACGGAATGATGGCGGCTTACGCCGAGGGGTTCAATCTGCTGCGCCACGCCAACGTGGGCGGCGTGTCACGGCAGGTGGATGCCGAGACGACCCCGCTGCGCGAGCCGGAGACGTTCCGCTACGACATCGATGTCGCCGAAGTGGCCGAGCTGTGGCGGCGCGGCAGCGTGGTGGGCTCATGGTTGCTCGATCTGACCGCGCACGCGTTGCACAGCGATGCCGACCTCACGCAATTCGGCGGACGCGTTTCCGACTCCGGGGAAGGTCGCTGGACCAGCATCGCCGCGATCGAGTCCGGTACGCCCGCCCCGGTGTTGACCGCTGCCTTGTTCAGCCGTTTCACGTCGCGCGGCGAGGCGGACTATGGCGACAAGCTGCTGTCCGCCTTGCGCTACGAGTTCGGCGGGCATCAGGAAAAGCACTGAGAATTGACAGATTTGGTCAGAACACGGAAACTCCACCCTGTGCCGATTTGACATCAGCTTGCGGGGCACGTAAAACATTCCAGCTAAAGCGAGGCGACACCCGCTCCGCTTTTAAGTCGAGCGGGTTTTTCTTTGTGGAGTTTTGTTTTGGATCATTCTGTAGGCATTGTCACCGCGCAGCGCGCGCAGTTCGACACCCCGCTGACCTTTCGCAGCGGCGCGGTGCTGCCGCGCTACGAACTGGTCTATGAGACTTACGGCACGCTGAACGCCGATCATTCCAATGCCATTCTGATCTGCCACGCGCTGTCGGGCCATCATCACGTCGCGGGCATTTATGCCGACGAGCCCAAAAATGTCGGCTGGTGGGACAACATGGTGGGTCCCGGCAAGCCGATCGACACCAACAAATTCTTCGTCATCGGCCTGAACAATCTGGGCGGCTGCCATGGTTCGACCGGCCCTTCCTCCATCGACCCGCTGACCGGGCAGCCTTATGGCGCAAGCTTTCCGGTCATCACCGTGGAAGACTGGGTGAACTCGCAAGCGCGCCTCGCCGACCTGCTCGGCATCGCACAGTTCGCGGCGGTGATCGGCGGCAGCCTGGGCGGGATGCAGGCCTTGCAATGGTCGCTGGCCTATCCCGACCGCGTGCGTCATGTGCTGGCTATCGCGTCCGCGCCGCGCCTTACCGCGCAGAACATCGCGTTCAACGATGTGGCGCGCAACGCCATTCTGACCGACCCGGATTTTCACGGCGGTAACTACTATCAGCACGGTGTCGTGCCGACGCGCGGCCTGAGGCTGGCGCGCATGTTGGGGCATATCACTTATCTGTCCGACGATGCGATGGCGGATAAATTCGGACGCGAATTGCGCGCCGAGAAATTCAATTACAACTATGAGATCGAGTTCGAGATCGAATCCTATCTGCGCTACCAGGGCGACAAATTCGCCTCATACTTCGATGCGAACACTTATCTGCTGATGACCAAGGCACTCGATTATTTCGATCCGGCGCACGATTTCGGCGGCGATCTGAACCGCGCGTTTGCACGCGCCAAGGCCGGTTTTCTGGTGATCTCGTTCACCACCGATTGGCGTTTTTCTCCGCAACGCTCGCGCGAGATCGTGCAACCCTTGCTGCACAATCGGCGCAAGGTCAGCTACGCGGAGATCACCTCCGCGCACGGCCACGATTCTTTCCTGATGCCACACCCGCACTACTTCGATGTGGCTCGGGCCTATCTCAATAACGTCGCCCGGGAGTGCGGTTCATGAGCAGGAGCGATATAGAAAAACTGGCCGCCGAACGCCCGGATTTCGCCGCCATCGCAGCATGGATACCCAAGGGTGCGTCGGTGCTAGACCTGGGGTGTGGCGACGGCAGCCTGTTGCGTTACCTCAAGGAGACGCGCTCGGTTCGCGGTTACGGCGTGGAGATCAACGACCTCGACATCGTGTCGTGCATTGCCAATGGCGTGAACGTGATCCAGAACGACTTGGACTCGGGCCTGTCCGATTTCGAGGACGGCTCTTTCGATTTCGTCATTTTGTCGCAGACTCTGCAAGCCACCCGCCACACCGAAGCCATCATCAAAGAGATGCTGCGCGTCGGGCGCGAGGGTATCGTGAGCTTCCCCAATTTCGGTCACTGGAAGAATCGCCTCGACGTGCTCACCGGCAACATGCCGGTATCGCGCGAGCTGCCCTACCAGTGGTACAACACGCCGAACGTGCACCTTTGCACGCTGCACGACTTCGAGGATTTCTGCCGCCGCTGCGCGGTCAGCATCACCGCGCGCAGCGTGATGAACGGCGAGCACGAAGTCGGCCTGCTGCCCAACCTGCTCGGCAGTACGGCGGTGTACCGCTTCCAGCGTGGGCTCTGAGCATCTGTTAGGATGCCACGCTTTAAATCAGACGCAGCTTGGGCATCCGATAGTGCAGCTAGGCTAGACGATCAAAGCTGACTCTGCTCGAAATCGGAATAGGGGATTTAATGCAACAAGAAGAACAACAGTTCCTGAACGACCTCGACAAGAAACTCTGGACAGCGGCCAACAAGCTGCTGCCCATGCTCGACGCCGCCGTGTACAAGCATGTCGTGCTTGGCCTGATCTTCCTCAAGTATGTGTCGGATGCGTTCAAGGAACGGCGCGAAGAATTGCAGGCCGCGTTCGCCGACCCGAAGAACGACTACTACCTCGGCCCGGAAGGCGCGGAACTGATCGAACAGGAACTTGAAGCGCGCGACTACTACACCGAGAAGAACGTGTTCTGGGTGCCCGCGCTGGCGCGCTGGGACTTCATCAAGGATCACGCCAAGGTTGCCAACGGCACCGTGCTGCAAGTCAAGAACGGCAAAATATTCGAATACAAATTCAACGGCATTGGCCGCCTGCTCGACGACGCGCTCGAAGCCGTCGAAAAGGAAAACGCCAAGCTCAAGGGTGTGCTGGAAAAAGACTACGCGCGCAAGCAAATTGATTCAGCGTTACCCGGCCTCATCGATCACATCGCCGAAATCCCTTTCAAGCACGGCTCGCTCAAGGCCAAAGACATCTTGGGCCACGTCTACGAATACTTCCTCGGTCAATTCGCTATGGCCGAGGGCAAGAAGGGCGGGCAGTACTACACGCCCAAGAGCATCGTCACCACCATCGTCGAAATGCTGGAGCCCTACAAAGGCCGCGTGTACGACCCCTGCTGCGGCTCCGGCGGCTTCTTCGTGTCATCGGAAAAATTCGTCGAAGAACACGGCGGGCGCATCGGCCAGCTTTCCGTCTACGGGCAGGAATCCAACCCCACCACCTGGAAGCTCGCCTCGATGAACATGGCGATCCGCGGCATGGATTTCGATTTCGGCAAGGAACCTGCCAGCACCTACACCCGCGACATGCACCCCGACCTGCGCGCCGACTTCATCATGGCCAACCCGCCCTTCAACATGAAGGAATGGAACGCCGGCGTGAAGGACGACGACCCGCGCTGGAAATACGGCATCCCGCCCGCAGGCAACGCCAACTTTGCGTGGCTGCAACACATGATCCACCACCTCGCGCCCAACGGCAGCATGGCGCTGCTGCTCGCCAACGGCTCGATGAGCAGCAACACCAACAACGAAGGCGAAATCCGCAAGACCATCGTGGAAGCCGACCTCGTCGAATGTATGGTCGCGCTGCCCGGCCAGCTTTTCACCAACACCCAGATCCCCGCCTGCATCTGGTTCCTCACGCGCAACAAATCAGGGAACCTCTCGCCCACCAGCGGGAGAGGGGCAGGGGAGAGGGCGACTCGCGACCGCAAAAACCACACCCTGTTCATCGACGCCCGCAACCTCGGCTACATGAAAGACCGCGTGCTGCGCGACTTCGCCCCCGAAGACATCCGCAAGATTGCCGATACATTTCATGCCTGGAAACGCTCTGCCCCCACACAGGCCGTTCGTCCTGAGCCTGTCGAAGGATCGCCGCGCAGCGGCGGCACCACCGATGGCTACCAAGACATCCCTGGCTTCTGCAAATCCGCCGTCCTCAACGACATCCGCAAACACGACTACGTCCTCACCCCCGGCCGCTACGTCGGCGCGGCAGAGCAGGAAGCAGACGGCGAACCGTTCGAAGACAAAATGGCGCGGCTCACCGCGCAACTGAACGAACAGTTCGGCGAAAGTGCAAAGCTGGAAAAAGCGATCCGCGAAAATTTGGCGAGGCTGGGCTATGGCCTCTAGCAATATTTTGTGCAAGCGGCGCTTGCACAAGCAGTAAGAATGAAAAGGAAAAACAGGATGATTAAACTCGAACCCACTCTCGCCATTGTCGATGAGCCATTTTCAGTGGAAGAAACCGATCATCCTTTCGGAAAGCGTTGGGGAGGTGAAGTCATGACCCTGACCCCTGAGCATTTGGCCGCATTACAGGAAGGCAAGCTGGTAGCCGTAGATGTGCAGGGCGAGTATGTCGTGTTTTTGCAGATGGAAAAGGAGGCGCGCCATGTCTGACGAACTGAGTTTTGAGGCATTGGAATTGGCGATTGCAGCGCTGGAACAAGGCTTGCGGGAACACGAACAATACCCGCAATTGCTCACGGTGCGCGACGGTGTGATACAGCGGTTTGAAATCGCCCTGGATGTTTCGCAGAAATTGATGAAACGTGTGCTGCGTGACATCTACAACATCGAGCCTGCACGCATTGCAAAAAATACCGCACGCGAAGCGGCGGAAATGGGACTGATAGCGGATGCCGAAGCCTGGATAGGCCATATTGATGCCCGCAACGACAGCGCGCACACCTATGACAATGTGATTGCTGAACGGGTATTTCAAAGGATACCGGTGTTTTTGCCGGATGCCCGCGACTTGTTGGTACGCCTGAAAAATGCAGCCGGTTGACATCCGCTCCGACCATCTCGCAATCGTTCTGGACATACTCGCACGACATGTCCCGGAGGCCGAGGTTTGGGTATTCGGCTCCCGCGCAAAATGGTTGGCGCGGGACACGTCGGATCTGGATTTGTGTATCCGCGCCGCCGCCCCCATCGGGTTCGCACACATGGGCGCGCTGCGCGAGGCATTCGAGGAATCAAATCTGCCATACAAGGTGGACGTGGTTGATTGGGCGACTACAGCCGAGTCGTTCCGCAAGATTATCGAGCGGGACAAGGTGGTGGTGCAGGAAGCGAAGACGGGGCGGGTTATTCCGGGTGAGTGGACCCCCACAACGCTCGCTAAAGTGTTGTCGTTCTCCAACGGGAAATCGAGCCCCGACCGCGCCGACAATTTGCCTTATCCGGTGTATGGGTCGAATGGCATCATTGGCTTCGCTTCAGAGACAAACGCCGAGCCCAGCACAATCGTGATAGGCCGAGTTGGTAGCTACTGTGGATCACTATATTTCAGCAAAGAGAAGTGCTGGGTAACGGATAATGCGATTCGAGCAAGTGCCATCGATGATAACGATGCAAAGTTTCTCTTGTACCTGCTACAGACCCTTGATCTGAATCACTGGAGAGCTGGGTCAGGTCAACCACTACTTAACCAAACAATACTCGGTTCAATTCCCACGTCGATTCCTGAGCCCGACACGCAACGCGCCATCGCCCACATCCTCGGCACGCTCGACGACAAGATCGAACTGAACCGCCGCATGAATGAAACGCTGGAGGCCATCGCGCGGGCGATGTTCAAGTCGTGGTTCGTGGACTTCGACCCCGTCCGCGCCAAGATGAACGGCGAGCCGACCGTATCCATCTGTCAACGACTCGGCCTCACCCCAGACCTGCTCGCCCTTTTCCCCGACCGCCTCGTGGATTCCGAACTCGGCGAGATTCCGGAGGGGTGGGAGGTGCAGCCTCTCGATAGAGTTGCAGATTATCTGAACGGCCTCGCACTCCAGAAATTTCCTCCCGAAAGTGAAACGGAGTGGCTGCCAGTCATCAAGATTGCGCAACTTAAAAAGTGCGATGTCATTGGAGCAGATCGAGCCTCGCGCAACCTGAAGCCGGAATACGTTGTGAGTGACGGCGATGTACTCTTCTCGTGGTCGGGTAGCCTGGAGGTTGATGTTTGGTGTGGCGGGCGAGGCGCGCTAAACCAGCATTTGTTCAAAGTTACCTCCGCCAATTACCCCAAGTGGTTTTACTTCTACTGGACGAAACACCATCTTGCACATTTTCAGGAAATCGCAGCGGGCAAGGCAGTCACAATGGGACATATTCAGCGAAAACACCTGACACAAGCACTGTGTGCTGTGCCGCGAAAACCTCTCATGGATAAGCTGGATGCCATCATGACACCGTTACTGGAGAAGCAAATAGGGAATCGCAAAGCATCTCGAACACTGGCGATGGTGCGCGATGAACTTCTTCCAAAACTCCTATCCGGCGAACTGCGTGTGCCGGATGCCGAGAAGACCGTAGAATTGATGGCATGAGTACGACCCCCGAACAAATCAACCTCTGGCGGCAGTCGCCTTCCGAACACCAGCAGCTGGAGTTCAAGGAAGCCAAGACCCAGTTTGATAATCGCAAGCTCTATGAATATTGCGTTGCGCTGGCGAATGAAGGGGGTGGGTTTTTGCTGCTTGGCATTGCCGATAAACCGCCACGTCAAGTGGTCGGAACGCAGGCATTCAATAATCCGGTCGCGATGGCGGAGAAGTTGTTCCAGTCCGTCGGTTTTCGTGTGGACATCGAAGAGGTCGCGCATCCCGATGGTCGCGTGCTGGTTTTCCATATCCCATCGCGGCCGCGCGGCACCGCCTATCATCTGGACGGCAAGTATTTGATGCGCTCCGGCGAAGAGTTGGTGCCGATGAGCGAGGATCAGCTTCGCAAGATATTTGCCGAAGGTGAGCCGGACTGGCTGGAGGAATACTCGAAGACGGGGCTGGATGCGCAGCAGGTGGTAGAGCTGCTCGATACGCAGACTTTTTTCGAATTGCTCAAGTTGCCTTATCCGACAAGCCGCGCGGGCGTGATGGATCGGTTGTCGCGGGAACGGCTGGTTGATGAGGCCAACGGCACATACGCAATCCGCCGTTTGGGGGGCCTGCTTTTGGCCAAGCGGCTGGACGATTTTCCGGATTTGGCGCGCAAGGCGGCCAGGGTGGTGGTCTATACCGGTGCCTCGAAGCTGGAGACACGGCTCGATCAGACGGGGGCGAAAGGTTATGCGGTGGGATTTCAGGGGCTGGTGCAGTTTGTCATGAACCAGTTGCCGCAAAACGAGGTGATCGAGGATGCGTTGCGCAAGGAAAGCAAGCTCGTGCCCGAAGTGGTGATTCGCGAGCTGGTCGCAAATGCGCTGATTCATCAGGACATGATGATAGGCGGGGCATCGGTGATGGTGGAGATTTACAGCAACCGTGTCGAAATATCGAATCCGGGCGAACCGATTGTGCCGATCGAACGCTTCATTGATGGTTATCAGTCCCGCAATGAACGGTTGGCGGATTTGATGCGGCGGTTCCACATTTGCGAAGAGAAAAGCAGCGGTGTTGATCGCGTGGTGGAAGCGGCTGAGGTTTACCAGTTGCCCGCGCCGGATTTCCGCTCAGGATATAAGCGCACGACAGTAATTATCTCCGGGCCAAAGCCATTCGATGAGATGGATCGTCAGGAGCGCATCCGGGCTTGCTATCAGCATTGCTGCTTGCGCTATGTGATAGGCGAGAAGATGTCGAACCAGAGCCTGCGCGAGCGCTTCAAATTGCCCGAAGAAAAGGCCGAAGCAGCTTCCAGAATTATTCGCGATGCGACAGATGCCGGGCTGGTCAAATCAGACAATCCAGAAGCCACATCTAAACGCTATGCCCGTTATGTGCCTTTCTGGGCTTGATACTTATTTTGGAGCAGAGCCCGGTTTTGAGTTGGCTGTTTTATATCTTATTGAGTAACCTGGGGTTTCTTATTTAGACGCAAATCCTGAACAGACATGACGGAAGACGATCTCGAACAACTCGCACTCACCTGGTTCCAGGACTCAGGCTGGGAATATTGCTACGGCCCGGACATCGGGCCTGATATGGGCGCGATTACTGAGGAGTTGGCATGAGCGACAGTAGCGGCGAACTGGTGATCTTTCAGGAGGCGGGGCAGCCAGTCGAGGTGCGGCTGGATGCCGAGGCGGATACGGTCTGGCTGACGCAGCGGCAGATGGCAGATGTGTTCCAAGTGCAGCCACAAAACATCACGATGCACTTGAAGAACGTTTACCAGACGGGCGAACTGGCCGAGGAGGCGACTTGTAAGGATTTCTTACAAGTTCAAGTCGAGGGTGGGCGGGAGGTCAAGCGCCAAAGGAAGGTTTATAACCTTGATGCCATTCTTTCCGTAGGGTATCGCGTCAATTCCTCACGCGCCGTACTGTTCCGGCAATGGGCTACCCGGATATTGCGGGAACACCTGACACGCGGCTACACGCTGAACCGCCAACGCTTTGAGTCCAATGCGCGCGAACTGGAAACGGCGCTGCAACTGGTGCGCAAGGCGGCTGCGGGCGAGGCTCTGACTTCGGATCAGGGGCGTGGGCTGGTGGATGTGATAGCACGCTACGCCCAGACCTTTCTGCTGTTGCAACGTTACGACGAGGGGCTGCTGGCCGAGCCGCAGGTGTCGGCGGGCGGTCGTTTGCCGACGCATGCCGAGGCGTGCGCGGCACTGGCCGGGCTGAAAGCCGATCTGATGGGGCGTGGCGAGGCAACCGCTTTGTTCGCGCAGGAGCGCGGCGATGGCTTCGCTGCTCTGCTCGGCAACCTCGACCAGACGGTGTTCGGCGAACCGGCTTACCCCAGCGTGGAGGCGAAGGCCGCGCACCTGCTGTATTTCGTGATCAAGAACCATCCGTTCTCGGACGGCAACAAGCGCAGTGCCGCATTCCTGTTTGTAGAATTCCTCAACCGTAACGGCCGCCTGCTGGACGAGGCGGGCAGCCCGGTGATCAACGACATCGGCCTTGCCGCACTGGCGCTGCTGGTTGCCGAATCCGACCCGGCGCAGAAAGAGACCATGATCCGGCTCATCATGAATATGCTGGCGGGGGGCGGATTGTGATCAGCGAAGACCACCTCGAACAACTCGCCCTCACCTGGTTTCAGGACGCAGGCTGGGAATATTGCTACGGCCCGGACCTTGCGCCGGATGGCGCTGCCCCTGAGCGTGCGGATTACAAACAGGTGGTGCTGGCGGAGCGTCTGCTTGATGCGTTGCGCCGCCTGAATCCGGGCATGCCGGAATCAGTGTTGGATGAGGTGGTGCATCGTGTGGGCAAGCTGCACGAACCTTCGCTGATCCAGAGCAACCGTATCTTCCACGAGCTGTTGCTGGATGGCGTGGCGGTGGAGGTGGTAACCGATGGCGTGAAGCGCGGCGACCGCGTGCGGCTGATGGATTTCGAGCAGCCGGAGAATAACCGTTTTTTGGTGGTAAACCAGTTTACGATACAAGGCATCAAGCAGCCGCGCCGCCCCGATCTGGTGTGCTTCATCAACGGCCTGCCCATCGCAGTGCTCGAACTCAAAAACCCGGCTACCGAGCAGGCAGACATCTGGTCGGCGTTCAATCAACTGGAAACCTACAAGGCGGAGATTGCCGACCTGTTCGTGTTCAACGAGGCGCTGGTGATTTCCGACGGTTTGCTGGCGCGCGTGGGTTCGCTTACGGCGGATCGCGAGCGCTTCATGCCCTGGCGCACCGTCCGCTCCGAGAACGACAAGCCTTTGCTGGAATTCGAGCTGGAAAAGGTGGTGCGCGGTTTCTTCGCGCCTGATCTGCTACTGGATTACCTGCGTTATTTCATCTTGTTTGATTCGGGCGAGGACGGCATCGTCAAGAAAATTGCGGGCTATCACCAGTTTCACGCGGTGCGCGAGGCGGTGCGGGCGACGGTGATTGCGGCCACCGGGCCGCTGCCCAATGCGGCGGAATTGGAGCGTGCGACTTACGGCAAGGAAGTGAAACCCGGTTCGCGCAAGGGCGGCATCGTGTGGCACACACAGGGCTCGGGCAAGAGCATTTCGATGGTGTGCTTCGTCGGCAAGCTGATGCAGCAGCCGCAGATGCAGAATCCGACCATCGTCGTCGTCACCGACCGCAACGACTTGGACGGGCAGTTGTTCCAGACTTTCACAGGCGCGCGTTCGCTGCTGAAGGAAACACCTCAGCAGGCGGAGGATAGAGATGCGTTGCGCGCTCTGCTGGATGGGCGGCCTTCCGGTGGGATCATTTTTACGACGATGCAGAAGTTTGCACCGGGCAAGGATGAAGAGGTGTTTCCCAAACTTTCATCGCGCACCAACATCGTGGTGATCGCGGACGAGGCACACCGCTCGCAGTACGGCTTCAATGCGGTGCTGGACAAGAAGACGGGCAAGTATAAATACGGCTTCGCCAAGCATCTGCGCGATGCGCTGCCGCACGCCACTTTCGTTGGCTTTACCGGCACGCCTGTGGAGAATGACGACAAGGACACGCGCGCGGTGTTTGGCGATTACGTCAGCATCTACGACATCCAGGATGCGGTGGACGACGGCGCGACGGTGCCGATCTATTACGAGAGTCGCCTCGCCAAGCTGGACATCAACCAGGCGCAGATCGAGCAACTCAACGTTGACGTCGATGAAGTATTCGAGGACGAGGAAAGCGCCGCGACGCGCGAAGCCGCCAAGACCAAGTGGGCCGCGCTGGAAAAGCTGGTGGGGTCAGAGCCGCGCATCAAGCAAGTGGCGGCGGACATCGTGCAACATTTTGAGGCGCGCAATGCAGCGGTGGAAGGCAAGGGCATGATCGTAGCGATGAGCCGCGAGATTTGCGCGCACATCTACAATGCCATCGTGGCCTTGCGCCCGGAATGGCCCAGCGACGACCCGGCGCTGGGCGCGATCAAGGTGGTGATGACCGGCTCGGCGGCGGATGTCGAATTGCTGCGCCCGCACATCTACAACGCGACGACCAAGAAGCAACTGGAAAAGCGTTTCAAGAACCCGAAAGACCCGCTGAAGCTGGTGATTGTGCGCGACATGTGGCTGACGGGTTTCGACGTGCCGTGCCTGCACACGATGTACGTGGACAAGCCGATGCGCGACCACAACCTGATGCAGGCGATTGCGCGGGTGAACCGCGTGTTCCGCGACAAGGAAGGCGGGCTGGTGGTGGACTACATCGGCATCGCCGCCGAACTGCGCAAAGCACTGAAGGTTTACACCGAGAGCTGGGGTAAGGGCATGCCGACACTGGATGCCGCCGAAGCACTGGCCAAGCTGAAGGAATACCTGGAAATTGCGCGCGACCTGCTGAACGGTTTCGACTACTCAGCCTATCGCACCAAGGCGACGACATTGCTGCTGCCTGCGGCCAACTTCGTGCTGGGTCTGGATGACGGCAAGAAGCGCTGGTTCGATGTGGTGCTGAAAATCACCAAGGCATTTTCGTTGTGCGGCACGTTGGATGAGGCGATGACATTGCGCGAGGAGATCGCGTTCTTGCAGGCGATCAAGGCGGTGATCGCCAAGGCGACCGAGACGGACAAGAAACTATCGGAAGAGCACAAGAATGCGGTGCTCAAGCAGATACTCGACAACGTGGTGCTGGCCGAGGGTGTGGAGGATATTTTCAAACTGGCAGGGCTGGAACGGCCCGACATCGGCATCTTGTCCGATGGCTTTCTCGAAGAAGTGCGCAATCTGCCGCAGCGCAACTTCGCCGTGGAGTTGCTGCAAAAGCTGCTGAACGACGAGATCAGATCGCGCTGCCGCACCAACGTGCTGCTGGAGAAGAAATTCAGCGATCGTTTGCTGGCCGCACTGAACCGCTACCGCAGTCGCGCCATTGAAAGCGCGCAGGTTATCGAAGAATTAATTGCGATGGCGAAGGAATTCCGCGAGGCGGCCAAGCGTGGTGACGAACTTGGCCTGAACGAATCTGAGCTCGCCTTCTACGACGCGCTTGCCGATAACGAAAGCGCAGTGCGCGAACTAGGCGATGATATTTTGAAAATGATCGCTCACGAGTTGACCGACAAACTGCGCAATAGCACTACGGTCGATTGGCAGAAGCGCGACAGTGTGCGGGCAAGACTGCGTAATCTGGTGCGGATCACGCTGCGCCGCTACAAATATCCGCCTGATAAAACCGAAGCAGCAATTCAGCTGGTCCTTGAGCAAGCTGAACGGTTGTCAGAGGACTGGTCGTCCGTACTATCATGAGCAGGCCAGTGGCAGTCGCTAATCATTTCATAATCAATTTCGTTCGCACTGAGCCTATCGAAGTGCGCAGAGTGCAGCCGTATGTTCATCCTTCGACTGGTTCAGGACGAACGGTGAACGTTAGAGGCCGCAGCTGATATGCCAGTCTGGCAGCAACTATTTACCCGCCGCATGTTGATCTGCGTGTTCATCGGATTCTCTTCCGGGCTGCCGCTGTTTCTGCTGTTCAACCTGGTGCCCGCCTGGTTGCGTAGCGAGCACGTCGATCTCAAGACCATAGGCTTGTTCGCGCTGATCCAGTTTCCCTACACCTGGAAATTTTTGTGGGCGCCGCTGCTCGACCGCTATGTCGTGCCGGTACTGGGGCGGCGGCGCGGATGGATGCTGTTGACCCAGCTCGGCCTGCTGGCAGTGATCGCATCCCTGGGCGCGTTTTCGCCGCACAGCGAGCTGCACGTCATCGCCTGGGTCGCCACGCTGCTCGCGTTTTTGAGCGCCACACAGGACATCGTGCTGGATGCCTACAGGCGCGAGCTACTCAGCGATGCCGAGCTGGGTCTGGGCAACGCGGTGTATGTGAATGCCTACCGCATCGCCGGTCTGGTGCCGGGCTCGCTGTCGCTGATACTCGCGGATTTTCTGTCCTGGGATAAGGTGTTCATCGTCACCGCGTTGTTCATGTTGCCGGGCATCGCGATGACGCTGATGGTCAAAGAGCCGCACCGCGCTAGTCCGCCCAAGACCTTGCGCGAGGCGGTGGTCGAGCCCTTGCACGAATTCATCACGCGGCAGGGATGGAACAGCGCGATGCTCATCCTCGCGTTTTTATTTTTCTACAAACTCGGCGACAGCATGTGTACCGCGCTGGCCACGCCGTTCTATCTGGACATGGGCTTTTCCAAGACGCAGATCGGCCTGATTGCCAAGAACGCCGGACTGTGGCCGGCGGTGATAGGCGGCATGCTGGGCGGATTGTGGATGGTGAAGATAGGTATCAACCGCGCACTGTGGCTGTTCGGTGTGGTGCAAGTGCTGGCCATCTTCGGTTTTGCCTGGTTGGCTTCGGTCGGGCATCACAGCGAAATCACCAGCGTCGAACTCGCCCAGCTCGCTCTCGTCATTGGTTTGGAAGCCTTAGGTGTCGGACTGGGCACGGTCGCCTTCGTCGCCTTCATCGCGCGCACCACCCATCCCGCCTACACCGCCACCCAGTTCGCGCTGTTCACCAGCCTGATGGCCGTGCCGCGCACCTTCGCCAATGCCGCCACCGGCTGGCTGGTCGAAGCGATGGGCTGGACCGGATTCTTTTTGTTATGCGCGCTGCTTGCGGTGCCGGGGATGCTGCTGCTGCTCAAGGTTGCGCCGTGGAATGCGGAATTGAAGAATTCGTAGCGGCGCAATTCATTGCGCCATTGGGTAATTACAGAATCTGTAGGGTGGGCAAGTCGTATCTGCCCACCGTTCATCAACTGCTGCGTGGGCATAACCAGCGACTTGCTATCGTTCTTCGATAGCTTAGTCGAATGGCTAGTTGTTTCATCAGGAGAAACTTGCCCACCCTACGCGCGTTTGGTGTCTAAGTTCGCTACTCGTAGTGTGACCACATCCTGATGACCTTGACGATTTTTTGATCCTGCAGAACTTCATAAACCAGACGATGCTGGATATTGATTCGTCGCGAATAAGCACCCGCCAAATCACCGATCAATTTCTCGTAGGCAGGCGGATTTTGAAACGGGTTATCACGCAAAATCTCCAGCAATGACATCGCTTTTTCCTTCAGTCCGGCAGCGGCGAGCTTTGCGGCATCTTTCTGTGCATGCTTGGTATAAACCAGCTGCCAGCTCACCAGTTGAGTTCCTTAGCGCACTCATCGGCTGGCGTGGATAAGCCTTCACGTATCGACTCTCGCATATCGGGAACGGACAACAGGAACAACGTTTCTTGTATCGCCGCCCAGTCTTCTGCGGATACCAGCACCGCGTTATTGCGCTTCCCGGTGATGGTCACGGGTTGATGGTTGACCGCAGCCTCATCGATCAGACGATATAGGCCAATCCGTGCTTCGCTTGCGGTAAGTGTCGTCATGGTGAACCCCTAAATTGAAAGCGTAGCGTACGTTAAGACGTACGCAAAGTCAAGATGTGCAGATTTTGTTGAAGGTCGTGCCTTGGAATGAGGGGAAGGCGGCATCTACGCTTGCAAAATTAAATCGAGTCTGACCCTATTTCCTATGACCCTATTTCCTACCCGCGTTGCTCGACCCAACCTTAGCTTGGGGATTAATGCACACTCTTGTGAGCCTCTTGCAAAACTCCCCGTGCAGTGAAGTCAACGTGAAGCATTGACGCTACGCAGGTCATTTTTTCGTTGTTTTCATCGGCTCGCTTT
>JABEVF010000083.1 GCA_013043965.1 Gallionella sp. | reverse complement strand
GTGCCAAACCGTTTTGAATATGGCTATGGCTTGACACCGGAGATCGTGCGACTCGCCGCGCAAGAACACCCCGATATTCTGATCACCGTGGACAACGGCATCGCCAGCGTGGACGGCGTGAATGAGGCCAATCGCCTGGGTATGCAAGTGCTGGTCACCGATCACCATCTGCCCGGCGACACGTTGCCGGACGCGGCCTGTATCGTCAACCCTAACCAGCCCGGCTGCACATTTCCCAGCAAGAACCTGGCGGGCGTGGGCGTGATGTTCTATGTGCTGCTGGCCTTGCGCGCGGAGTTGCGCGCCAGAGGAACATATACATCAACCGCTCAACCCCTCCCCAGCCCTCCCCTTATCAGGGGAGGGAGCGATACTCCTCCCCTGATAAGGGGAGGCCGGGAGGGGTTTGCCGAACCCAAGCTCGCCGAGTTGCTAGACCTCGTGGCACTGGGCACGGTCGCGGACGTGGTCAAGCTGGATCAGAACAACCGCATCCTGGTGCAGCAAGGCCTGCTGCGCATCCGCGCGGGCAAGACCGGTGCGGGCATCAACGCGCTGTTCCAGATCGCCAAGAAGAATCCGGCGCGCGCCGTCAGTCAGGACCTGAGCTTTGCCATCGGCCCGCGCCTGAATGCCGCCGGTCGTTTGGAAGACATGCGCTTAGGGATAGATTGTCTGCTCAGCGACGATGAAGACGCGGCAATGCTGATGGCGACGCGTCTGGACGAACTCAACCGGGAACGGCGCAGCATCGAAACCGATATGCAGGAAGTGGCGATGGCGGCCTTGGAGTCTATCCAGGTCGCGGACAATTACAGCCTCGCGCTGTTCGATGAGACCTGGCATCAGGGCGTGATCGGCATACTCGCCTCGCGTCTCAAAGATAAATTTCACCGCCCCGTGATCGCCTTTGCCCTGTCCGCCGACAAGGCAGAACTGAAAGGCTCGGGGCGTTCGATAGGCGCGCTGCATTTGCGCGACGCGCTCGATCTGGTGAGCAAACGTCATCCGCAACTCATCAAGAAATTCGGCGGTCATGCCGCCGCCGCCGGGCTGACGATAGACCTCGCGCAATATGAACCGTTTGTCGCCGCCTTCGAGCGCGTGGTGCGCGAGCTCTTGAGCGTATCCGACTTGCAGCAAAAACTGGACAGCGATGGCGCGCTCGCGGCGCAGGACATCCATCTGGAATTCGCCCAACAGCTCGACGCGCAGATATGGGGACAAGGTTTTCCCGCACCTTTGTTCGACGATGATTTCGCAGTGGAAAGCCAACGCGTCGTCGGCGAGAAACATCTCAAATTGCGTTTGCGCAAAGCCGGACAATTCTTTGAGGCCATGCTGTTTGGCTATGCCGAACCGCTGCCCGACACCATCCACGCGCTCTACAGCGTGAGCGTCAACGAATACAACGATAGGCGCACCGTGCAACTACTGATTCGGCATTGGGAATAGAATCAGGATCAAGGATTCGGGAAAGCCGCTGTACCGCTCTTGACCGAATCCTTGATCCTACGCAGGGGCCAAACATGGACACCAGTTTTCTGCAAGGCAACGGCATCGAAGCCTTACCACAATTTCTCACCAGCCTCGCCATCGGCCTGCTGATCGGACTGGAACGCGAGCGCAATCCTTCCGCCAAAGCCGGATTGCGCACTTTCGCGCTGGTGGCTGTGTTCGGCACACTCGCGGCCCTGCTCTCAACAAAACTGGGGGCTCCCTGGCTGCTGATAGCGGGTCTGCTTGCCGTGGCGTGCATGATCATCGCCGCATACCTGAACGACACCAACCCGGAAAACGATCCCGGCACCACCACGGTCATCGCGCTGCTGCTCAGTTACGGCCTGGGTGCGATGATCTGGTATGGCCTGGCCAAACTCGCCGTGATGCTGGCGGTCGGCATCACCGCCCTGCTCTATTTCAAACCCGAATTGCGCGGACTGTCACAGCGTATGACGCGCCGCGATCTGGTAGCCGTGCTGCAATTCTCCGTGCTGACTTTCATCGTGTTGCCTATCCTGCCGGATCAGGATTACGGCCCCTATCACGCCTTCAACCCGCATCATGCCTGGCTGATGGTGGTGCTGATCTCCGGCATCAGCCTGACCGGTTACGTCGCGCTGAAAGTGGTCGGAACCCGTTACGGCGCGCCGCTGCTGGGCTTGCTCGGCGGCCTGGTATCCAGCACCGCGACCACGCTGATCTACGCCAAGCACGGCAAGAGTAATGCCGCCGTGTCCAACCTCGCCGCCTCGGTGATCGTCATCGCCAGCATCATGGTCGTGATGCGCCTGATGGTGCTCGGTGCCGTGCTGGGCAAGACTGCGCTGCCGCACCTGCTGGCCGTACTCGCGTGCGGCTTGATCGCCGGACTGATCGTCGCGCTGTATAACTGGCGCAAGATGGATCAAGCCAGCGAGCTCTACGTTCCCGAGACCTCCAACCCCGCCGAGCTGCACACCGCCATCAGCTTTGGCGCGATGTATGTGGCCGTGCTGCTGGGTGCGTCGTGGATGATGGATATGGCGGGCAGTCAGGGGCTGTACGCGGTCGCGCTAGTATCGGGCCTGACCGATGTCGACCCCATCGCCCTGTCCAGCCTGCGCCTGTTCAATCTCGGTCAGCTCACGGAACAGCAGACCGTCAACTCCATCACCATCGCCTTCCTCGCCAACCTCGGCTTCAAGTTCGGCATGGTGGTTTTCATCGGCGGCTGGCCACTCGCCCGCAAAGTCGCGGTCGGCTTCGCCACCATCGCCTGCGGGATGTTGCTGGGGCTGTTTGCGCTATAATCGCGCCTCTTTTTGCGAGGCTTTTGTAGCAACGAGTTTACTCGCGATTGATAGCTACAGAGTTGGATGCATACGCCCGAACAACGAATTTATAGAGATGAACCATGGAAGCCGAACAACTCAACGCCCTCTCCAACCAACTGCAAGACTTAGCCGCACGCAGCGCAGAATTACGGAGGTATCTTTGACTATGATGCCAAGCATGAACGTCTGACCGAAGTCTGCGCACTCTCGGAAAATCCCGACATCTGGAACGACGCGAAACGCGCGCAGGAACTGGGGCGCGAGCGCAAATTGCTGGAGGGTGTGGTACTCGGTCTGGACAAGATCAAGCAGGATTTGAGCGATGCTGGAGAGCTGTTCGAAATGGCGAAAGCCGAGAGCGACGAGGACAGTCTGCACGCCACCGCCACCGATATTCAGGACATCGAGAAACGCGTCGCCGCGATGGAATTCCGCCGCATGTTTTCCAACCCGATGGACCCGAACAATTGCTTCATCGACATTCAGGCGGGTAGCGGTGGCACGGAAGCACAAGACTGGGGGGCTATGCTGTTGCGCATGTATCTGCGCTACTGTGAACGCAAAGGTTTCCAGGTCGAAATACTGGAACAATCCGACGGCGAAGTCGCGGGCATCAAGGGCGCGTCCATCAAGGTCATCGGCGACTATGCCTACGGACATCTGCGCACCGAAGTCGGCGTACATCGATTGGTGCGCAAATCGCCGTTCGACTCCGGAAACCGCCGCCACACCTCGTTCTCCAGCGTGTTCGTCTATCCCGAGGTGGACGACTCCATCGAGATCGACATCAATCCCGCCGATCTGCGCGTGGACACTTATCGCGCTTCCGGCGCGGGCGGACAGCACATCAACAAAACCGATTCTGCGGTGCGCATCACCCACATCCCGACCAACATCGTGGTGCAATGCCAGAGCGACCGTTCGCAGCACAAGAACCGCGCCGAAGCCATGTCCATGCTGAAGTCGCGCATGTACGAAGAAGAGCTGCGCAAACGCAACGAAGCCAAGCAGGTATTGGAAGACGGCAAATCCGACATCGGCTGGGGCCACCAGATCCGCAGCTACGTTTTAGATCAGTCACGCATCAAAGACCTGCGCACCAATTATGAAGTCGGCAACACCCAAGGCGTGCTGGACGGCGACCTGGACGATTTCATTTCAGCCAGTTTGAAACAGGGGGTTTAAGCAAGCCGGCGTGGGCACAAATTGTGGTCACACCGTTTAGTTTCTCAGGTCAACTATCAACCCGACTATCCTGCGGGGATTCACCCCAAATTGGGCTTGCAATTTTTATCTCGCTCACTATAATGCGCGGCTCTTTCACGGGTGCTTAGCTCAGTTGGTAGAGCACCGCCCTTACAAGGCGATTGTCGGCGGTTCGACCCCGTCAGCACCCACCAAATTCCAACCTCGCCGCGGCGAGGTTTTTTATTTCCAGCCATTCCTTGCGAGCCTTTTCATGGATGGACGCCCATGGGTTGCGAAATGAATTCTAGTTGTCTCCCGGTGAATCTCTCTTCACTCCATGTGCGAGCAATGGCACGAGAGGTCCAAGTATTGCTTCCCAGCGTGCTTTCCCAGACAGTATTCCTTAATCTCTGGCTTCGTGGCCTTGTTTTGCCGATGCCAACAGCTAGACGAGCCAGAATGTTCCACAAACCATCCATTTCCTCCCTCAACGGCGATTTGGCGAAAGGCTGGGACATGGTAGAAATTATGGATGGTCTACAAACTCAATAAAAGTTAAATGGGTTTACAGTTATTTTTTACGATGGTTTAATACTATATATGCCCATCCGCAACGCTACCCTGCACCAACTCATCATCTTCGACACCGTGGCCCGACGCATGAGCTTCGCCCGCGCCGCTGAGGAGTTGTACCTGACG
>JABEVF010000082.1 GCA_013043965.1 Gallionella sp. | reverse complement strand
GGTTGTCCAGAAAATACATATTCACCTTGACCACGTCCTCGATAGAGACGAAATCGCGCAACTGACCACCGTTCGCATAACCGTCGCAGCCTTCAAACAGACGCACTTTGCCCTCTGTGCGATATTGGTTGAAGAAGTGATAGGCAACTGAAGCCATGCGGCCTTTATGTTGTTCGCGCGCACCATAGACGTTGAAATAACGCAGCCCCACCACTTGCGCGCCGCGCTTATGCCAGCGACGACGCACGATCTGGTCGAACAAGAATTTGGAATAGGCGTACACATTCAGCGGCGACTCGAACTCGCGGCTTTCTTTGAACACGCTGCTGCCGCCATATACCGATGCCGAAGACGCGTACAGGAACGGGACCTCTTCGTTCTGGCAGTAGTTCAACAGTTCCAATGTGTATTGGTAATTGTTTTCCATCATGTAGCGGCCATCGCTTTCCATGGTGTCGGAGCACGCACCCTGATGCAGCACCGCCATCACCAGGCCATCGAAAAAACCCTCTTGCAGTTTTTTCAGGAACTCCGTCTTGTCGAGGTAGTCGGCGATATCGCAATCCACCAGATTCTTGAACTTGTCCGCATGCTTCAAGTTATCGACCGCGATGATATTGTGTTCCCCGCGCTCATTGAGAGCCTTGACCAGATTAGACCCGATAAATCCGGCCGCGCCGGTAACGATGTAGTACATGACTTCTCCTCTAAAAAATCGTAGGGGCGTGATTTATCACTCCCTTTGCTTCTCGCCACAAGGGCGCAATAAATTGCGCCCCTACATACCCATATCCCGAACGATCTCTTCGCGGCTGACCACCGCCGTACCCAGTTTGCCCACCACGATACCGGCCGCGCGATTGGCGATACGCATCGCATCGGGCAACGCGGCACCGCTCGCCAACATCACCGCCAGCGTCGCGATCACCGTATCGCCCGCGCCGCTCACATCGAACACTTCGCGGGTGTGCGTGGGTTCATGCAGCACGCTGCCCTGACGATACAAGCTCATCCCTTCCTCACTGCGTGTGACCAACAGCGCATCCAGCTCCAACTTGACGCGCAGCTTTTCTGCTTTGGCAGTCAGCTCGGCCTCATTCTGCCAATTGCCCGCCACCTGGCGGAACTCGCTGCGGTTCGGCGTGAGCAGCGTCGCACCGCGATAACGCGCGTAATCATCCCCCTTGGGATCGACCAGCACCGGTTTGCCTGCGGCGCGTGCCAACCGGATCATCTCGGCGATATGCGCCAGCCCGCCCTTGCCGTAGTCGGACAGTATCACCACATCGGCACCGTTCAATTGCGCGCGAAAATCCTCCAGCGCGGCATTCAAGACTTCGTGGCTGGGCGGGGTCTCAAAATCGATGCGCAGCAATTGCTGGTGACGGGCGATGGCGCGCAACTTGATGATGGTGGAAATGCTGCTGTCGCGATGCAACAACGCGGTCAGATTGCTATGCTGGGCCAGCAGCTTTTCCAGACAGCTGCCCGCTTCGTCATCCCCCACCACAGACAGCAGCGTCGATCGTGCGCCCAAGGCCGCGATGTTGCGCGCCACGTTGGCCGCCCCACCGGGACGCTCTTCGACTCTATCGACTTTCAACACCGGCACTGGCGCTTCGGGAGAAATACGATGCACATCGCCGAACCAATAGCGATCCAGCATCACATCGCCCACGACCAAGATTTTTGCACCGGTAAATTTTGGCAACGCGCTCATGCCTGCACTCCTATTTCTATATTGCCGATTTCTAAATTGATGGCGCGCAAGGCCTGCAAAGGATCGGCCGCCCGGGTGATGGGGCGACCGATGACCAGATAGCTGGAACCGGCCAGCAAAGCGGCCTGCGGGGTCATCACCCGCGACTGGTCATCCAGGCTTGCCAGCGCGGGACGGATGCCCGGTGTCACCAGGCAGAATGCCTTGCCCAGATTCGCACGCAACAAACTCGCCTCCTGTGCGGAACACACCACGCCATCCAGCCCGCAATCACGCGCGAGCGTCGCCAAGCGCACCACCAGCTGGGCAGGAGACTCCGCTATGCCTATGTCGGCGAGGTCTTCTTGCGCCATGCTGGTCAGCAGGGTCACCGCGATGAGCTTAGGGTGCTGGCCGGTGTTCGCGATTGCATCGGCGGCCGCCTGCAACATCCTGCGTCCACCCAGCGCATGCACATTGAGCATCCACACGCCCAATTCTGCTGCGGCTTTGCAGGCTTGGGCGGTGGTATTGGGGATGTCGTGGAATTTCAAATCGAGAAATACCTCGAAGCCCAGCCGCATCAATCTTTCCAGCACGACAAGGCCTGCGGCGGTAAATAATTCTTTGCCCACTTTCAAACGGCATGCCGCCGGATCGAGACGCTCCGCCAACGCCAATGCGGAGGATGACACTGCAAAATCGAGCGCGACAATGATCTTCGGGTCGTTGTTCATAACGTGTTTCCTGTTTCTTCGGTGCGGCGTGGTGAATAGCTGTCCCAAGCTTGGCAGGCCGGGCAGTGCCAATAGAATTGGCGGGCATTGAAGCCGCACGCGTTGCAGTGATACATGGCCAGGTTGCGTGTGCGCTTGTGCACCAGATTTTTCACCAGTTCCAGATCGGCACGCTTATCCAAAGGGACTTCCAGGAGTCGCGCCTCGAGTAACTTGTCCAGCCCCAGCAGGCTGGGATTGCGCTCCAGCTCATCTCGCACCACCTGGTAAGCCGCCGTCGCACCCTCGTTTTTCAATACGCCCGCAAACACCACGTTCAGCAATTCATGCGAGTGGTATTTATCCAGATAGTCCCGCAATACTGCGACACCGTCGGTTTCATGGTCGAGGCTGCGATACGCGCTCAGCAGACGCTCCGCGACCAGAGGCAGATATTGTTCGTTCTGCTGCTCTATGGTTTTCCATGTCGCGATGGCCTCGGCGAACCTGTTTTCGCCGACGAACATATCACCCAGCATCATCGTCGCCCGCACAGCCTTTGGATATTCATGCAATGCCTGTTGCAAAAGATCGCGGGCCGCGACCAGATCGCCCGCCGCGATTTTTTCGGCCGCCAGCTCGCAATAAAAGAACGCGACCTGTTTGCTATAGGGCTCGCCGGTCTGCTCGGTCAAACGCTCCGCGATCTTGATCGCCTTGAGCCAGTCATGTTCCTTTTGAAACAAAGCCAGCAAGAACTCCAAAGCCGGTTTCGCATACTTGGTTTTTCCCAGTTCGCGGAACAGGCTCTCGGCCCTATCCAAAATCCCCGCTTTAAGATAGTCCTGTGCCAGCTCGAAGATCGCCTGCTGGCGTTTGTCGTCATCCAGATCCGCCCTATCCACCAGGTTATGGTGCATACGCAAGGCTCTGTCCACTTCGCCGCGCCGGCGGAACAGACTCCCCAGCGCGAAATGCAGCTCGACGGTTTGCGGGTCGACTTTGACCACTTCGATAAACGCCTCTATGGCTTTGTCTGGCTGTTCGTTGAGTAAAAAATTAAGCCCCTGAAAATAGGAGTCCGGCAAGGCACTCGATTCGGAGAGGATTTCCTTGATGTCGATACGCGCGGCCAACCATCCCATGCCAAAGAACAGCGGGAAGATCAGCAGCATCCAGGGTTGGAATTCCATAGTTAGTTGTTTTTACGTGGGTTGCACGGGTTGAGTCCCAATATCCGCCAAGTGTTTTCTGGCCCGGAAATCCCGCTTCAAATTCGCAATCTCTCTACGCTGTTTTAACAAATTGAACATCATGGCCAACACCCCCACCGCCACCCCCACGGAAAAAAACAACAACAACACCACGACCAACGAGGTGTGCCATTCCGTGTTAAAAAAGTATCGCAAGGTCACCGGCTGATTGTTTTTGACGGCAAAACCAAGCAACACGATGAAGGTGATGAAACGCCAAAGCCAATTGAAATAACGCATGGGCTGGTCCGTGGGATAAGTTAAAAAGACGTGGAACGATAGCATAAAAAATGGCGGCTATACCTTACGATACGCCGCCATTTCACACTTATTCAGCCACTCAAGTTTGTGGTTCGCTGACCCGCTCTCGCAACTCTTTGCCAGCCTTGAAGTGTGGCACATATTTGGCTGGCACTTTTACCTTGTCGCCGGTCTTGGGATTGCGCCCAAGACGGGGTGGACGGTAGTTCAAGCCGAAGCTGCCGAAGCCGCGAATCTCGATACGCCCGCCACGCGCCAACGTGGCGGACAGGCTATCCAGTATCACTTTTACGGCCAGCTCCGCATCTTTGGCTAACAGCTGGGGATGCAGTTCGGCAAGCCTTGAGATCAAATCGGAACGAGTCATGCTTACCTCAACTTAGGCTTCTGTCTTGCTGCCGCTCATTTTCGCCTTCAGCAACGCGCCCAAATTGGTTGTACCCGCATTGGAGCTGCTTTCAGCAGAGAATTTTTGCATCGCAGCCGATTCTTCAGCCTTGTTGAGTGCTTTTATCGACAGGTTGATGCCGCGATTTTTGCGGTCCACATTGATGATGACAGCTGTCACGGTGTCGCCTTCTTTGAGGTGAGTGCGGATATCTTCAACACGGTCAGCAGACACTTCCGATGCCTTCAGATACGCTTCAACATCTCCATCCAATGCGATCACCGCGCCCTTGGCGTCCAAAGACTTGACCGTGCCGGTTACCACAGCACCCTTTTCGTTACTGGATGCGAAGCCGCCGAATGGATCGGATTCCATCTGCTTGATACCCAAGGAGATGCGCTCACGCTCGACATCGATAGCCAGAACCACGGCTTCTACTTCGTCGCCCTTCTTGTAGTTGCGAACCATTTCTTCGCCAGGCTGGCTCCAAGACAGGTCGGACAAGTGGATCAGGCCGTCGATACCGCCATCCAGACCGATGAACACGCCGAAGTCGGTGATGGACTTGATCTGACCACGGACTTTGTCGCCCTTCTTGTGGTTGATCTCAAAGTCGTCCCATGGATTCGACTTGCACTGCTTCATGCCCAGAGAGATACGGCGGCGTGCCTCATCGATTTCCAGGATCATCACTTCGACTTCATCACCCAAAGAAACCACCTTGGATGGATGTACGTTCTTGTTGGTCCAATCCATTTCGGAAACGTGCACCAGACCTTCGATACCTTGTTCAATTTCAACGAATGAACCGTAGTCAGTCAGGTTAGTCACCTTACCGAACATGCGGGTGCCTTGCGGGTAGCGACGCGCCAGACCATTCCAAGGATCATCGCCCATTTGCTTGATACCCAGCGAAACGCGGTTCTTCTCTTGATCGAATTTCAGAATCTTGGCTTCGACTTCTTCACCGACCGTCAAGACCTCGGAAGGATGTTTCACACGACGCCATGCCAGGTCGGTGATGTGCAACAGACCGTCGATACCGCCCAAGTCAACGAACGCGCCGTAGTCGGTGATGTTCTTGACCACGCCCTTGACGATCGCGCCTTCTTTCAGGCTTTCCATGATCGCTTCACGGTCTGCGCCCATCGTTGTTTCCAGCACTGCACGGCGTGACACCACGACGTTGTTGCGCTTGCGATCCAGCTTGATGACCTTCAGTTCCATGGTCTTGTTTTCGTATGGTGTGGTGTCCTTGACCGGACGGATATCCACCAAAGAACCCGGCAAGAATGCGCGGATACCGTTGACCATCGCGGTCAAACCACCCTTGACCTTGCCGCTGACAAAACCCTCAACGATCTTGCCTTCTTCCATCGCGATCTCAAGATCGTGCCATGCAGCCAGGCGCTTGGCTTTTTCACGGGACAGCTTGGTTTCACCATAGCCGTTTTCCAGCGATTCGATAGCCACGGTGATGAAGTCGCCCGCTTTGACTTCCAACTCACCTTTCGCATCGAGGAATTCCTCGATCGCGATCAAACTTTCGGACTTCAGTCCGGCATTTACAACGACCACGTTGTGATCTACGCGCACGACTTGCGCGGTGATCAGTTCGCCAGCGCGCATTTCTTTGCGGGTCAAACTTTCTTCAAACATTGCGGCAAAACTATCGGGATTAAGTACAGCGGCTACGGTTGCGTTCATAGTGAATACACCTAAGATAAATTTCTGTTTGCACAGAGGTTAGTTAAAAGTTCCCAAACGACGGAGAGTCAGACGGGGCCTAGTTTTCTGGACGTTTCAACTGGTATTGAGCGAGTACGAATTTAACCGCCTGCTCGATGTTCATCGCCGTGGTATCCAACCGCACCGCGCCAGTCGCCTGTTGCAAAGGTGCGACGCTACGCTGTGTGTCACGAGAGTCGCGCGCCTCTATGTCCTGCAAAAGGGCGGCAATATTAGCATCCATTCCTTTTTGTTTCAACTGCTTATATCGACGATCGGCGCGCACTTCCGCACTGGCGGTCAAGAATACCTTCAACTCGGCATCGGGAAACACCACGGAAGCCATATCCCGCCCGTCTGCCACCAACCCCGGTGCACGCCGGAAGGCTTGTTGTTTGTCGAGCAAAGCGGCACGCACGCCAGGTAATGCGGCGACCTTGGATGCCGCAGCACCCGCTTCCTCGGTGCGCAATTCATCACCCACTGGCTGGCCATCCAACCAGATGTTTTCACCCTCGAAACGGATGTCGATCTGTCCTGCCAACGCTGCCAAGCGCGCTTCTTCAGTCAAGGAGACGCCATGTTTTTGCGCGGCCAAACCGAGCAAACGATACAGCGCGCCACTGTCCAGATAATGCATGCCCAGCGCGGCCGCGACCCGTTGAGCCACCGTGCCTTTGCCAGAAGCCGAGGGGCCGTCGATGGCGATGACCGGCACCTTCCGGGTCACCTTGTCAAATTCGGCGAAATATTCGGGGAAAGTCTTCGCAACGCATTTTGGATCGTTGATCCGTATTCCTTGCGCGCCGAATGCCGCCAGCGAAAAACACATCGCCATGCGATGGTCGTCGTAAGTGTCTATGCCTTCGGCAGGATTGATGATCTCGGCGCGAGAGGCAGGCGGCGTGATGCGTATGAAATCCGCGCCCTCTTCCACCACCGCGCCGACTTTGCGCAACTCGATCGCCATCGCGGCGATGCGATCGGTCTCTTTCACGCGCCAACTGGCGATGTTGCGCAACGTCGTCGTGCCTTCCGCGAACAGCGCGGCCACCGCCAACGTCATCGCGGCGTCGGGGATGTGGTTGCAATCGAGATCGATAGCTTTGAGCTTGCCATCTTCAGGACTGCTCGCCTCCATCCAGTTCGGCCCCATTATGATCCGTGCGCCCATTTTCCCCAGCGCATCGGCAAACTTCACATCGCCTTGTATGCTTTCGCTACCCACACCCTCGATGCGCAACGGCCCGCCACCAATAGCTCCTGCCGCCAAAAAATAAGAAGCGGAGGACGCATCGCCCTCCACATAAACAATACCTGGAGAGCGGTAATTTACACGGCTATCCGTGTACCTTGATCCTTCTACAACCGATTGACGCCAATCACCAGTTCTAAACACAACAGCATCAAACTGCCTCATCATCGCCAGCGTAATATCGATGTAAGGTTTGGAGATTAAATCGCCCACTATATTTACCGTAACCTCGCGCTTCAACAACGGCAGGGCCATCAAAATGCCCGTTAAAAACTGACTGGATACATCGCCGCGCACGCTCACCGTGTTTCCTTCAAGCTTGCCGGGAGAAATCGCAAGCGGGGGAAAACCTTCATTGCCCATGTACGAAATATCCGCGCCGAGCTGGCGCAACGCATCCACCAGATCACCTATGGGACGCTCGTGCATGCGCCCGCCAGGAGAGTCATTGCTTCCCCCGAATAGGTCATATTGCCCGCCCGACAGGGCCAACGCTGCGACCAAAGGACGAAATGCAGTGCCGGCATTACCGAGAAACAATGCCGCTTGTTTGACCGGAAAATTCCCGCCACAGCCCATGATGCGATAGGTGTTATCGCCGAGCGACTCCATCTGCACGCCCAATGTGCCCAAGGCATCCAGCATGCGCTCGGTATCGTCCGACTTTAGCAGGTCGCGCACTTCCGTCACGCCCTCAGAAAGCGCAGCCAGCAATAACACGCGATTGGAGATACTCTTCGAGCCGGGCAAGCGCGCGGTGCCGCGCGCGGACATCAAGGGAGGAAGGTAGAGGGATTCGTGTTGGGGCATGAAATAGGGAAGCTGGGTTATTGTTGCGTCCAGGCACTGCGCACCTCGCGCGCCAGCCTGAAGATTTCTTCCAGCTTGGTAGCATCGTTGTGTTCCAGTGCCTGATGCAGGGTATAAAGTTCGGCGGCGTAATGCTGTAGCTCGCGCATCAATGCTTCGCGGTTGGCAAGGCAGATGTCGCGCCACATCTCAGGGCTGCTCGCGGCGATACGGGTGAAGTCACGGAAACCGCTGGCTGCAAAGGACAGCAGCACATCACGGTTATCTCGTTGGGCCAGGTCATGTACCAAGGCGAAGGAAAGCAGATGCGGCAGATGGCTCACGGCGGCGAACACGTCGTCGTGCTGCTGCGCGCTCAGTTCACTCACCACCGCGCCGCACAGCTCCCAAACCTTGCGCACCCGCGCCACAACTTGTGGTGTGTTCTCCGGCAACGGGGTGATAACGACTTTTTTATCTCGATACAGGTCGGCACGCGCGGCGGCTGCACCGCTTTGCTCCGCGCCGGCGATGGGATGCGCGGGAACGAACTGCGCGATTTTGTCGCCCAGATTGGCGCGAGCCGCAGCTACCACATCACTCTTGGTGCTGCCGCCATCCGTGATGAGCGTATGCGCGCCCAGATGCGGCGCGATCCTGGCCATCAGCCCGGTCATCTGCCCCACCGGGGTCGCCAACAAAACCAGGTCGGCATCCGCCACTTCGAGTCCGATATCCTGTCCGACGCGGTCGATGATGCCCAGCTGGCAAGCCTGTTCCAAGGTCGCTGTACTGCGTCCGAAACCGACCAATTCGTCGGCGGCATTGGCCCTGCGCAATGCCAGCGCGAACGAGCCACCGATCAGACCCACACCAAAAATGACGATTTTCTTCAATCTATTATGCGTCCCAAGTAGATGATGCCTGGTATTCGACTCGCCGTGGCGGGCTACTCCATGTACATCCCGCCGTTCACATGCAGCGTGACGCCGGTGATATAAGCCGCGCCAGGACCAGCCAAGAAAGCCACCGCTGCCGCGATGTCGGCGGGTTGCCCCAGGCGTTTCAGCGGCACATGTTCGACCAATTTGGCACGCTGTTCTTCGTCCAGGCCCTGCGTCATGTCGGTGTCGATGAAGCCGGGTGCGACACAGTTCACGGTGATATTGCGGCTACCGATCTCCTGCGCCAGCGATTTGGTGAAACCCATCATGCCGGCCTTGGAAGCCGCATAGTTGCTTTGTCCGGCATTACCCATACTACCCACCACCGAAGCGATGCTGATGATGCGCCCGCCCCTGGCCTTCATCATGGCGCGCAACACGGCACGGCTCATGCGGAACACCGATCTCAGGTTGGTCGCCAGCACATCGTCCCATTCCTCATCGCTCATGCGCGCCAGCAGGTTGTCGCGGGTGATGCCGGCGTTGTTCACCAGAATAGAGATTTCGCCGAACTGTTTGCGCAACTCGCCCAGTACAGTTTCGGTCTGCGCCGCGTCGTTCACGTTCAACGCATAGCCCGCGCCTTTGATGTTGGCGGCAGCCAGATATTCGCCGATGGCTTGCGCGCCTTTGTCGCTGGTCGCCGTACCGATCACGACAGCACCCTGCTTGCCCAACTCCAAGGCGATAGCCTGACCGATGCCGCGCGAAGCACCGGTAACCAGTGCGATTTGTCCCTGTAGTGTCATGTCCACTCCTTATGAAAACCTGGGTCCACGAAATACACAAAAGTCACGAAAAAACCGTTTTGTGTTCGTATGTTTCGTGGGCAGTCCCTTATCCTGTAAATGTCGCCAAAGCCAGCGTCAATGCCGCGCCGTCGTTGATTGCCGAGGCCTGTTGATTGGTGTCGATACGTTTGTTGAGTCCAGCCAATACCTTGCCCGGCGCGCATTCGACGTTATGCGTGATGCCCCGCTTGCCAAATGCCTGCACCGTTTCGACCCAGCGCACCGGTGAATACAACTGGCGCACCAGTGCGTCCTTGATGGAAGCTGCATCGCTGTAAGCTTGAACATCGGCGTTGTGCAGAACGGGAATAGCCGGAGCGTTTACGGTGATATCGTTCAGATACCCGCGCAGTTGATCCGCCGCGCCCTTCAACAGACTGCAATGCGACGGCACACTCATCGGCAACATGATGGCGCGTTTCGCACCTTTCGCCTTCGCCAACTCCATGCCTCGTTCCACCGCGCCCCGATTACCGGCGATCACCACTTGCGCGGGCGAGTTGTAGTTGACCGCTTCCAACACTTCGCCTTGCGCAGCTTCGGCGCACACCGCACGCACCACGTCGTCGTCCAGGCCGAGTATCGCGGCGATGCCGCCCACGCCTTCGGGCACAGCAGCTTGCATACATTGCGCACGGTAGCGCACCAGCGGCAGCGCGTCAGCAAAACTCAGCGCGCCCGCCGCAACCAAGGCGGTATATTCACCCAGACTGTGTCCGGCCATGAGCGCGGGATTTGCACCGTGTTGGGATTGCCAAGCACGATATACCGCCACGCCAGCGGCCAACATGATGGGCTGGGTGTTGACGGTCGCGTTGAGGTCGGTATCCGCGCCCTCTGTCACCAGGTGCCACAGATCTTGTTTGAGTACATCTGAGGCTTCGGTGAACGTGTCGCGCACGGCGGGAAAATCGGCGTAGCCATTCATCATGCCGCGAGACTGCGAACCTTGACCGGGAAAGACGAAAGCGAAATTAGTCATAGGAAAAAATCAGTTGAAAGTTATTAGTTAGCTGGTAGCTGGTAGCTGGTAGCTGGTAGCTGGTAGCTGGTAGCTGGTAGCTGGTAGCTGGTAGCTGGTAAAGATTAAAACAAATTTAGCGAGTTCCTGAAAGCCGTTTTTGGCTACCGGCTACACGCCACAAGCGCCTTTACCACTTGATCAGAATCGCTCCCCAGGTAAACCCGCCGCCGATTGCTTCCAATAGAACATGCTGATCTCTTTTGATGCGTCCATCGCGTACCGCCACATCCAAGGCGAGCGGAATCGAGGCGGCCGAGGTGTTGCCGTGCTGACCCACCGTCACCACCACCTTATCCATACTCAAGCCCAGCTTCTTGGCTGTGGCTTCCATGATGCGGATATTGGCCTGATGAGGAACCAGCCAATCTATGATCGTTTCAGGCAGTTTATTTTCCTCAAGTAACTCTTCAACTACCTTGCTCAACATATTGACCGCGAACTTAAAAACAGCCTGGCCATCCATCTTAATGAAGGGCTCGCCTTGGATCACTCCGTTACGTATGTTGCCCTCGGCTTTTAGCATGCTGCGCTGTCTGCCGTCGGCATGCAGCTTGGCCGCGATGATACCGGGTGTTTCACTCGCTTGCAGAATCACCGCCCCAGCCCCGTCCCCGAACAACACACAGGTAGTGCGATCCTGCCAATCCAGGATGCGCGACAACACTTCAGCACCCACCACCAGAACCGTCTTGGCTTGCCCACCCCGAATGTACATATCGGCAGTGTTCATTGCGTACACAAAACCGCCGCATACCGCCTGCATATCGAAAGCCGGGCCGCCATTCTTGATGCCTAACTTGTCCTGCAGAATGCAGGCGGTACTCGGGAATATCTGATCGGGCGTGGTCGTAGCCACGATGATGAGGTCTATGTCATTGGCCGAAATAGCTGCCGTTTCAATGGCTTTAAGGCTGGCTTTGCAAGCTAGGTCACTGCACAGCTCGTTGTCGTCAGCAAAATGACGTTCATGGATACCGCTGCGCGAAACAATCCAATCATGCGAAGTCTCGACGATTTTTTCCAGATCGTAATTGGTCAACGCCCTCGCCGGCAAATAGCTGCCTGTTCCTATAATGCGTGAGTACATCAAGCCGCTCCTTGCCCCGGATTTTGACGCTGGTGATGCCATTTTTCGATATGCTCGCTAATGTGCTGCAACATACCGCCCCGCGCTTCCTCGGCAGCGCGTTCAATCGCGCAAAGAAACGCATAGGCATCGGCCGAACCATGACTTTTCACCACGATACCTTTGAGACCGAGGAAGCTGGCACCATTGTAACGGCGATGATCCAGCCTGTGTTTGAAAGCCTTGAGCGCGGGCAAAGAGAGCAACGCACCCAGCTTGGTAAAGATATTCCGGCTAAATTCTTCGCGCAAAAAACCACCCATCATTTTCGCGACACCTTCTGCGGTCTTCAACGCGACGTTGCCCACAAAACCGTCGCACACCACCACATCGGTAGTACCCAAGAAAATATCATTGCCTTCCACGTTGCCGTAGAAATTCAGGTCGCTGGCCCGCAGCAATTCCGATGCTTGCTTGACGACTTCGTTGCCTTTGATGTCTTCGCTGCCGATGTTCAACAAACCTACCGTAGGATTGCTTTTGTGCTCCAAGGCATGAACCAGGGTAGAACCCATCAAGGCGAATTGCAGCAGGTGCTCAGCGGTGCAGTCGGTGTTCGCCCCCAGATCCAGCATGCAGACTTGCCCGGTATTGGTGGGTAAGAAGGAGGCGATTGCCGGCCTGTCGATGCCCGGTATGGTTTTCAGCACATAACGTGCGGTGGCCATCAAGGCGCCGGTATTGCCGGCACTGACACATGCCGACGCTTCGCCGCTCTTGACCAGATTGATCGCGACACGCATGGAGGAATCTTTTTTGCCACGCAAAGCGGATTGCGGCGACTCGTCCATCGCGACGACTTCGCTGGCCGGATGGACACGCAGATGCACACCGGTCTGCACGCCCAAGGTGCGCAGCTCGGATTCGATCGCGTCGGAAATACCCACCAATACGACAGTGTCGCCGGGGAAATGCTTCAGATATTCAATTGCTGCGGGAATCGTGACGGAAGGACCGTGGTCACCACCCATTGCATCTATAGCTATTGTAACGTCCACTAAGCGACCCTAGGCAAAAAATAGAAAAGAAAACGCAGCCGATCCATATGATCGACTGCGCTGTTAAAGGGTTTATTCGCCTTTAGTCTTAACTACTTTTTTGCCACGATAAAAACCGGTCGGGCTGATGTGATGGCGCAGATGTGTCTCGCCGGTGGTCGGCTCGATCGCAATCGGTGGATTGGTCAAAAAATCATGCGCACGATGCATACCGCGTTTGGATGGGGACTTTTTATTTTGCTGAACTGCCATGCTGATACTCCTCGATAAAACTGGTAATTAATTCTTTAATTTCGTTAACGCCGCAAAAGGATGCGACTCATTCTGTTGTGGCTCGACCTCACTGGTCGATCGACACACACCCGATTCATGCTTGGGTGCAAAAGGCAAGCTTAACAAAATCTCATCTTCCAACAAGTGCCACACGTCCAGGTGTGCATCCGCCAAAATACTTTCGTACTCTTCGTCTAGCTCCGCATCATCCAACTGGTCTAGACCAGCCTGATCACGCAACAGCACCGACGTATCCACCTGAATTTCATAACTCATGCCCTGCAAGCACCGCTGGCAGGTCAGCTGACACTTCCCATTCAGCTTCAACACCAACAAAGGGATGTGGTATTTATTAACCGCACCACGTATCGTATAGCTCAAGGCTCCCTCTGAATTGCTCAAAACATCGGCTAAACGTGACAGGTCAGCAACCAGCACTTCACTGCTAATTTGCTGGCCATTACTGGCAAAATCAAGACTATCTATGAAAGGCCGTGCATGCATGAGGCGCGCATGATATATTTTTCGCCCCCTCGTGTCAAAAATCCTAAGGAATATTCTTGAACTCTCAGTTGCTTGTCCTGGCTTCCACTTCGGTTTATCGCAGCGAATTACTAAAACGGCTACGAATCCCATTCGTGACTGCTGCGCCAAATGTGGATGAAACACCCTTGCAAGGGGAATCCGCACGCACCACTTCGTTACGCTTGGCACAACAAAAAGCGCATGCGGCCGCCAAAGACTATCCTGATGCGCTGATCATAGGCTCGGACCAAGTCGCTTTGTTGGATGGGCAGCAGCTGGGTAAACCCTTGAATCACGACAACGCGGTCTTGCAATTGAGCAAGATGCGTGGCAAGACCACGTGTTTCTTTACCGCACTGGCGCTGTTCAACAGCAAAACCGGCAACATGCAAAGCGAAGTGGCGGAGAATTTCGTCACGCTACGCGACCTGAGCGACGCCGATATCGAGTCCTATTTGCGTAAAGAACAACCCTATCACTGCGCGGGGAGCGCGAAATCGGAAGGCCTGGGGATCGCTCTGATGAGTGCGATGCGCGGCGACGACCCGAACGCGTTGATCGGATTGCCGCTCATTTTGCTGATCGATATGCTGCGCCGCGAAAACGTACATCTATTCTGACCATGACCCATTCCATCAAAAAAACTGGCACGCTGTATCTGATACCCTGCACCCTGGGGGACACGCCGGCGGAGCAGGTTTTACCCCAATATGTCATTAACATCGCCCGCCGCTTAAATTACTTCGTCGTCGAACAAGCTAAGACCGCGCGCCAGTTTCTGTCGGCCTTAAGACCCGAGCAGCCCATACAGTCGCTGCACTTCAACAGCCTGAATCAGCACACGGCAACGGATGAGCTGGAGTCGTTCTTAGCACCGTTACTGGCCGGGCATGATTTAGGCGTGATCTCTGAGGCGGGCTGTCCGGGCATCGCCGACCCGGGTGCCGACTTGGTCAGCCTCGCCCACCGTAAAGGGATACGCGTGGTTCCGCTGGTCGGCCCCTCTTCTATCTTGCTGGCATTGATGGCTTCCGGACTGAACGGGCAATGCTTTGCGTTTCAGGGCTATTTACCGATAGAAGAAGCGGAAAGAAAGAAATCGATCGGTGCACTAGAGATGGAGTCCGCCAAACGCAACCAGACCCAAATGTTTATCGAAACCCCTTATCGTAACGAAAGGCTGTTTGCCGCTTTGTTGGCGACCTGTCGCCCGCAGACCTTATTGTGCATCGCAACGGACATCACGCTTGACAGTGAAGACATCCAAACGCTCAGCGTCGCACTATGGAAAACCAGGCCCGCACCAGCGCTCAATAAGCGCCCCAGTCTATTCTTAATGCTGGCGGTTAGATGATTTGACTCTCCGGATCGTTGAGCAAGAATATCGCCAATGAGCGCAGCTTGGCTGGCCTGACAGGCTTGTACAGCAGATGATGCCCGGCAGAACTGGCTGATAGCAGCAGTTCGGGACTGGTATCGCCGCTGATCAGTATCCCCGGGATATCCTTTCCCTGCCACGCGCGCACGGCTATAATCACATCGAAACCCGTTTCATCCACACCCAGCTGATAATCGCTGATGATCAAATCCCAGCATTCACCGCCCATCAATAATTGGCGCGCTTCCTGCAGACATGTCGCTGTGGAAACCGTCCCACCCCAAGAAGTCAGTATCGTCGCGGTACCGCTCAAGACCAATTCATCATCATCAACGACCAGTATCCGTTTTCCGCTCAGAGGCAAACTCTCCCAACCTTCTGCGGAAGAAGCGTGAAGTACGGGATAGGTACCGGTGCCGGAAAATTTCTCCGGCTCCGTACTGATGGGCACTTGCAAGGCAAATAACGATCCCTGGTTCGGCGCGGAACGCAATTCGATGCCGTGGCCCAATAATTTGACCAGCCTGTCCACAATCGCCAACCCCAAACCCTGTCCTTTGCTACTGTCCAGTTGCGGTTTGGACACCTGGAAGAACTCGCGGAATATATCGGCTTGGTCCGCCTGCGAAATACCGATGCCGTTATCCCGCACCTCGATGCGCATCTGGTTGCCACGCTTGCGGCAGGCGATCAGCACACAGCCGTTTGGGTAGCTATAACGGATCGCGTTGCTCACCAGATTCATCAAAATACGCTCCAGCAATACGGGATCACTGGTCACATTCCCTTTGCAAGGGCGCACCACCAGATGAATGTTTTTGATCGTCGCCAGCATCTGATAATCGCTCGCCACCCGCGTGACCATGGCGGCGATATTGCACGACTGCTTCTGAGGGATCACCGCGCCCGCATCCAATTTAGAGATATCCAACAAGGCGTTCAACAACGTCGCCAGGGCATCCACCGACTGCTCGACTTGCTCGACCAAATGCTGCTGGGGCGTCAATGATAACTGGCGGCGCAGTTCAGCCACATACAGGCCCAGGGCATGCAATGGTTGGCGCAAATCATGGCTGGCTACCGCCAGAAAACGGCTCTTATCATGACTGGACCGTTCGGCCTCCTCCTTTTTCTCGCGCAACGCCTGGGTGGCTTGTTCGATGCGCTGCTGCAAGATTTCCCGGTCTTGCTGCAGCTGGAACGTCATCTCATTCAGCCCTTGTGCCAAAGTGGCCAGCTCTGCGACCTTAGTGGTAAAAGTTATCCGGGTGCTTAAATCGCCTTGTGCGATCTGCTGCACCGCGACGCTTAACTGGCGGGTTGGAATCGTGATACTACGACTCGCCAGATAGACCAGATACAAAGAAGTCAGCAAAAATAACGCTGTGCCCACCAGCGTGACAAGCAGCATCTCGCGCTTGTACTTCTCGGTGTTGGCCTTGCTCATTTCGATGATCACCGCACCAATCTGCTGCGCCGGCGGCCTAAAATCAAGGTCATCAACAGACACCTGGGCTGGCACGATAGGCTGATAAATCCACACGCTCCTGCTGTCCACCTTTACGGGTATCTGCAGGCCCATACCCTGCCCGTCTTGCGACACAACTTGGCCGGCCCGCCTGAGTTGCGCGTGACTTCCGGATAGCCCGATCTGTGTCGCACGGGCATTGCTGCTGAGTTCTTGCATGGTCGTGGAGATTTCTCCCGCGCTCAACAAAATATCGGAAGCGGCATTCAAAATCACCAGGCCGCGCACATCATGCTCGCGCAACACCCCGTTGGCCAGGGTACTTAAAAAATTCTGATTGTTTGAAAACACGCCATATTCACTGCTTGAAGCCATTTGTCGCGCAATCAGTTTCCCGCGTTCAATCAAGCCGCTGTCCAGGTCGGAAAAACGCCCGTGCAACAGAAAGAACTCCAGAAAGACGGTCAAAATCAGCAAAGGAATAAGCGTCAGCAAAGCGACTTGTTGTTGGATATTGTGCTGTCTAATCACGGCCCCCCCTGCGATTTCTTCTCATTTGCGCACGAATTTCTTCATCAGACTTCAAGTCAATCCCCAAGGAGCGTGCGACCTGTTGATTGACAGCAATAGTGAAGGTATTGGGATATTGGGCACCGGGCCACCGTCCCGTTTGGGAAAACGTATGCACCGTCGCGGCGGTTTGTTCGGCAAGTTGTTCCGGGGTAGAAAATAGCGCGGCGACCGCACCGGCATTCACATAACCCTGCGACCAACCTATCAGCGGCACATGGAGGCGATAAGTGCTTAGCAAAATATTACGCACGCTGCTGCTGCTATAAATGGCACTGTCCGGCAAAGCAAGCAACACGTCGCTGCCTTGCAAAACCTTTTCCAAGTCAGCAAATAATGTCGCATCCGAATAAACCGTCTGCTCAATCAAGGTACCACCGTGCGCGGCGACCTCTTCACGCAAATACGCAATATCTTTTTGTGTGGCCGGCGAACACAGCACCCCCACTTTGCGTCGCTCGGGCAATATCGCGAACAAGAAATCAAGCTGCCTATCCCAAGGCTGGTTGAGATAAATCGCCGCGATGCTTTGCGGGTGTTTGAGTGGCGCAGAACGGGCGATCAAGGCTTCGTAACCGGCCTGTGGGACCATGACGGACAGTATCGGCAGCGCGGACTGTAATGTGGCCGCTTCGGTAGCTTTCATCCCCACGGCAACAATTAAATCCGCAGGCGCTCGATTGCCGGTTAATTCATTCGGAGTTTGCAGAACCCTGGTTTGGATCGAAGCGGGCAGGTTCTTGGTGAAGGCATTGGAAAACGCCTGATAAGGCGGGCTGCTATTACTCAACACCAGCAGTATCTGTAATTCGTTAGCACGAGCGCTCGCAGAAAAAATAAGCGGCAACCCGATCATTAACGCACCCAACCAGCGCGTACCCGATTGGGTGGTGATCCGCATCAGATTTTTCTTGAGAAAAATATTGATCTTTGTGTTCCAGAGATTTGAACCGAACCTAAAGATTGCAGTGAACCGGGCAAACGTATCAATCAGCCGATCCTGCACCAGAGGATGTACTTGACATCCTCAGCTGAAAAACAACTGGCATGATTATACGGAACGAAAACATCCCAAGGATAGCAATCTTGCCATCCTTGGGATGTTGGTATATGGGGTGGCTGATGGGGCTCGAACCCACGACAACAGGAATCACAATCCTGGACTCTACCAACTGAGCTACAGCCACCATTGATAAAACGACTGGCCGGTAAACATCACTGGCCAGTCGCTGGTTATGATGCATTTGCTGGACTAAAATACTGTCCCGGCACCCGGCAGACACTGGTGTGCCCGACAGGAATCGAACCTGCAACCCCCAGCTTAGAAGGCTGGTGCTCTATCCGGTTGAGCTACGGGCACAATTCTTTTCTTGGGCAATATGAATTACTAGAAACTTGGTCGGGGTGGAGAGATTCGAACTCCCGACATCCTGCTCCCAAAGCAGGCGCGCTACCAGGCTACGCTACACCCCGAAGGCTGCGCATTATATAGATGTCAGCCGGTAATGCAATTATTTTTTACGGAATGATTCAAGATTTTTTTAACTGCGGCATGGCGCACATCAAGTAATACCCCATGGACCACAAAGTCAGTAACGCGGCCAGGTATAACAACAGCTCGCCTAGCACCTGGCAATTGATACCCAGCAAGGGTTGGTGGTACAGCAGCAGCAGCAGCGCGAGCATCTGAAATGTCGTTTTTATTTTGCCCAACATCGACACCGCGATGCTCTTGCTCGCGCCGACCTTCGCCATCCATTCGCGCAATGCCGAGATCGCAATCTCGCGGCCGATGATGATGAAAGCGATCAGCGCATCGGCACGCCCGAGCTTGACCAAAATAAGCAGCGCCGCCGCCACCATCAGCTTGTCGGCCACTGGGTCGAGGAACGCGCCAAAGGCCGAGGTTTGATTCAATTTCCGCGCCAAATACCCGTCCAGCCAGTCGGTAAGGGCAGCCAGCAAAAACACACTGGTGGCAAATACGTCTTTCAGGTGAGGGCGGAGTGTTTGATCGGATAAATAAAACACCGCGACGAACACCGGGATCAGAAGAATCCTCAACCAGGTAAGTAAATTAGGGATATTGAGTGGCATATGTTCAGTGTAGCTGCTGGTAAATCGCTTCGGCAAGCGCTTTGCTGATTCCTTCCACCTGGCTGAGCTGTTCCACGCTGGCTTGTTGCACTTCGCGTAACCCGCCGAAATGCGTGAGCAGGTTGCGGCGGCGTTTGTCCCCCACCCCGCTGATCTCGGTCAGGCTAGACACCGTGCGCGCCCTGCCGCGCTTGGCCCGATGCCCGGTAATGGCGAAGCGATGAGCCTCGTCGCGCACTTGCTGGATCAGATGCAAGGCGGGATCATCGCTGGACAAGCGTATCGCCTCTTTGCCCGGAAAGATCAACTGCTCCATGCCCGCTTTACGCTCCACCCCCTTGGCCACGCCGACTAAAGCCAGATCGTTCAAACCCAGCTCGCTCATCACTTTCATGGCGATGTGCAACTGCCCTAGGCCGCCGTCGATCAGAATCAAATCAGGCCGCGCACCTTCTCCCTCTGCCAGTTTTTGGTAATGGCGCGTGAGCGCCTGGCGCATCGCGGCATAATCGTCGCCGGGCGTGATGCCAGCCCCTCCCTCGACTCCGCTACGCGGAGCTTGTCCTGAGCTTGTCGAATGGCTCAGGACAGGGATGTTGTAGCGGCGGTATTGTGAGGGGCGCATATCGAGATTCTCGTACACCACACACGAGGCTTGCGTGGCTTCACCCATGGTATGGCTGATATCGAAACATTCGATGCGCTGCAGATCCGGCAGCTCCAGCAACTCGCGCAACCGATTCAGACGCGCAGACTGCCCGCCTTGTTGCAAAGCCCGCTGCTGCAAAGCCAGCTGCGCGTTTTTTTCCGCCATTCCCAGCCATTCTTTTCGATCACCGCTCACGGGCTGCAGGATGCGCACCGCGTGTCCTGCCTGTTCGCTGAGCAATTCGGCCAGCATGGTATCGCCGCATGCCACGTTCACCAGCAGTACTGGCGGCACGCTGCGGCTCAGATAATGCTGGGCGATGAACGCCTCAACGATCTCGGTCAAGGTCAAGTCCTCGGCGTGCTCGGGGAAGAAACTCTTATCGCCCAAATGCCGCCCGCCGCGCATCATCGCCAGATTCACGCACACTCCCCCGTTATGCTGCATCACCGCGATGATGTCCGCATCGGTGGTGCTACCGGTGGACTCGACGAATTGTTTTTGTTGTACCACATGCAGGTCCCGCAACTGGTCACGCAACACGCCCGCATGCTCGTAATGCTGCGTTTCGGCCGCCCGCTCCATCGCGTCACGGAGTTTTTTCTCGACCTCCTGATGACGACCATTCAACAGCAAGACGGCATTGCGTATATCCGCCTGATAGCCTTCCGCCGAAGTCAAATTCACGCAGGGCGCGGTGCAACGGTGGATCTGATGCAACAAACAGGGGCGCGTGCGGTTGCTGAACACGCTGTCCTCGCAGGTGCGGATGCGGAATATCTTTTGCAGCAGCTGGCTGCTTTCCTTCGCCGCTTGCGCGTTCGGATACGGGCCGAAGTATTGATGCTTGCGGTTCGGTGTACCGCGAAAATAGGTCAGGCGCGGAAACGCATGCCCGGTCAAAACGATATAGGGATAGGATTTGTCATCGCGGAACAGAATGTTGTAACGCGGCTTGAGCGACTTGATCAGATTATTTTCCAGCAGCAAGGCCTCGGCTTCCGAGCGCGTCACGGTGGTCTCGATACGCGCGATGTGAGACACCATGAGCCGGATGCGGGGCGAGGTATTGGTCTTCTGAAAATAAGAAGAGACCCGCTTCTTTAACTGTTTGGCCTTGCCCACATACAACACATTACCTTGCGCGTCAAAATAGCGGTACACGCCGGGCAACAAAGGTAGGCTGGCGAGTGTCGGTTTAGGATCGAATTTTTCAGGGCTCAAGATGTGCTGAGATGTTGGCTACCACGTCCTCGAACATCTGCGTGGTGAGGCGTTTGGTGTTGGTGTTGTAACGGCTGCAATGGTAGCTATCGAACAGCGTCGCACCGCCCGGCAAGCGGTGTTGCGCGCCATGCTTGAACACAAACTCTGCTTTGCGCAACCGCAACGCCATCAGCACCGCATTATGCGCGATCGTCCCCAACGCCATCACTGCCGCGCCCTGCGGGAGCAGCGCCAACTCTTGTGCGAGATAGCCGTTGCATTGCCTGATCTCGGCGGGTTCGGGCTTATTTTGCGGAGGCAGACAACGCACTGCGTTGGTGATACGGCAATCTTGCAGGCTCAATGCGGCGTTCGCGTTGCCCGCTTCGTCCAGCGGTTGCGCACTGCTAGCAAAGCCGAATTTATACAGCGAACCATACAACAGATCACCCGCATAATCGCCCGTGAATGGCCGTCCGGTGCGGTTCGCGCCGTGCATGCCGGGAGCCAGACCGACAATGAGGAACGGTGTGCCAGACACACCGAACGACGGGACGGGACGGGAGAAATAACCGGGATGCTGCGATTTCACATCGTCCAGAAAAGTGGCGAGGCGCGGGCACTGGCGACAGTTCATAGCTAGCGTCATCTGGCTCTCATAGCACGTGAAGTAAATACGGGACGATTATACCCATGCTTAATTTTCTTGGTGCTCCAATGTGTAATAGGCATGCGTATCCTGCGCCAGGTGTGTGGCCAGGTACGGCATGGCTGCTTGCAACACGCCGTGCAACAACCAGGGCGGATTGAGGATGAACATGCCGCTGCCGTGCATACCAAAACCGTCTGCACCGGGGGCTTGAACCATGAGTGCCACATGCAGCCAACTCTTGACTGGCAAGCGCTTGAGTTGCTCGGGTAGCTGCCTGGCATCGTCGCGCTGCAACTGCGGATACCACACCGCATAGATGCCGCTGGAAAAACGGAGCAGCCCTTCATTGAGGGCTTTCAGCACACGCTGATAATCCTGTTTTTCTTCGTAGGGCGGGTCGATCAACACCAGCGCGCGGCGCGACTGCGGCGGCAGCAAGGCTTTGAGTGCGCCGAAACCATCGGCGGTTTGCATCAGCACCCGCGAGCCATAGCCTGCAAAATTCTCCCGCAAAATCTCGCTATCGGTGGGATGCAATTCAAATAAGCGCAGCTTGTCCTGCTCGCGCATTAATTCCAGCGCGACCAAGGGTGAACCGGGATACAACCTCATCTGGCCATCCGGGTTGGTATGCTTCACCAGCGCCACATAGTCCGCCAGCGCAGCGGGCATATCGGTGCGGCCCCACAAGCGCGCGATGCCGCTTTCATATTCGGCATTCTGTGTCGCATAGCCGCTATCCAACTCGTAACACCCCGCCCCGGCATGGGTGTCGATATACCAGAACGGCTTGTCTTTTTGCGCCAGATAGCGCAGCAATTGCATCTGCACAAAATGTTTCAGCACATCGGCATGATTGCCGGCGTGAAAGGCGTGGCGGTAACTCAACATGAATTTGGAATTTGGAATTTAAAGGTTAAACGGGGTGTAATTGTGCCACGCGGCACGCAACGCAACAAAATACTTACAGCAGAGAAATTCAGAATATTCGGTTTTGCCGATCCCGCTAAAGCAGGAAAGCTGATAAGTGTTTAAAGTTCCAAGTACGAAGAATAAATTGAATTTGCAAACATAGCACCTTTGTGTTTTTCAGCCGTTGCTGAGAGCTGTTCTTGCAGAACCACCACAATCAAGCGTGGACTGGTGTCGATGTATTTGTAGCGTGCCATTTGTTTTCCCGCGAATTTGTCAGCCAGTTCGACCTTGATATTTACTTTGGTTAACGGCACGATGCAGCAATGATGATACTTTTCACCCCCCATTAGGGTATCTTGATATTGATATCGTATAGCCTAGTCGACACAACACGATTCACAGGAGTTTAAGCATGCCTGTCACACCTCAGCCTCAGCGACACTACGCACCAAAAGATTTTCGCGACCGGATCGCTTATGCTTTCGTTAAGTTTCTGCGGTTCTTCGCTGATATTTTTTTCGCCCGCCGATATGGCCATCGCGCGGTTGTGCTTGAAACGGTGGCTGCCGTGCCGGGCATGGTTGGTGGTGCCCTGCAACATTTGCGTGCTCTGCGTCGAATGGAGGGCGATAACGGCTGGATCCACACGCTCTTGGAAGAAGCGGAGAATGAACGCATGCACTTGATGACCTTCATTCATATTGCTCAGCCCTCGAAATTCGAGCGCTTGCTGATTCTGTTTGCCCAGGGTGTCTTCTATAATTTTTTCTTTCTGCTTTACCTGATTTCACCAAAAACAGCGCATCGTGTTGTGGGTTACTTTGAAGAGGAAGCGATCTACAGCTACACCGAGTACCTGGCTGGCGTGGACAACGGCACTTATTCCAACATCTCTGCACCCAAGATCGCTATCGATTATTGGAAGCTTCCTCCCGATGCCAGGTTGCGCGAGATTCTCGTCGCGATCCGTGCAGATGAGACTCATCATCGCGATGTCAATCATCAATTTGCCGACGAGTTGGCTTGATCAGAGCCCGCACTCGAAAACACTTCTCGGGTGCCCCAACATCCACACGGGATCGAATCTACAGCCGTGGCATTATGTTACTTGTCTGGCCTACATTCTGGCTAGCCATTCCCACCACTCTACAAATCAATAGGGTCAGACTGAGCTAACGCCGCCAATTCCGCCTCACTGAATCCGGCAGCACGCCGGGCAGCCAGGTTGAACGAACCACGCAAGACCGGGGCCTCATACTCAGCGGCGAGTCGCGCGTATGTGGCGACAGGTTCCAGGCCGCGCTGAGCGCAAAGATAAGCGTACCAACGGTTGCCGACTAACACGTGGCCTACCTCCTCGCGCAGGATGATATCCATGATTCCCGCCGCTTCCATGTCGCCCGCTTGCGCGAGTTTGGCGCGCACCTTGGGTGTGGCATCCAAGCCTCTGGCTTCCATGGTTCTGGGCACGAGCGCGATGCGGGCGAGAATATCACCACGCGTTTTGTCAGCCATTTCCCATAAGCTGTTGTGCGCCGGAAAGTCGCCGTATTGGTAGCCTAATGTTTGCAGATGGCCGGCCAACATCGAGAAATGCTGCGCCTCTTCATCGGCCACTTGCAACCAATCGGCGTAATACTCGCTTGGCATATCGGCAAATCGCCACAGCGCGTCCAGGGCCAGATTAATGGCATTGAATTCGATATGCGTCATCGCATGTATCAGAGTGGCACGCCCTTCGGCCGTCACCATCGAACGATGCGGCAAGGATTTCGGCAACACCAATTCGGGTTTGGCGGGTCTGCCCGGTATCGCTGGCGGGGCAATAATCCCGGCGTGTGCATCCAAAGTCATCGCGCCCGATGTCCAAACGCGCGCCAGCTCGCGCACCCCTGCCGCTTTGCGCACCGCATCGGCTTCGATGAGGCAAGACAGCGCGGCGGTTCGGAGTTCTGGCGAGGGTTGTTTAATCATTATTTTCAATTCCAAAATGTAGGTCGGATGACCGGATTCATCGCGTTACCGACCTAGCTAAAGGCGGAGGAATTTATGTCGGATAACGCTGCCTCATCCGACCTACATACTTTATTCATCGCCAGCTTTATTCAGCATCGCTTTCAAGCGCGCCAATTTATCCATGCCTTCGTTTTTGGTCACGGTGGGTGCGGCATCGGCATGGCCTCCGGCATAGGTCAACTCGCCTTCCGGCATCTCATCCAAAAAGCGGCTGGGCTCGCAAGCGTACCAATCCTTGCCGCGACGGCGACGGTTGCAATAACTGATCTGCAAGCTGCGTTCCGCGCGCGTGATGCCCACATACATGAGACGGCGTTCCTCTTCTATGCCCTTCTCGTCGCTGTCACGGAACGGCAAGATATCTTCTTCCACGCCGATGATGAACACGTGCGGAAACTCCAGACCTTTGGCCGCATGCAGCGTGGATAAGGACACCGCATCGATCTCCTGGTCTTTGCCTTCGAGCATGTTGATCAACGCGATGGTTTGCACCATGTCCAGCAAGGACTTTTCGTCAGCTTCCGCTTTGCGCTTGATCCAGGCGATGAAGTCTTGCACGTTCTTCCATTTCCCTTCGGCCTGGCGCGCCTCAAACGAGTCATACAACCAGGTTTCGTAATTGATGGCGCGCAGCAATTCGTCCAGCAACTCGGCGCAGGGGTCTTTGTCGGCGCGCCCCTCCAGACGGGTGATAAAGTTGCAGAACGTCATCAGGTCATCGTATTGATGTGGCGGCAATTGCTGGGCGATATGCGCCTCGAAAGCCGCCGCGAACAGGCTGATATGGCGCGTCCCGGCATAGTTACCGAGTTTTTCCAGCGTCGCGTTGCCGATGCCGCGCTTCGGGCTGGTGATGGCGCGGATGAAAGCCGGATCGTCATCGGTGTTCGCCAGCAACCGCAAATACGACACGATGTCCTTGATCTCGGCCTTGTCGAAGAACGACGTGCCGCCGCTCACGGTATAAGGCACGCGCTGGGCGCGCAGCTGTTCCTCAAAAGCGCGCGACAAATAGTTGCTGCGGTACAAGATGGCGTAATCGGAGAACCGGGTCTTGTGCTCGAACTTGTGCGCCATCAGTTTCATCACCACGCTCTCGGCCTCGTGTTCGTCATCGCGTGCCGCGTAGATACGCACCGTGTCGCCTATGCCGTGTTCGCTCCACAATTTTTTGTCGAACACTTTGGTGTTGTGGTTGATGAGGTGGTTGGCTACCGCCAGGATGCGTTGCGAGGAACGATAATTCTGCTCCAGCTTGATGACTTTCAAGTTGCTGAAATCGCTGCGCAGATTGTGCAGATTCTCGATGCTCGCGCCGCGCCAGGCATAGATCGCCTGATCGTCATCGCCCACGGCGGTGAACGCGGCGCGATTGCCGGCCAGCAGTCTGGTCAATTGATACTGGCAATCATTGGTGTCCTGATATTCGTCTATGAGCAGGTAGCGCAGCCGTTGTTGCCAGCGCAACAAGGCCTCGGAATGCTCGTTGAACAACGCCACCGGCAAGTGAATCAGGTCGTCGAAATCCACTGCCTGATAGGCGCGCAGTGTTTCCTGATAACGCGCATAAATACGCGCATGGACTTTTTCTTCTGCGCTGGCAACGCTCTGAACCGCCTGCGCCGGCGAGACAAAAGCGGATTTCCAATTCGAGATATGGGTCTGCAAATCGCGTATCTCCTGCTTGTCACCCGAGTTGGTCAGCTCGCTCAGTATCTTCCACACATCGCTGGAATCCAGTATCGAAAACTGCGGTTTATAGCCCAGCAGTTTGCCCTCATTGCGCAAGATGTGCATACCCAGCGAATGGAAGGTGCTGACCACCAGGCCTTGCGCTTGCTTGCCTTGCAGCAAACTCCCCACCCGCGCGCGCATTTCATTGGCGGCCTTGTTGGTAAAGGTGATCGCGGCCACGTTGCGCGCCGCATAACCGCACTCCTGCACCAGATACGCGATCTTGTGCGTGATGACGCGTGTCTTGCCGCTGCCCGCTCCGGCCAACACCAATAGCGGGCCGTCCAGATAGGTCACGGCCTCACGCTGCACCGGGTTCAGCTTGCCTAACATGCGATGCCCAAAAACGAAGAGGGTAAACAAGGCATCACTGGACGATCTCCTCTGCTTTGATGAACACATTGCGCTGTTCGTTGACTTGCGAACTGCTGCGCGAATTGGGTGTGCCGCTCTTGTTGCTCTGCTCCTGTGACATTCCGCCCAGTGCTATCCACTCACCCAAACGGCCCGTTAAGGTGCTGGCCGCGCGTTGCACATTCTGTCCGGGATAAAGACCTGGCATGGTCCCGATGGAATCGTTCTGTGTGCTGATCTCCAGCATCACGTTATTACCTCGAATGCGCGGGCTCACATAAAACCCGCTGCTGACATCCTGATATTGCGTCTGGTCTATCACCTCGGTGCCCCAGGGGCGCTGTATCACCATCTGCTGAGGAACGGGAACGGACAAACCCACCCGCACGAACGCCCGCCCGCCTTCTATCACTTGCAGTTGCTGGGTTTTGTGGTCTTGGATTTGCGTATCGCCGCTATCGAATCGCGCATCCAATTTATCGCCGCTCCGTTGCAATCGCGCATTCGCCCCACCTTGATTGCCGGCATCTGGAACGCTGATACGCCCCGCCGATCCTATGCCCACCGTGCCGGACACCTCGTTCATCCTTGCCAGCGTGGCTCTGTCGACGTTTTGCACTACGCTGATTTTCAAACGGCGCGGCGCGGTATCGATACTGTTCAGGAGTTGCTTGATCTGCGCCAAATTGCGCGGCGAGGTGCGCAGTATCAACTGTTCGTTCATGCCGTTTGCCACCTCATCCTGATCCAATAATGGGCGTATCATGGGCAAGACTTCCTCGGCACTGCGGTGTTTGAGGGTGATGATTTCCAGTTCGTTGGCAAACGCCGCACTCATACCCCACACTGCAAACAAAAAACACACGCAGGTCTTGCTCATTTTTACACCCTCATTTACAAACTCAAACGGCATACATTATAGTCAGACCATGAAATTCATTCTGCTGTTTGCCCTACTGTCGCTCACCGCCTGCTCATCGCCTGCTCCCCGGGCGAGCGCGGAGAGTGCTGGCGTGCCAGTGGGTGTCACCAGGTCTGAACTGACCGACTATGCGCAAAGCTTGCTGGGAGTCCCCTACCGGTATGGCGGCAACGATCCGGATAGCGGGTTTGATTGCAGCGGTTTTGTCACCCACGTTTATCGCCACACACTCGGTATCGAACTACCGCGCAGCAGCACCAACATGAGCCATCGCGGGCACGCTATCGGCCGCGATGCGCTGCGCGCCGGCGACCTGGTTTTTTTTAACACCCAGCATCACAAGTTTTCCCATGTCGGGATCTATCTGGGCGGCAACAATTTCATACACTCGCCCAGCAGCGGCGGCAACGTGCGTATCGATGGGTTGAACAATAGTTATTGGCGCAGGAACTACGACGGCGCGAGGCGCATCAGCGATTGAGATGGCGCGCGGCCTTGATCGCTTCGGCCAACTGAAGCACCGACATCGCGTAGAAATCACTGTTGTTGTATTTGGTGATGACTTCAAAATTATTGAACGCCAGCCAGAACTCCTTGCCATCGGCAAGCGTGAAATCCACTAACCTCGCCACCTTATCCTGGGCAACAGTTTTTTGGGTTGCGATACCCGCGCTCGTCCAATCGGCCAAAGTACGCGGCGTTTGACTGTCGCCCACGCACATCTGTTCGCTCACCGTGGCTAATTCGGCGACGGGCTCGTTTGCTATCCAGCCATAGCTTTTCATGTAATTGGCGACGCTGCCTATCGCATCACGATCTTCATGCAACAGATCGATTTTGTGATTGCCGTTGAAATCCACCGCATAGTTGCGGTAACTGCTGGGCATGAATTGCGGTATCCCCAATGCCCCCGCATAAGAGCTGCGCACGGCGAGCAAATCGAACTGCTGGGCACGCGCCAACAACAAATAATTTTCCAGTTCGGCACGAAAGAATTCCGCCCGGCGCGGGTAGTCAAAGGCCAAAGTCGTGAGCGCATCTATGGCGCGAAAATTCCCGGCGTTCTGCCCGTATATCGTTTCCACGCCGATGATGGCGACGATGATCTCTTCGGGGACGCCGTACCGCCGCGAGGCACGCCGCAAAGTTGCGTGATATTTTTTCCAGAATGCCACACCCGATGTGACACGCTGTTGATTGACGAACGCGGCACGATATTCCGGCCAGGGCTTGATGGTCGCGGGACGGGTAATCGCTTCGATGACATCGGGACGATATTGTGCATGGTCAAACAAACTTTCCAGCTCGGCGCGTTTGAACTGATGTTTGGCGACCATCTCATCGATAAATTCAGGGATGCCGGGAAGGGTGACGGCACTCACTGTGCAACTGACAAGCCAATAAGTGATTGCCAAAACGCAAGTAAGTAGTGATTTCATAGTGCGCGGATTCTACCCGAAGCTCGACAAAGTGCCGCATCTACTGGTAAATTCCGCCCTCATTTGAAAATCGAAAGTATTAGCCATGTCACAACTCGCCCAACAACATCACCCGCTCATCATCCTGGGCTCAGGCCCAGCCGGGTACACCGCTGCGGTTTACGCCGCGCGCGCCAACTTGAATCCAGTGTTGATCACCGGCCTGGCACAGGGCGGTCAATTGATGACCACCACCGACGTAGACAACTGGCCTGCCGATGCCATGGGTGTGCAGGGCCCAGAATTGATGGCGCGCTTCCAGCAGCACGCCGAACGCTTTAACACTCAGATTGTTTTTGATCACATCCACACCGCCAAGCTGCAACAAAAGCCTTTCCTGTTGGTCGGTGATGCGGGTAGCTACAGCTGCGACGCGCTGATTATCTGCACCGGCGCGTCGGCACAGTATTTAGGGCTGCCGTCCGAGGAAGCTTTCATGGGGCGCGGTGTTTCCGGTTGCGCGACTTGCGATGGGTTCTTTTATCGCGGCCAAGAGGTGGCGGTGGTGGGCGGTGGGAATACCGCCGTGGAAGAAGCGCTGTATCTGGCCAACATCGCCAAACACGTCACCTTGGTACATAGACGCGACACGTTCCGCGCCGAACGCATCCTAATCGATCATCTGATGAAAAGAGTCGAGGAAGGCAAGATCACGCTGCAACTCAATCACACGCTCGATGAGGTGTTGGGTGATGCGAGTGGCGTAACCGGGATGCGCATCAAACACGCTCAAAGCGACGAGAAACAAGACATTGCTTTGCAAGGTGTGTTCATCGCCATCGGCCACAAACCGAATACCGATATTTTTGCCGGTCAATTGGAAATGCTAAACGGCTATATCCAAACACGCGGAGGGTCGAATGGCAACGCCACGGCAACCAGCATTTCCGGGGTATTCGCGGCAGGTGACGTACAAGATCAAATCTACCGTCAGGCGGTGACCAGCGCGGCGACCGGCTGCATGGCCGCACTCGACGCGGATAAGTATCTGGCCACCTTGAGAAAGAATTGACCGCAGACGATCTCGAATCTAACGACGATGCCGCGCTATTCCGGGCGGGAATCGGCGAGGTCAGGCCACTGCCCAAACAAAACCGCATCGCCCCGCAACCCTCTTGCCACAAGACTTTTCGTACTCCCCCGAACGCAACTGTCGAGATCGCCGATACCTTATCCGATTCTTGCAACGAACCGCCGCCCGAAGAGTTTCTGGGCAATGGCGTGTCGCGCATGACTCTGCGCAAACTACGGCGCAACATTTGGCCGATACAAGACAAGCTGGATTTGCACGGTCTACACAGCGACTCGGCGCGCCGCTCGTTACAAGAGTTCTTGCTTAACGCCATCGAGCAGAAATCGCGCTGTGTGCTGGTGATACACGGTAAAGGATTGAATAGTTCAAGCGGCGAAGCGGTACTAAAAATCCGCGCGCGTCACTGGTTGACGCAGCACCCGGGCGTGCTGGCCTACTGCGATGCCACCCCCAAAGATGGGGGCAGCGGTGCGGTATTGGTGCTGCTACGGATCAGCCTTTAGGTTTCTTGCTCATCACATACATCATGTATTCAAAGAATACCTGACACCAGTCCTGATCATTGTCTTTCAATGAGTTGAGCAGGTTTTTGACTTCGCCGGCCGGCCAGTTCGGGTTATAGGAAACCAACAGGTCTTCGGAATACACGGCGATACTTTCATGCAGGCGGTTGGCCATGCGGCTGATGCCGTCAAACATGATGGCGAGGTCTTTGTCGGAATCGATCTCAGCCGTTAAATCGCCATAAACTTTCGGGTTGTTCTTGGTAAATTCGATGAACTTGGTGAGCACATAAAAAAATTCGCCCTTGTTATCTTTGTTGACCGGATCACCCAACATGAACGGCAATACAGACAGCTCCAGCCAGTAATAACCCAGTTTGGGATTTCTATGTTTGGACACCCCGATATGGCCATTACGATCCTTGGCACGCTGGATGTAATCATCCAACAGCAGCTTTTCGGACGGGCGACTGGCGATATCTTTACCCTCTAAGACAGCCGGTCTGACAATAAAAAAGTCCGGAAATTCGCTGTACAACTTTCCCGAATGACTGTGATCGCGGTAGTAGCTAGTGAAAACTTTGAGCGCATATTCATCGTTTTTTTGCGTATCAAAGAATTTTTCATGCGACGGTTTGTTCTGTGCCATAACGTTAACCTATGTCTCGTTTGATTGATGAATCTGTTTTTATTAGCCATATGTGTATCTATTGTTATTAGCTATACTGAACCACATATAATGATACCCTGCCAAGCGTACGCTTGTCTGTAAAGTTGTCGGGTTAACCCACATCAACTGTTCAAATATGACCCTGTTAATCACTAAGGACACTTGTTATGTATAAATATCTGATTGTTGCGCTGATGCTTCTTAGCGGCAGTTCATTTGCCGTGACCAACAAATGGATCGATGATCAGGGCATGGTTCATTATTCCGATCAAATCCCGCCTGCGCATGCCAAAGACACATCCACTATTTACACCACTCTCCCCGCGGCTCCGGTGTCGGGTGTCCCTGTCAGCGGCAAACCGGCGGCAGACAAAGACGCGGCTAAAAATGATGCGGCAGCCAAGAAGGCCGCAGCCGACAAAGCCGCGCAAGAGGCTGCAATGAAAGCACAAAACCAGGCGAATTGTCTGGCCGCGAAACAAAATCTGGCCAATTTGAAAGACGGCATGCGCATCGCGACGATAGACCCTAACACGGGCGAGCGTTCTTATATGGACGACGCGCAACGGCAAAAGAGCATGGACGACGCGCAACAGCAGATCAACAAATTCTGCCAGTAACCCCCTTATTACGCGACGATCTGCTCGTCGCGCATGCGCAAGGCTTCTTCGATGTCCACCGTCACCACTTTGGACACGCCTTTCTCTTGCATGGTCACGCCTATCAGTTGCTCGGCCATCTCCATCGCGATCTTGTTGTGACTGATGAACACGAACTGGGTCTGTTCCGACATCTTCTTGACCAGTTTGCACAAACGCTCGGTATTGCTGTCGTCGAGCGGCGCATCGACTTCGTCCAGCAAGCAGAACGGCGCGGGATTGAGTTGGAATAGCGAGAACACCAACGAGATCGCGGTCAGCGCTTTCTCCCCACCCGACATCAGATGGATAGAGCTGTTCTTCTTGCCCGGCGGTTGCGCCATCACTTGCACACCGCTGTCGAGTATCTCTTCGCCGGTCAGCACCAGACGCGCCTCGCCGCCACCGAACAAGATTGGGAACATCTGCGCCAGATGTTCGTTCACCTTGTTGTAAGTTTCCATGAGCAACTCGCGCGACTCTTTGTCGATACGGCGTATCGCATCTTCCAGTGTCTCCATCGCATCGTTCAAGTCTTTGGCTTGCGCATCCAGGTAAGTCTTGCGCTCGGTGGACGCTTGCAGTTCTTCCAGAGCGGCCAGGTTCACCGCGCCCAAGGCTTCGATCTCGGCCTGCAAGCGGTTGAGCTCGTTTTGTAAGTTCTGCGGTTTGTAGCTGCCCGATTCCAACAATGGCAACAATACCGCCTCATCCACGCCCTGCAGCTGTTCGGACCATTGCTCGAAATGTAAACGGGCTTCCTGTTCTTTGAGCGTCAATTCGCCCAACTTTTCGCGCAGCGGATTCAGGCTATGTTCGCTGGCCATGCGTGCCTGCTCGAGCTTCTGCAAATTGACGGCTGCATGTTCCAAAGCGTTGCGCGCCCCGGCCAATGCCAGCTCGGTCACTTGCCGCGCTTGCAATGCCTGTTGCAATTGGCTCTGCACATCTTCATCCGCGCTGGAAGATAGCTCTTCATCCAGGCCGACCAGGTTCATTTGCAGCTGCGACAAAGTAGCAGCTGCTTGTGCTATGCCATGCTGCAGATCGGCGATCTTTTCTTTGCAGGTCTGGTCGAAGAAGCGCGCTTCTTGCAGCGCGTGCTGGGCATGCTGGACGCGGCCGCGCTGCTCGCGCAAAACCATATCCTGGGTGCTGGCGTGGCGCTGCGCCTCATCGATCTTGGCACAAAATACCGCGCCATGTTCGCGCAAGCCAGCTATCTGTTCATCGACAACTTGCATTTGCATCTGTTCGTTCATCAGCAGCTCGGCAATTTCCTGCATCTCCTGTCCTATCTGCAAAACCCGCTCGGCGTTCCGCTCGGCGGCCTGTGTGAGCTTCAGGATATCCATCTGCAAGGCGTGCAAACGCTGCCGCATCTCGTCCCCCGCCACGCGCAGCGGCACGATCTTCATATCGATATCCCGGTGATGCCGCTCGGCCTGGGTCAGATTATCGCGGGACAATGCCACTTCCTGGTTCTGTTGAGCCGCCTCGATCTCCAACTTTTCAATCTCGCGCTGCCTTGCCAACACACCATGCAACTGGCTGTCCGGCGCGTGGAACAGCACACTGTGCGCGCCGAACAGATGGCCCTGCGGGGTGACCAACCAGGCCCCCTCGGGCAACTGCGCGCGCAATTGTTGTGCCTGCTGCATATCCGCCACCGCATAGACCTGACTCAGCCAGTCCCGCAATGCCGGCAACACTTTCGAATCCTGGCATTGCACGTAGTTGAGCAACGGCATATACGCCTGCACCGGCCGTTCTGTACCGATCCCGACATCGCTATCGGTAAACAGCAACGCCAATTTGGTGGGCGGCACATCGCTCCAGGCCATCGCATCCGTTTGCGGCAATGCGATCGCATTGATTCGCTCGCGCAGCACCGCTTCCAGCGCGTCTTCCCAACCATTCTCAATGCGTATGGATTGCCAGAGTCGTGGCTTGTTATCCAATTGATGCCGTTGCAACCAGGCGGTCAGATTTTTATCGTTATCCAGCTGCGCCTGCAACTGTTGCAAGGCATGCAAACGCGCTTCGGTTTTCGCCACGTCGCGCTCCTGCTGCTGCAAAATGACGCCCAGTTCACGCCGCCGCGCATCTGCTTGCGGCAACTGTTCCAACAAAGTAGCGAGCTGCCCGGATGTGATCGCCCGTTCTATCTCCAGTTCGGCGGCTTGCTGTTGAGCCTGTTGCAACGCACCGCTCTCGGTGCGCGGCAGATTGTCCTTTTCCAGCAACAGACGCGAGCGTCGCGATTCCAATTGCTGCACATTGCGCTGCAAATTGGCGCGCTGCGTGTCGGCCAATTGCAATTGCTGTTGCAGCTGCAATTGCTCGCGTTGCGCGTCGTGATAGCGTTGCTGGGCCTGGCTGGCAACCTCCTCTGCCGCCGGTAGGCGTTCCGCTTCGCGTTCGGCATTCTGTTCGGACTCGGCCAGCTTCACTACGGCGCTCTCCTGTTGTCGCTGCCAATGTTCCAGCAGAGATTGTGTGCCGCTGCGCTGGGCATGTTGCTGCTCGATGTGTTTTTTCGCCTGCGTGATCTGCAAAGCGAGGCGCTGGCGTTGCGTGGCCACGTGGGCGATCTGTTGCTCCAGCCGCGCGATCTCGGCGTTCGCGCTGTAGAACTCGCCCTGCTTGACATGCAGAGCATCGGACAACTGGTAATGCCCGCTGCGCGCGCTTTCCAGCTGGCTTTCGAGATCGCGCAACTGCGCGGTCTGCGCCTCCAGCTCGGTGCGTGTCTTTTCCGTCGCCTGCAAATACCTTGCGCGTTGCGCCTGGGCTTCCTGTTTCTTGACCAGCCAGAACAATTTCTGCGAGGTATCACGCTGGCTTTCCAGGGCGCGATATTGTTTGGCGACTTCGGCTTGCCCGCCCAGGTGCACCAGCTGCTTGTCCAACTCTTGCAAAATGTCGCCGACGCGCAGCAAGTTGTCGCGGGTGTCGGCGATGCGCAATTCGGTTTCGCGCCTGCGGTCGCGATATTTGGAAACGCCGGCGGCCTCTTCCAGAAAGATTCGCAGCTCTTCGGGCTTGGCCTCGATGATGCGCGAGATCATGCCCTGCTCGATGATCGCATAAGCCCGTGAGCCCAAGCCCGTACCCAGAAAAATATCCGTCACATCTTTGCGCCGGACTTGCTGGTTGTTGATGTGGTAGCTGGAATCGCCATCGCGTTTCAACACGCGCTTGATGCTGATTTCCGCATAGCTGGACCACTGCCCCATCGCCTTGCCCAACGCGTTATCAAAGACCAGTTCCACACTGGCGCGCGACACCGGTTTGCGTTTGCTGGAGCCATTGAAGATCACGTCCTGCATCGTTGCGCCGCGCAACGCCGAGGCTTTCGATTCGCCCAGCACCCAACGCAGGGCATCGATCACATTCGACTTGCCGCAACCGTTCGGCCCGACCACGCCCACGATCTGCCCCGGCAGGGCGATATGCGTGGGGTCGACGAAGGATTTGAAACCGGCCAGCTTGATATGGGAAAGACGCAATTGAGCAACCTTTATAAATTCGTTTTTGCGAGCATCCGAAATGCGGATTGCCTGCTTAAGTCGTTTCGGGCGTATCGCCGTATCGCGTGTTGGTTACGACTAGCCTAAAGGTTAGTCTCCGCCGCAACGCCGTTGTCGCTCACTCTTCGCCTGTCTAGGTGATATGTCTGATCGTTCGCTGCACGGCTCGAAAAAACAAATTTCTAAAGGTTCCTGAGCATCACAACGTTTTATAATGCGCACCATTCTAACCGAAGCGAGACACCTCACCAAATGACGACGCAGCCCAATAAAACCTTGGAGACTTTTCCGAATCCACATCCCCAACGCGATTACCACATACACATGGAAATTCCCGAGTTCACCTGCCTGTGTCCCAAGACCGGGCAACCCGATTTTGCCACACTGATCCTGGATTACATCGCTGACCAGCAGTGCGTGGAACTCAAGAGCCTCAAGCTCTACATGTGGTCGTTCCGTGGCGAGGGGCACTTCCACGAAGACGTGACCAATCGCATTCTGGACGACCTGGTCGCCGCGACCCGACCGCGCTTCATGCGCCTGACCGCCAAGTTCTATGTGCGCGGCGGCATCTTCACCAACGTCATCGCCGAACACCTCCAACCCGGCTGGCAACCCGCACCATTCGTGGAGCTCGGCCAGTTCGGCACACAGTCCAACACGCGCGGCTAAATGTTCTTAGGCATCGACTTCGGGACGTCCGGCGCGCGTGCTTGTGTCATCGATACACAAAAAGTCATGCTTTGGGAGCAGCGTGTAGACTATCCCGACGCGACAACACAAACGCCGCAAGAATGGCGAGAGGCGTTGTATCAATTACTCGATCTGTTGCCGAATCATCTTGCGCGGGAATTGTGCGGCATCGCAATCGACGGAACGTCCGGCACGGTGCTGCTCTGTGATGAGCTGCTAGAACCGGTCTCCGCTGCCCTGCCGTATAACGACAGCCGCGCCGGCGTTCAGGCCGCGCAGCTCAACGCCATCGCGCCAGAAAATCATACGGTTTGCACCGCCACCTCCGGGCTGGCTAAATTCCTCTGGCTCACGCAGCAGCATTCGGCTGCGCACCATTGCTTGCATCAGGCCGATTGGCTCACCGCCTTGCTCAGCCGGGAACCCGGCATCAGCGATTATCACAACGCACTCAAAACGGGTTATGACGTTGAACGCCTGTGCTGGCCCGATTGGATACTGGCTTTGCCACTCGCCCACCTGCTGCCCGAAGTCGTCGCGCCCGGCGCAGTCATCGGCAACATCGGGCCCGACGTTGCCGCGCGTTTCGGGATTGCAAAAAATTGCCTGATACACGCAGGAACCACCGATAGCGTCGCCGCTTTTATAGCCAGCGATGTTCATGAAACGGGGGTGGGCGTGACCTCATTAGGCACGACGCTGGTGCTCAAACAACTGAGCTCACAACGCATAGACGCCCCGGAATACGGCATATACAGCCACCGCTACAGTGATATGTGGTTGGTCGGTGGCGCATCGAATGCCGGTTCTGGCATGCTGCGTCATCATTTTAACGATGAACAACTGGCGGCCTTAAGCGCACGTATCGACCCGCTACTGGACAGCCCGCTGGATTACTACCCGCTGCCCAAGATAGGCGAGCGCTTCCCGGTCAATGATGCGCAACTCAAGCCGCGGCTCACGCCACGCCCGAGAGACGACGCGGAGTTTTTGCACGGCTTGCTGCAAGGGCTGGCACGCATCGAAGCAGCGGGTTACGCCAAACTGAGAGAACTGGGCGCAGCCCCGCTCAAACGTGTGATGACGAATGGCGGCGGCGCAAAAAATGCGCCGTGGCAGCAGATGCGCGCCCGCATACTGGGCATCCCGGTCGAAACTTGCAGCCACGCAGAAGCCGCTTACGGCGCGGCATTGTTAACTTGCCTCCATCACGATGCACAAGCCTGATTCTTCAATAGAACGTTAAAAACATTTGCTTGGGCAGCCGCTTTCTGGTATTAAAGCGAACTTTAATTTTATCCAGTTGGAGAAGTGCAATGCCGGTACATCCACAAAAATCCGCCGCCCCTTACAAAGCAAAAAAGGGGGAGGAATACATGAACCCCAAGCAATTGGCCCATTTCCGCCAAATCATGAATGAGATCAAGGCAGGATTAGGCGCAGATATCGATCGCACGGTGCATACCATGCAGGATGAAGCGACGGTGTTTGCGGACCCGAACGACCGTGCCACCCAGGAATCCGACATGAGCCTGGAATTGCGCAATCGTGACCGCGAACGCAAACTGATCAAGAAGATTGATGAGATGATCAGCAAGATCGACTCGGGCGAATATGGCTACTGCGACAATTGCGGCATCGAGATCGGCCTGAACCGTCTGGAGGCTCGCCCCACCGCAACCTTGTGCATCGATTGCAAAACCCTGGACGAGATCCGTGAAAAGCAGGTAGCCAAATAATATTGACTACCTGCTTTCGGCGTAGCCAAAAGCTTCCCGGTAAATTTGGCTAGCCCGGCGTAGCCGAAAGCTTCCCGGTAAATTTGGCTAGCCCGGCGTAGCCAAAAGCTTCCCGGTAAATTTGGCCAGCCCGGCCTGGTCAAAGGCCTCTTGATATGCTGGGCTAGCGGCTTTCCGGTGCAGAAAATTTGTGCGCGACAAAAATGGAAGGGTAGCTGTCCGGGCTAGCGCAATCGCTAAGAGCAGAGATTCTTCCGCTGATCCAATTGTTGTGTGCAATCCAGCGCGGCAATCTTGTAGCACTCTGCCAGAGTCGGGTAATTAAAGACATTGCTGACCAGATCACGCACCGTGCCGTTCAGGTTCATCACGAGCTGACCGATGTGTACAAGCTCGCTGGCTTGCTCACCAACGATATGCACACCTAGCAGTTTTTCGTTGCGCGCATCGACAATCATCTTCAGCAAACCTTGTGCATCCCCTATGATCTGACCCCGCGCACTGTCCTTGAAATAAGCGCATCCGACCACATAAGGAACATTTTCCTGCCGCACTTCTGCTTCGGTTTTGCCAACATAGGAGATTTCCGGAATAGTATAGACCGCCATCGGCAAGTTTGCCGCAGGGGCATATTGCTCGCCACCGAAGGCATACAACACGGCAGTACGCCCTTGTTCCATCCCGGTCGATGCGAGCGCGGGACGGCCGATCAGATCGCCCACCGCGAAGATGTGCGGTACGCTGGTCTGGAAATGCTGATTGATTTCTATCCAGCCATCTTGCGCGACGACACCGGCGCGCGCCACTTCCAGCCCCGCGCTGTTGGGCTCTCTACCTTGCGCGTAGAGCACGGCATCGGTACGAATTTGCTTGCCGCTTTCCAGAATGGTAAGCGCGCCATTTTCTTCGCGGCGGATTTCTGCGACGCGTTCTCGCATGTGAAAGGTGACACCCATGCCGAGAAAACTGTCAGCCAGAACACTGACCACATCTTCACTCAAATAGGCGAGCAGTTGCGCGTGGCTGTCGACCACGCACACTTGCACGCCCAGCGCGGCAAAGATGGAAACAAATTCGCAGGCGATCACACCGCCACCCACTACCAGCAGGCTGTCGGGCAGGTGACGAATATTCAGAATGGAAGTCGAGTCGAGCACCGTCTTCTTGTCGAAGGGCACGTCAGCGGGTCGACGCGGGCGGGAACCTGTAGCAAGCACGATGAAATGTGCGGTGATCTGGCGCGTGTTGCCCAGGGTATCGGTGACTGAAACGGTATGGGCGTCGATGAACGAAGCTTCCCCGGGAATCAGTGCCACACCATGGCGTAACAACCTTTGCAGTATCACCGACTCCTGCTGCGCGATCACCACTTCCTTGCGTCGCATCGCATCAACCAGCAGCCCATGACGACTGCGTGCGTCAGGTGCGAGAGCCTGTCTCATGCCGCCAGAACGTGTGAGCAGATATGACATTTCGCGCATCGCCTTGCTGGGTATGGTACCGGTCTGCAGTCCGGCACCGCCGATCTTCGGCTTGCGTTCGATGATCGCGGCACGCTTGCCCATCCGCGCCGCTTGCCATGCCGCATGCTGTCCGGCAGGACCGGAGCCGATGATGAGTACGTCGTAGTTCATTTTAATCCGATGGGGAATGGAATTTATTCAACAGCTACCCGCACGCGACCTTAAGAGCACACCACAGCAATCTCTGCGCCCGGAAGCAACGGAGTCGCATGTATTTCACGCATGCTGGCTTCTTTTAGCCGCCAGACGGACACTATCACAACGAGCCCCCCATGAACTCCCTATCGCAGGGCCGATGTAAAATCGGCGAGCACATCGTTGCGATGGCAAATTCCACAGAGCCAATAAAGAAGCCCCGCCAGATCTGGCGGGGCTTCTTTAATTGCCTGTATAACTTACTGTGCTTCTGGCGCGGCGGCAGGTACGACTGCCACGGCAGGGGCTGGCAGCAAAGCCTTCATGCTCAGTTTCATACGCCCCTTGTCATCCAACTCGAGCAATTTTACCTTCACCACCTGGCCTTCTTTCAGATGGTCGGTGACCGCATTGACACGCTCATGGGCTATTTGGGAAATATGCAACAAACCATCTTTGCCGGGAAGAATGTTGATCAACGCGCCGAAGTCCAGCAACTTGACCACCGGGCCTTCGTAAACTTTGCCCACTTCGACGTCGGCCACGATATCGCTGATACGTTGTCTGGCCAACTCGCCGCCCTCGCTGCTCACGCAGGAGATGGTGATATTGCCCGTTTCGTCGATGTCTATGGTCGTGCCGGTTTCTTCAGTCAGTGCGCGGATCACCGCACCGCCCTTGCCGATAACATCGCGAATCTTTTCCGGATGGATTTTCATCTTGATCATGCGCGGCGCAAACTCGGACACTTCGGTGCGCGCACTCGGCATGGATTGCTTCATCAGACCCAAAATGTGCAGACGGCCTTCGCGCGCCTGAACCAACGCAGCCTGCATGATCTCGCGGGTGATACCGTTGATCTTGATGTCCATTTGCAGCGCGGTCACGCCGGTTTCGGAACCAGCCACCTTGAAGTCCATATCACCCAGATGATCTTCATCACCCAGGATATCGGTCAACACCGCGAAACGGTTACCGTCTTTGATCAGGCCCATCGCGATACCGGCCACATGAGCCTTGAGCGGCACACCGGCATCCAGCAAAGACAAGCAACCGCCACACACCGAGGCCATCGAGCTGGAACCATTCGATTCGGTGATCTCGGACACCACACGCAGCGCGTAACCGAAGTCTGCCTCGCTGGGCAATACCGCTACCAGCGCGCGTTTGGCCAAGCGGCCATGACCGATCTCGCGGCGTTTAGGCGTACCTACTCGGCCAGTCTCACCGGTCGAATACGGGGGAAAATTGTAGTGCAACATGAACCGGTCTTCGTGCTCGCCTTGCAAGCCGTCGATCTTTTGCGCATCACGCAAACTGCCCAGTGTCGTCACCACGATAGCCTGCGTTTCGCCACGGGTGAACAAAGACGAACCGTGAGTGCGCGGCAACACGCCGTTGCGTATGCTGATAGGGCGCACCGTGCGGGTATCGCGACCATCGATACGGGGTTCACCGCTCAAAATCTGTCCGCGCACGATCTTGGCCTCCAGCGCGCTGAACAAGTCGTTCACTTGATTCTTGTCGATGCCGGCGTTCTCGGCTGTTACGGCAGCCATGACTTTGCTTTGTATCGCGGCAATCGCAACGGTGCGCTCCTGCTTGGAACGGATCGCATATGCCTGTTGCAGATCGGCATCCGCCAATTGCGCGATGCGTGCGATCAGAGCTTCATTCTTGGCCGGAGCGACCCAATCCCACTCGTCTTTACCCACTGCATCGGCCATTTCATTGATAGCCTGGATCACGGTCTGCATCTGTTCGTGACCAAACATCACCCCGCCCAGCATGACCTCTTCGGACAGCTGCTGCGCTTCGGATTCGACCATCAACACGGCCCGATCCGTACCGGCCACGACCAAGTCCATTTGCGAAGTCGCAAGTTCAGTCGCGGTAGGATTCAGAATGTATTGGCCATCCGCATAACCCACGCGAGCCGCGCCTATCGGGCCGTCAAACGGGATACCCGAGATCGCCAGCGCAGCGGACGCACCTATCAGCGCGGGGATGTCGGAATCGATCTCGCTGTCGGATGACATCACCGTCGCGACGATCTGCACTTCGTTATAAAAACTTTCCGGGAACAGCGGGCGCAACGGGCGATCGATGAGGCGAGAAGTCAGTATCTCTTTCTCGCTGGGGCGACCTTCACGTTTAAAAAAGCCACTGGGTATCTTGCCCGCAGCGTAAGTCTTTTCCTGATAATCGACAGTCAGCGGGAAAAAATCCTGTTCTGGCTTAGCATCTTTTCTACCGACAACAGTAACCAGCACGACCGTGTCACCCAGACTCACCAACACCGCACCGGTCGCTTGACGCGCGATCTCGCCGGTTTCGATAGTCAGTTGCTGCTTGCCGTAGGCGAATGATTTTTTATAGTGACTCAAGATAACCTCTTAGACGTGACATGGCGCAACACTGCGCCAAATAAATAGGACAGGCTAAAACAACACGGGCCGCTATCGCGACCCGCTTTGCAACAAACTTCTACTTGCGAATTTCTAGGCGCTGAATCAGTGTGCGGTAGCTCGCGTCATTTTCACGCTTGAGGTAGTCAAGCAGTTTCCGGCGGCGGCTAACCAGACGCAGCAAGCCGCGACGGGAATGGTGATCTTTGGCATTGTCTTTGAAATGCTCAGTAAGATAAATGATACGCGCGGTAATCAAAGCCACTTGAACTTCGGGGGAACCTGTGTCGCTCTTGGCACGTTGAAAGTCAGTAACGATTTGCGCTTTTTGCGCGGCTGTAATTGCCATTGGTTTTACACTCCTAAAAAAAGTTGCGTATTCTAACCCCGAATGAGATTAATACTCAACCCTAAATTTGCGCGCCCGAAGCGGCCCCGTTAGCTGGCGGCGCACATTGGTCAGCCAAACAACCGGCGTGAACTGCCGCTCGATGTTATCCTGCCGCGATGAATGATATTGTCGATTCCATCCTCAACTATAACGCGGGGCGCGAACCGGAACGGCTGGCCTTGAAATACCGCGCCATGCGGCAAGATGCTTTCGCCTTCATGCGCGGGACTTGTCATTTGTGCTACCAGGATTGGCCCGCTTCCGAGCCGTCGCTGAACGATGCGCCTTTGGCCTGGATTTGCGGCGACCTGCATCTGGAGAATTTCGGCTGTTATAAGGGGGACAACCGGCTGGTTTATTTTGACCTGAACGATTTCGACGAGGCGGTGCTAGCTCCCGCGACCTGGGAACTGGGCCGCTGGCTGACCAGCATCATAGTGGCGGCGAAATCCTTGCAGCTAGCCAAGGACGATGCCACCCAGCTTTGCCAACTGGGGCTGGACAGCTACACCGCAGCCCTGAAACCAGGCAAGGCCAGGTGGCTGGAACGCGAGACAGCCAAAGGCATGATACGGGATCTGCTCGATCCCCTGAGGCTGCGCAATCGGACAACATTTCTGAACAGCAGGACCAAGTTACGCAAAGGACAACGTTGCATCAAGGTGGATGGCAAGCGCGCCTTGGCACTGGAGCCTCAGGAAAAAGCCGACATCATGGCTTTTGTCCAAGCGTATGCGCGGCAACAACCCAACCCCGATTTTTATCGTCCGCTGGATGCGGCCAGACGTATCGCCGGAACCGGCAGCCTGGGTATCGCCCGTTATGTGATTCTGGTCGAGGGCCGGGGCAGCCCGGATTGCAACTACCTGCTCGATCTTAAACAGGCCATACCCAGTGCCCTGGCTCCTTACGTCAGGAACAAGCAACCCGAGTGGCAGGATGAAGCCGAGCGTGTCGCCACGGTTCAACACTGGGCTCAGGCCATCGCCCCGGCATTTTTGTCGGCGGTCACTTTTCGGGATAAGCCGTTTTTGTTTAAAGGGCTGCAACCCACCCAAGACAGGCTGGCACTCGAGTTGTGGAACGGCAAGTTGAAGCGTCTGGAACGGGTGATACACAGCATGGGCGAGCTCGTGGCATGGAGCCATTTGCGCGGCGGTGGCCGTGCCAGATCAGCTATCGCGGATGAATGGATCGTCTTTGGTGACAGGCGCGACTGGCAAGCTCACCTGCTAGCCTATGCGACAAATTATGCAAGTAAAATCGAATCGGACTGGGAAAAATATTGTCGTCAATATGATCGTTCTGGAAAAACCTGGAGCGAGACGACCGGCCGCAATAAGTAGAGGATCTAGCTAAAAACCCTCGGTAGCAAAATTTTTTAGATTTTAAGGAGTTGATATGTCAGAAGACGGATTCCATGTTCACGGTGCCCATGAACATGAGCTTGAACACCACGCCCAGGGCGGGGACAATCTTGCCGGGCAAGTTGCGATTTTCACCGCCATTTTAGCTTCGATAGGCGCGATCATCAGCTATCAGGGCGGCGCGACCCAGAACGAGTCCATGTTATTGAAGAACGAGGCCGTGCTGAAGAAGACCCAGGCTTCCGACCAATGGAATTTTTACGAAGCCAAGAGCAGTAAAGGGCATCTGATGGAGCTCGCAGCAGTCTTAGCGCCTGCTGCCAAGCAGGGATATTACCAAGCCCAGCTGCAAAGATATGGCGAGGACAAGAAAGCGATCAAGCTGAAAGCCGAAGCACTCGAAGCAGAATCGGAAAAAGCCAATCAGGAAAGCGAAAATATGTTGCGCCCCCACCATAAACTGGCGCAGGCGATGACACTGATCCAGATCGCCATCTCTTTAGCCTCTATCACGGTATTGACCCGCAAAAAATGGTTGTTCGTTGTGGCTGCTGTAGCGGCCGCCGGAGGAATCATCATGTGGGGTGCCGCACTACTTGGATAGGCGGAAATCACCTCTATGAAAGCAACTCTTTATGACTGGGGTGGCATCAATGTTTGGCTGTTCCACCTCATCAACGACATTCATTCCGAATATTTGGACAAGTTCATGCTGCTGGGCACCAAGCTGGGCGAGCATGTCAACTTTCCGATCTACCTCGGATTACTGACCTTTGTTGCGCTTGTCGTAATCGCGAGAACTCCCCTGCGGGATGCGGTGCAATATCGGGTGCTAACCCTGCGCTGGATGTCTGCGATAGCGGTGTTCAGCATCGCCTACTTGCTCGATGGCCTGTTGCTCAGCATCCTCAAACCCATGCTGGACTTCCCTCGCCCACCTTTGGCATTGCCTCTGGATAGCGTGCACATCGTGGGCCTAGCCGAGTATCACCACAGCCTGCCGAGCGGTCACTCGTCATTTGCGATGCTGACCGTGGCCAGCCTGTGGCCTATCCTGAACCGTTGGTGGCGCATGGCGGGAATGTTCTCGGTGTTGTGGGTTGGGTGCTCCAGAGTGAGCCTAGGCGCGCATTTTCCTGCGGACGTGTTGGCGGGATTCCTGTCCAGCCTGGCGGTGGTATTGCTGGTCTATGCGGCGGTACAAGCACTGATACATCGCATGACCGGGCTGACCCGCCCGAAAATATAACTGGCTTTTATTTCACTTCTCACTATAATGCGCGCCTTGCCACAAACGATGTGGCATTTAGTTCATCGTTTACTGACCTATCTCTCGCGCGTCTGTAACTCGCGCCTGTCTAAAGAACTCAACAGTATTCTTGGGTTTTCCGGTTAGCAACGATGTTTTATGCGCCGGTTAATCTCCTCCCCGTACCACGGGCTGTATTACCACCTGCGCTCACACTAGGGAACTTGATCGGTCCGACAGACTGAATTCACCCCGATATTCGGCCATCTTAGGGTCGGCTATTGGGCGCGTCTGTCGGTTAGAGAGGGATTCCCGTAGTCTCAAAAGGAACAAAAATGACGTTTGAAGAACTCGCATTAAACACTGCCATCCTCAAAGCTATCGCCGAAACTGGCTATACCGAACCAACCCCTATCCAAGCTCAGGCGATTCCTGAAATCTTGGCGGGCAATGACTTGATGGCTTCTGCCCAAACAGGTAGCGGCAAGACCGCCGCCTTTATCCTGCCTGCCCTGAACCGCTTGGCAACCCCTTCCGCGTTACCTGGCAAAGGCCCGCGCGTGTTGGTATTGACTCCGACACGTGAACTGGCACAGCAAGTATGTGATGCTGCGACCAAATACGGCCAAAACATGCGTTTCAAGATTATCAGCATCCTGGGCGGCATGCCTTACCCGGTACAGAACCGCATGTTGTCCGGTCACGTCGATATTCTGGTTGCCACCCCGGGCCGTCTGATCGACCACCTGGAACGCGGGCGCATCGACTTTTCGCGCCTGGAAATGCTGATTCTCGATGAGGCGGATCGCATGCTGGACATGGGTTTCGTGGATGACGTGGAACGCATCGCTGCCGCCACGCCCAACACCCGCCAAACACTGCTGTTCTCGGCAACGCTGGATGGCGTGGTCGGCAACCTGGCCTCGCGTCTGCTCAAAACACCTAAACGCATCAGCGTGTCGGCTGCCAAAGACAAACACGAGAACATCGAACAACGCATGATGTTCGCCGATGACGTGGCGCACAAGAATAAGATGCTGAGCCACCTGCTGACCGACACTGAAGTGAACCAAGCCATTGTGTTCACGGCGACCAAACGTGATGCGGACAGTCTGGCCGACCAGCTTTCCTCACAAGGCCACTCGGTTGCCGCTTTGCATGGCGACATGAGCCAGCGCGAACGCAACCGCACCCTGATCAATATGCGTAACGGCAGCGTGCGTATCCTGGTTGCCACCGACGTGGCGGCACGCGGTCTGGACGTGCGCGGGGTCTCCCACGTGATCAACTTTGATTTGCCCAAGTTTGCTGAAGACTACGTCCACCGTATCGGTCGTACCGGTCGTGGCGGCTCATCCGGTATCGCGATCTCGTTCGCATCGAACCGTGATGCGCAAATGCTCAAACGCATCGAACGCTACACCGAACAAACCATCAAGATGCACACCATCGAAGGCTTGGAACCAAAGTTCAAGCTGCGCACCGGTGGCGGTGCGCCCTCTTCTGATCGCGGCCCGCGTCGTAGCAATGGTGGTGGCAACGGTGGCGGCTTCGGCGGCAATCGTGGCAATGGCGGCGGCTTCGGCGGCAATCGTGGTAACAGCGGTGGTTTTTCTGGCAATCGTGAAGGTGGCTTTGGTGGCGGCAATAGTGGCGCTTCACATCACACTGCACCAGACAGCCGTCATGCGCATGCACCACGCCGTGAAGGCCAAGGCTTCGGCGGTCAACGCGCTGCAAGTTCTCAAGGTTTCGGTGGTGGTCAAGGTGCTGCGGCTGGTCATACTCAAGACCGTAGCGCGGGCAATCAAAGCCGTGGCTTCGGCGACCAGAACCGTGGTGGCAACAGCGCACCACGTCGCACCGGTGATCGTCCTGCCTTCGGCGGCAATCGCGGTGGCAACACAGGTGGCAACGGCGGGTTTGGTAACAACCGTTAAACAGCCAGCCAATTAGCACCACAAAAAGCACGCCTCAGGCGTGCTTTTTTATTTGTGGCGATGCGCTATTCGATACAAGCTTCGGCAGTGCGATAAGCCAAACCGAATGCCTCGGCGACTTTTTTGTGGGTGATCACGCCCTGGAAGATATTGAGGCCTTGCAGCAACGCCGGTGAGGCTTTGAGTGCGCGCTGATATCCTTGATCGGCAAGCTGCAATACATAAGGCAAGGTAGCATTGGTCAATGCCAGCGTGGCGGTCATCGGCAAGCCACCGGGCATATTGGTCACCGCGTAATGCACGATGCCATCCACGACGAAGGTCGGATGCTCATGTGTGGTCGGGCGACTGGTGGCGAAACACCCGCCCTGGTCTATCGCCACGTCCACCATCACCGTCCCTGCGCGCATGATCTTGAGATCCTCCCGATGGATGAGTTTGGGCGCTAGCGCACCGGGTATGAGTACCGCTCCGATGATTAGATCGGCATCGGCGATCTGGTCTAGGAGAGTCTGCCGATTGGACAAGATCAATTGCACATTGGCCGGCATCACGTCGCTCAGATAGCGCAATTTTTCCAGAGACAAATCGAGGATAACCACCTGCGCACCCAGGCCTGCTGCCATCTTTGCGGCGTTCAAACCCACCACGCCACCGCCCAATATCACCACTTTGGCGGGCTGGACACCGGGCACACCACCCAATAAAACACCACGTCCACCGTATAGTTTCTCGAGATATTTCGCACCTTCTTGCACCGCCATACGCCCCGCGACTTCAGACATCGGAGTCAGCAAGGGTAATTCACGATTCGGCAGAGTGACCGTTTCATAAGCGATACACACCGCACCGGAAACCATATGTGCGAGGGTCAACGCCTCGTTCGCGGCGAAGTGAAAGTAAGTAAAGATCACCTGGCCCGCTTTGATGCGCGGCCACTCCGACTCGACAGGCTCCTTAACTTTGACAATCAGTTCCGCTTTCGCCCATACCTCATCCGCCGATGGCGCGATATACGCACCCATCGCCTCATATTGCGCGTCGCTAAAACCGCTCCCCAACCCCGCTCCCTTCTCGATCAGCACCGTATGTCCGGCGACAACCAAAGCCCCAGCTCCGGCCGGAACCAGAGCAACACGGTTCTCGTTGATCTTTATTTCTTTGGGAATGCCTATCTTCATGCCAGAACCTCGCTCCGATAGAAAAATTTAGCAACTGTTAAGGTTCAACCGTACTTGCAAAAGGATATGATTTCGGTGTGTCAGGTTTTGGTGCTTGTTTTGCAGCCTGGATGAATGCGTTTTACCTTGGCTACAAAGGGCCCCGCAACAAACGAAAAAGCCGACTTGCGTCGGCTCCTGATCATCTGCCGAAATGCATTACTTCAAACCGGCGATGAACTTTGCGAATGATTGGATCTGGGCATCGTTTGCACCCATACCCTTGGGAGGCATGTTCCCCATCTTCCAACCAAATGAGCCACCCTTGGTGATGTTAGCGGCGATAGTCGCTTCCGCATCAGGTTTCCCGGCATATTTTGCAGCAACATCTTTCCAAGATGGGCCGATCTTCTTGACATCGATCGCGTGGCACGCACCACACTTCGCCTTGCCATCCGCAGGCATGTCCACCGCCATCGCGCTACCGGAAACCATCACGCCAGATACGATCACGCCAACAATAATAGATTTCATCATTTTCCCCATTTCGTTTCGAACGATTAATACACCCATAAATACCACCCCGCTGCTGTGGGGATAGTACACCTTAATCGTTGGCTATAAAACCGAGTATTTAAGCAAATGGTGCTTGTGTCGTGAGGCGCATAAACACCTCAATTTTTAAGCTTGTAATGGGCCAGTATTATCCTCAGAGTGTGCGCCCTATGGCTGTGGCTATCCCGCCCAATGTGCCCATCAACCTTTTGAGCTCTTCGGGAGTCAGGGCTTGATCGGCATCGCACCATGCCTCGCAAGGATTCGGGTGCATCTCGACCAGCAGACCGTCGGCCCCGGCGGCCACTGCCGCTTGCGACAACGCCGCCACCATCCAGGCCTTGCCACCCGCGTGCGAAGGATCGACGATCACCGGCAGATGGGTTTCCTTCTTCAGCACCGGAATCGCGGTCACGTCCAGCACGTTGCGGTAATAGGTCTCGAAAGTGCGTATGCCGCGCTCGCAGAAAATGATGTTGTGGTTGCCGCCCGCCGCGATGTATTCCGCCGCCATCAGCCATTCTGAGATGGTGGCCGACATGCCGCGTTTCAAAATAACCGGCTTGTTGATGCGCCCGACTTCCTTGAGCAGATCGAAGTTCTGCATGTTGCGCGTGCCGATCTGGATCACGTCCACATCGTGTTCCATGAAAGTGTCCAGCATGCGGATGTCCATCAGCTCGGTGACGATGGGCAATTTGTATTGGCTGGCCGCCTGACGGAACATGGTCAAGCCTTCCACGCCCTTGCCCTGGAAGGCATATGGACTGGTGCGCGGTTTGAACGCGCCGCCGCGCATCAAACGACATCCGGCTTCATGCACAAACCGCGCGGACAAATCCATCTGCGGCTGTGTCTCCACCGAACAGGGCCCGGCGATGATCTGGATCTGATTGCCACCCAGCGGGATGCCGCCGATGTCGATCACCGTGTTATCGCGATGCGATTCGCGCGACACGATCTTGTATTGCTTGGCGATGTGCATCGCCGATTCCACGCCCGGCAACGGGGTGAACATCTCTTCGGTGAGCGGGCGCTCGTCACCGATCGCGCCGATCACGGTGCGCTCGATACCCCGCGAAATGTTTGCCTTCAGACCGGCCGTTTCAAGCTTCCTGACCACCGCCCCGATCTGTTCGTCGGTCACATCCTTACCCATCACAATAATCATTACAGCTCTCCTAATATTTTTTTCAATGCGGTCAAAAATTTCTCGTTCTCGGTTTCCAATCCTATGCTCACACGCAAATAGTCCGGCATCGCGTAGTTGGCTATAGGACGGACGATCACGCCCAATTCCAGCAGGCGGCGATAGACCTGCGCGGCATCCGCGATCCTGAAACTGACGAAGTTCCCGTAGGAAGGGATGTATTCCAAGCCCAGCCCGAAAAGGCCAGCGGTGATCTGCCGCATGCCGCGCAGGTTCAAGTCGAAAGTGCGCCGCACGAAATCCAAGTCCTGCAGGGCCTCGACCGCGGCGGCCTGCGCCACGCTGTTGACGTTGAACGGCTGGCGCACGCGATTGATCATGTCCATCACTTGTGCATCGCCCAACGCGTAACCGACCCGCAGCGAGGCCAAGCCATACGCCTTGGAAAAGGTGCGCGAGACGATCAGGTTGGGGAACTCACACAACCAGCTCACGCTGTCATAGCGGCACTCTACCGGCAGATATTCGTTATAAGCCTCGTCCAGCACCACCAGAATCTGCGCGGGCAGCGCACGCAGAAATTCATGCAGTACCGCACCGGGCAAAAACGTGCCGGTCGGGTTATTGGGGTTGGCGATGAAGATCAGTTTCGCATCTTGCTGCACGGCCGCTGCATGCATCCCCTCCAGATCATGGCCAAAGTCCTTTGCCGGCACGCTGATGCCCGTCGCACCGACCGCCTGGATAGCCAGCGGGTAAACCGCAAACGCATGATCGGAATATATCGCTCGGTCGCCCGCCGTGAGGTAGGCGCGTGCAGCCAGTTCCAGCAAGTCGTTGGAACCGTTGCCCAGCACCACCTGATCAAGCGCTACACCGTAACGCTGAGCCAGCGCGTCCTTCAGTGCGTAACCATTGCCGTCCGGATACAAACCGACATCATCCAAAGCCGCGCGTGCCGCGGCGACCGCTTTGGGACTCGCGCCCAGCGGGTTCTCGTTAGAGGCCAGCTTGACGATGTCGGTGATGCCCAGTTCCCGCTCCAGCTCGGAGATCGGTTTGCCGGGTTGGTAAGGCGCGATGGCACGTATATAGGCCGGAGCCAAGTCGGTGTAGTTCATATCGATTTTTGTTTAATTGGCAGGGTCGCTGCCATGGGGGTTTTCAGAAGCCTTTTGCTGCAACCTGTCGCGCTCGGCTTTGTATTGATCATAAGGTACGTTGTCCTGCGCCGGCTTGGCAACCGGATTGGCTATGCCCTCGCGCTTTTGCATGCCCTCGTAAAGATTGCGGTATGGGTCGGCACAGCCGGGCAGAACGATGATGCTCAGAAATATGAGCAGGGAAATGTATCTCATCTTCAATTCGCCAACGGATAGGAACCCAGCACCTTCACAAACGCCGCGATCTGTTTGAGTTCAACAAGTGCGGCAGCGACCTGGTCATCGACTTGATGCCCTTCGATGTCAATGAAGAAAACATATTCCCACAGGCCGGAACGCGCCGGACGCGACTCCAGTTTGGTCATGGAAACACCGTGCCTGGCCAGTGGCGCGAGCAACTCATGCACCGCGCCGGGGCGATTCGGCGCGGACAACACCAGCGAAGTCTTATCACGACCGGAAGGTGCGACTTGCTGTTTGCCCAACACCAGAAAGCGCGTGGTGTTCTTCGCGTCGTCTTCGATGTTCTCCACGCACACGGTCAATCCAAAATGGGCGGCGGCTTGATTGCCGGCAATCGCCGCACTGTGGGGATTCTCGGCGGCAAGACGTGCCGCTTCGGCGTTGCTGGATAGGGGCACGCGTACCGCATGCGGCAGGTGTATATTCAACCAGCCCTGACATTGACCCAGTGACTGCGGATGCGAATATACCGTCTTGATCGCGCTCAGTTCGCAATGCTGCGATAGCAGACACTGATGTATCGATAACATCACTTCTCCGCAGATCTGCAAATTGCTTTGCAACAACAGATCCAGCGTGCGACCCACCGCCCCTTCGGTGGAATTCTCCGCGGGAGCGACGCCATAATTCACGCCGCCCGATTCGACCGCGCGGAACACGTCGTCGATGTTCGCGCAGGCTTGGCCCTGTACCGCGCTGCCGAAACGCTTCAATGCAGCCGCTTCGGAGAATGTCCCTTCCGGGCCGAGGTAGGCAACGGCCAGTGGCGATTCCAATGCACGGCATTGCGACATCACTTCTGTGAACAAAGCGGCGATGGCATCGTTGCTCAAAGGACCGATGTTATTGGCTTGCAGACGTTGCAGCACCTGCGCCTCGCGCTCAGGACGCAACACCACGCCGTTGTCCTTGAGATGGCCGATCTGCTGCGCGAGCGCCGCACGCCTGTTCAGCAACTGCAACATTTCGTCGTCGATGCGATCGATCTGATCGCGGCATTGTTTCAGTTTGTCACTCATACAGCCTCGAGTAAGGGTAGATCGCGTACCATCAGCACGCCGGGGATAGCGGAGATGTGCGCGATTAGTTTCGCGGGTAATTCGGTATCGGTATCCACCAAGGTGTATGCCATTTCACCGCGTGATTTGTTCATCATATTGCTAATGTTGATGCCGGCCTGCGCCAGTGCAGTGGAAATCTGCCCGAGCATGTTGGGCACATTGGCGTTGGCGATGGCCAGCCGGAACTTCGATTCGCGCGGCATCACCAAAGTCGGAAAATTCACCGTGTTGGTGATGTTGCCCTGCTCCAGATATTCGCGCACCTGCTCCACCACCATCACCGCGCAATTCTCTTCCGCTTCTTCGGTGGATGCACCCAAATGCGGCAGCGCCACCACGTTCACCTGCTCCTGCAACTTTTGCGCGGGGAAGTCGCACACATAATAATGCAGATGTTTGCTCGCCAGTCCCGCCAGCACCGCATCGCTATCGACGATGGCGTCGCGCGAGAAATTCAGCAACACGCTGCCGGATTTCATCGCCTGTATCCGCCGCGCATCGATCAGGCCGCGCGTGGCATCCAGCAAGGGCACATGCAGCGTGACAAAGTCGCTATGCCTGAGCAGCTCTTCGACGCTTTGTGCCTTTTTCACCTGCGACGACAGACTCCATGCCGCTTCCACCGTGATCTCGGGATCGTAGCCGTACACGCGCATGCCCAGACCCAACGCGGTATCGGCGACCAGCCTACCGATCACACCCAGGCCGATGATACCCAGTGTGCGTCCGCGCAACTCGATGCCCGCATAGTGTTTCTTACCTTGCTCGACCAAGTTGTGCAGGGCCTCATCGTCCCCCCGCAAGCTCGCGGTAAAGCCGAGTGCGGGTACGATGTTGCGCGCCGCCAAAAGCATGCCGGCAATCACCAGCTCCTTCACGGCATTGGCATTCGCGCCCGCCGCATTGAATACCGGCACACCGCGCGCGCTCATCTTGGCGACGGGTATGTTATTGGTGCCCGCGCCCGCCCGTGCGATCGCTTTCACGCTGGGGGGGATATCCATATCGCGCATATCATGCGAACGCACCAGGATCGCATCCGGTGCGGCGATGTCCGCGCCAACCTGATACACCGGTGCAGGGAAGTGTTTCAGCCCCTGGGATGAAATCTTGTTCAGCGTGAGAATGCGATAGGGATTAGCCATTCTTCCTAGGCGTTCTTCTTGGCGAATTCGCCCATGAAATCGACGAGAGCTTGCACACCGTTGATGGGCATCGCGTTATAGATGGACGCGCGCATGCCGCCGACCGAGCGGTGCCCCTTGAGTTGCAACAAACCGCGCGCATCCGCCTGCTTCAGGAAATCGCCATCCAAGCCAGCGTCTTTCAACGTGAACGGCACGTTCATGCGCGAGCGATCCACCTTGCTCACCGGGCAACTGTAAAAACCGTTGCTGTTGTCGATGGCCGTATAGAGCAGGTTGGCCTTGGCGATGTTGTTCTTCTCCATCGCACCGATGCCGCCGTTCTTCTTCAGCCATTGAAACACCAGGCCGGCCATATAGATGCCGTAAGTGGGCGGCGTGTTATACATGGAATCGTTGTCCGCATGGATCTTGTAGTCCAGCATCGTCGGCAAAGCCGGGTTGGCATGACCGACCAGGTCCTCGCGCACAATAACGATAGTCAAACCCGCCGGGCCGATATTTTTTTGCGCGCCCGCATAGATTAGGCCGAACTTCCACACATCGACAGGGCGGGACAGGATGTTGGACGACATGTCCGCCACCAGCGGCACCTCGCCGGTATTCGGCACCCAGTTGAACTCGACCCCGCCTATGGTCTCGTTCGGCGTGTAATGCACATAAGCCGCATCCTTATCCAGCTTCCAGGTATCGAATGCCGGCACGTAAGTGCACTTCTTATCAGAGTTGTCCGCCGCCACGTTCACATGGCTGAATTTCTTCGCTTCGGCTATGGCCTTCTTCGACCATTCGCCGGTGTTGATGTAATCGGCGGAGAGCTTGCCGCGCAACAAGTTCAGCGGAATCATCGAAAATTGCAGATGCGCGCCGCCTTGCAGGAACAGCACCTTGTAATTGGCGGGAATGGCCATCAACTCGCGCAGATCGGCTTCGGCCTGGGCATGGATACTCATGTATTCCTTGCCGCGATGCGACATCTCCATCACCGACATGCCGCTGCCGTGCCAGTCCAACATCTCCGCCTGCGCTTGCAGCAACACTTCCCTAGGCAACACTGCAGGGCCCGCGCTGAAGTTATAAATCGTCATTTCACTTACTCTCCACTTATTTATTTTTCGGAAACGCAACCCCTGCGTTAGCGGCTATTTTCGCTGCCAGTTTCTCAAAGTCTTTGTAGCAAAGCGAAACGGCTTCTTGATGAGCGCCTATGGCGCCATCCGCTGACTTAAGAAAAAACATCGGCTTATTCGCTTCCATTGCCATCGGCATGAGGCTGCGATAATGCTTCAACAAGGCCAATTTATATGGGTCATCTTCTGGGCTCGGAATGGCACTTGTAAACGACTCGCCCAACACAGCTTGCCTATAAACTGCAGGCATCTTATCCAGCCAACGCTGGTAGGCCTTTACAGGCCGACTGTCACGAATGCCGTGTTGCATTACCACGTACCCAGATGGCTGCATACCACCAGAAGGCACGCTGATATTCTCATTCTTTGGTAATTCAGCTAAGCGTTTTGTCCATCCAGCACGCCATTCCCTGAGTGATGGCCCAAGATTCTTCAAGCCTTGCAGCGAAAACAAGTCTGGTGCCAATGGAATCACAACCTGTTCGGCAGAAATCAAAGCTGAACGATTAATCGCCCCCAAATTTGGCCCTACATCAATCAACACCACTGTTGCATCTTCTGCCGCCTGCAAAATAATCCGGTGGAAAGCAGTAATCACGCGAAATGCATCTGGCTTGCCATCCAAACATTTCGGCCAATTTTCTGAAAGAGAATCTTCAAACTTAGACAACCCAAGATCACCAGCAACCAAGCCAATATTTTTGGCGATTTTCTCTACATGTGGCTTAGCTATATCCCCGACACCACGCAATATGGGGTTAATAGCACCGTGAATCGTATTGGGATGCTCATCATCTGGCCACAGTTGCTCTAGGCGATCTTCGCGCAAAAACATGGACGTTAAGTTTGCCTGAGGATCAAGATCAACCGCGAGTGTCTTAATTCCTTTATCTGCAAACATCCAAGCCAAGTGATACACCAAGGAGGTTTTCCCCACGCCGCCTTTGTTATTAAAAAAGGCTATCGTTTTCATGCCGCCCTCCGGTATATTTTGACCAATACCGCATGCTCGTCGAACTCAAACTCGGCAGGTGGGTTGCCATTTTCCTTTAGCAATGTCTGTGCGCGTTGCACACCATAACCGAAACGATTAACGAACCCGAGCGACTTCATTGCCTCGGCGATCACCGGATTGCGGTAACTATTACGCGTCGGAAAGTTACTCGCTGTAGCTTCACCATAAAGTCCGCCTGGACTCTGAATCTCAATGTGATCGCTGAAGACATAAAAACGAACCGGCGTGTTGCTTTCATAATTACGGTGCATGACTGCATTCATCAACAATTCACGCAACGCCCACTCGGGATAGTCCGGCAACAACCGTTCCTCCAACGCATTAATTTGACGCATTGAGGTTTGAACAAACGACTTAACTCTTAACTCCAGTTCGCGCAACATCGAATTCAAGTCGCCCGATATTTCCGCCTGATCTTCCGGGATGTCGGTTAAACCCATGCCGGGCAATTTGAGATATTGGATGTATGCCCCCGGTAAAAAGAACCGGGGATTTTTACCAAACAACAAAATCCCGGCAAATGTCGGGCAGGCGCGCTCCAAGTCGTACATTCTTAACGAAGCAAGTTGCGGCTCAATGCCACGGTGATTGGCCGCGATAGTGTCGGCATCTACAGCCTCCCGGCGATAAGCGTCGAACTGCCCTAACGCCAAGTCTTCCAATTTTGCCTCGATGCAAGGGCGCGCATCAAAAGAACGAACCGCAGCAGTGCGCCGCTCACTAAGCACGCGCTCTTCTTGCTCATTCGCAACCGCCTTACGCGGCCCAACGCGAATATAGACACGCCCTTTGTAACGCACGGGTGGCATATCTGAGGGCAATACTTCAACCACAGCAACGTCGCCACCATTCAAACAAAACTTTTGCACACTCATCGCGGGAGATGGCAACACATTTCCATCCGAGCGAATCGCCCCCAGTTTTAATAGCAATGCGTCAGTTACTTCAAGGCCTGACAAACTGCCATCGTCATTCACACCAATCAGCAAATATCCGCACTGACGATGATTAGGGAAATCATTCGAAAAAGCACAAATCGCCTCAGCAAACTTATCCGTATTGGAAATTGAAATCGTGCGCTCAACACGATCCGACTCCATATCAGAAAGCAATGCTAGCAGTTGTGATTGTCCGATCAACATAGGTTTACTCTGCGCCAACTTCCGACTCTTCTTCCGGGTCGGCAATCCGGCTGATACTCACGAGTTTGTCACCCTTCTCCACGTTCATCAGCGTCACGCCTTGGGTGGTGCGACCCATCTCGCGGATCTCGCTCACACGGGTGCGGATCAACACGCCACTGTTGCCGATGAGCATGATTTCGTCATCTGTACTGACCAGCGTGGCGGCCACGACTTTACCGTTACGTTCCGAGGTCTTGATCGCGATCATGCCTTGCGTACCGCGTCCGTGGCGGGTGTACTCGGCGATAGGGCTGCGTTTGCCGAAACCGTTCTCGGTCGCGGTCAACACGCTTTGCTGTTCATCTTCCGCGACCAATAGCGAGATTACTTGGTTCTTTTCCGCCAGCTTCATGCCGCGCACGCCGCGTGATGCGCGACCCGTGGCGCGCACGTCGTTCTCGTCGAAACGCACCGCCTTGCCACCATCCGAGAACAGCATCACATCATGCTTGCCATCGGTGAGCGCGACACCGACCAGAAAATCACCCTCATCCAGATTGATGGCGATGATGCCGCGCTTCATCGGACGCGAGAAGTCCACCAGCGGAGTCTTTTTGACCGTGCCTTTAGCGGTGGCAAAGAACACGAACTTATCTTCGGCAAACTCCACCACCGGCAAGATCGCGTTGATTTTTTCGCCCGTTTCCAGTTGCAGCAGGTTCACGATAGGACGGCCGCGCGCGATGCGGCTGCCTTGCGGCACTTCGTAGACCTTGAGCCAGTGCACGCGCCCCAGATTGGAGAAGCACAAAATGTGGTTGTGCGTGTTGGCGATGAACAGGTTGTCGATGAAATCGTCTTCTCTGGTCGCCGCCGCCTGCTTGCCGCGTCCGCCACGTTTTTGCGCGCGGTATTCGGCGAGCGGCTGCGCCTTCATGTAACCGCTATGCGACAGCGTGACCACCACGTCTTCCGGCGCGATTAGATCTTCCATGCTCATGTCGTGGGTGTGCGTGATAATCTCGCTGCGGCGTTTATCACCGAATTGCGCCCTCACTTCGATCAACTCGTTCGAGATAATTTCCGTGACGCGCTCGGGTTTCGCCAGGATGTCTAGCAAGTCCGCAATCTTGTCCATCACCTCACGGTATTCGCCGACGATCTTGTCTTGCTCCAGGCCGGTCAGACGTTGCAGGCGCAATTCCAAGATCGCCTGGGCTTGCGCATCGGACAAATGGTAACCGCGCTCGTTGCCCTCGCCGGTCAAACCGAACTCGGCCAACAAACCATCGGGGCGAGAAGCACCGCTCACGCGCGCGAGCATGTCCTCGACCAGCGAGGAACGCCAGCCGCGCGACATCAGACTACGCTTGGCTTCAGCTGGAGCGGGCGCGGCCTTGATCAGCGCGATGATCTCGTCCACATTGGACAGTGCGACCGCCAAGCCTTCCAGGACATGGCCGCGTTCACGCGCTTTGCGCAATTCAAAAATGGTGCGGCGCGTCACGACTTCGCGACGGTGGCGCAGGAACGCGTCGATGATCTGTTTGAGGTTGAGCAGCTTGGGTTGGCCGTCGATGATCGCGACCATGTTGATACCGAAGCTGTCTTGCAGTTGTGTGTCCTTGTAAAGCTTGTTCAGGATCACATCGGCATTCTCGCCGCGCTTCAACTCGATCACGGCGCGCATCCCCGACTTGTCTGACTCGTCGCGTATCTCGGAAATGCCTTCGAGGCGCTTCTCACGCACCAGCTCGCCGATCTTGATCAGCAGATTGGCCTTGTTCACCTGATAGGGCAGCTCGTCGATGATGATCGCTTCGCGCTCGCCCTTGCCGATGTCCTCGAAGTGCGTGCGCCCGCGCATGATCACGCGGCCGCGGCCGGTGCGATACCCTTCCTTCACGCCGGACAAACCGTAGATGAAGCCCGCCGTCGGAAAATCCGGCGCGGGAATATATTCGATCAGTTCATCCACGCTCAACTCGGGGTTGGCCAGCAGGGCCAGGCAAGCGTCTATCACTTCATTCAGATTGTGCGGCGGGATGTTGGTCGCCATGCCGACCGCGATACCCGACGAGCCATTCACCAGCAGATTCGGGAACCGCGCGGGGAATACCAGCGGCTCATGCTCGGAGCCGTCATAGTTAGGGCCGAAGTCCACCGTTTCCTTGTCCAGATCGGCCAGCAGCTCGTGGGCGATCTTCTCCATACGGATCTCGGTGTAACGCATCGCCGCCGCGTTATCGCCGTCCACCGAACCGAAGTTACCCTGCCCGTCCACCAGCGTGTAGCGCAGCGAAAAAGGCTGCGCCATGCGCACGATGGTGTCGTATACCGCCGTGTCGCCGTGCGGATGGTATTTACCGATCACGTCACCGACGATACGCGCCGATTTCTTGTAAGCGCGGTTCCAGTCATTGGAAAGCTCGTGCATCGCGAACAGGACACGACGATGCACGGGCTTCAGCCCGTCGCGCACATCCGGCAAAGCGCGGCCGATAATGACGCTCATCGCGTAGTCCAAATAGGACTTGCGCATCTCTTCTTCCAGACTGACAAGGAGTGTTTCTTTCGCGAATTGGGTCATGGTATCCGGTGTAGTTATTGGGGCTAAAAAACAGCGTGCGAGTTTACCACAGCCATCTCCCCCCAAACCACCCCCCATGCACCCTGCCCTGGCGGTGCAATTTGGCGTAAACCCCCAAGTTTTGCTAAAGTCGCTACCTCATCCAACAGACTCCCGCCACCCGCCATGCCCAACGTCGATCCGGTCGAAATCGAAAAATTCTCGCAACTCGCACACAAATGGTGGGATCCGCACAGCGAATTCAAACCGCTGCACGACATTAATCCGCTGCGTCTGAAGTACATCGACAGCCACGTGCCACTGACTGGTAAAACGGTTCTGGATGTCGGCTGCGGTGGTGGCATCCTGTCCGAAGGGATGGCGGGCCTGGGCGCGCGCGTGACCGGCATCGACCTGTCCGACAAAGCCCTGCAAGTCGCCAAACTGCATCTGCTGGACAGCAAGCAACGAGTGGACTACCGCAAGATCGCCGTGGAAACCTTGGCCGCCGATCAACCCGCGCATTACGACGTGGTCACTTGCCTGGAAATGCTGGAACACGTGCCCGATCCCGACAGCGTCATCGCGGCCTGCGCCAGCCTGGTCAAGCCGGGCGGGCGGGTGTTCTTCTCCACGTTGAACCGCAACCCCAAGTCCTATCTGTTCGCCATCATCGGCGCGGAATATGTGCTCAGCATGCTGCCGCGCGGCACACACGACTACGCCAAATTCCTCAAGCCTTCCGAACTGGCGCAGTCCTGCCGCAACGCGCGATTAAACGTCGTCGACCTGATCGGCATGAGCTACAACCCCATCAGCAAAGTCTACTCACTGGGCAAGGATACCGATGTCAATTACATGATTGCGTGCCGCAAGGGCAACGAGTGATCAAAGCCGTCCTGTTCGATCTGGACGGCACGTTTGCCGACACCGCACCTGATCTGGCGGCCGCGCTCAATCATGTGCGCGCCAGCCGCAACTTGCCGCCCCTGCCGCTGGCGGTGCTGCGTCCGCAAGCCTCGCACGGCTCCGCGGGGCTGCTCAAAACCGGCATGAACGTCACGTCCGATGCACCCGATTTTCCAGCCTTGCGCGACATCTTCTTGGCGCACTACACGCACCACATCTGTGTGGAAACCAAGCTCTTCGCGGGCATCGCGGAACTGGTGGATACCCTCGAACAACGCGGCATCACATGGGGCATCGTCACTAACAAGCCGCACCGCTTCACCCTGCCGCTCATGCAAGCCCTGGGCATGGCCTCCCGCGCGTCCTGCCTGATCAGCGGCGATACTTGCGCCCATGCCAAACCCCATCCCGCCCCGATGCACAAAGCCTGCGAGATCATCCGGGTCGTACCGGAACAATGCTTGTATCTGGGAGACGACAGACGCGATATGGATGCCGCCAATGCCGCCAACATGCGCGGCATCATCGCTCTGTACGGCTACGTCAGCGAGGACGTATCTGTCAAGGACTGGAAGGCGCAAGGCAGCGTGAACCACCCCGCGGAACTCCTGACGCATCTGGATTAAACCCAAACCGCCCATTACAGCACACCATCGGCGCGAGGGCCCTTGGAGTTCGTCTGACGATTTCGCTCGCACAAAATCAATGGGCCCCGGAATCATTATCATCCGAGGCCCATCTAGTTGAATTGTATGACAAGGCTCAACAACCCCGGCTTACGGTTTTTTAGGCCGCGATAGCGTAGTTTTCATCGTTTGCATTTACATGCTTGCTTCATTTACGTCGATCGCCTGACGTGTCGCCCCAAAACCTATCTGCTCACTGTCGAAGCCATGTCATCCCCAGCATAAGCGCACTTAGTTCAATTGCACTTATGGTGGAGATGGGCGGAATTGAACCGCCGTCCAACAAGCCCTTAATGAATCGGAGTTTTCGCAGACCGAAATCTGCTCACAACAATGCTTGGAATTGTAGCACAATTTTGCCGTTGTCATCCCCCGCACCACCGTCGCCTTGCCCGGGCCGTCTCGTGTTCAGGCGGGCAACCCTAAAGCCTTTTGCTCACTTTCGTGATGGCCTGATCATCGTCGCTGGCGTGCATGGAAAAACCTAGACGGGTCATCAGCTTGAGCATGTTGTGATTGTTGTTCAGCACTTCTCCTTCGATGGTCTTCAGTCCTTTGTCGCGCGCCGCGTCCATCAACGAAACCAGGAGCTTCTGTCCCAAGCCTTTTCCGGTAATATGGTCGGCAACCACCAAGGCGAACTCGCAGGTCTCGCCATCCGGATTGATTGCATATCTGGCCACTCCCAACTGGATATCTTTGCCTTGTCCTTCGGTCACTGCGATCAATGCCATCTCGCGGCTGTAATCGATCTGCGTGAAGCGCACCAGCATGTTCTCGGTGAGTTCCTGCATGCTGTTCATGAAACGGAAATACTTGGTTTCATCCGAGAGTTCGCGGACGAACTGCTGTACCAGTTCGGCATCCTCCGGGCGGATCGGGCGGATCGTGATGTCGGTGCCGTCGGCGAGTTGCCATCTGCTGACCAACTGGGTGGGATAGGGATAGATCGCCATGTGCGCATAGCGGTCTGCACCCGGTTGGCTAAACTCCACCACCACGCGCGCATCGGCGGCCAGTGCGCCGTTCTCGTCAAGTATCAGCGGATTGATGTCCATCTCTTTGATAAGTGGCAGCTCGCAGACCATCTCCGAGACGCGCAGCAACACATCTTCCAAGGCTTCCATATCGGCTGGCACCATGTTGCGGAACGCGCCCAGCATCTTGCCGATGCGCGTGCCCTGGATCAGTTCTTTGACCAGGAAGCTATTCAGCGGCGGCAGCGCAACGGCGCGATCTCCCATGATCTCGACCGCAGTGCCGCCCGCGCCGAAGGTAATCACCGGGCCGAACACCGGGTCGGTGGTCACGCCTATCATCAGTTCGCGGCCATTCGGTTTGATGATCATCGGTTCGATGGAAAGGCCATCCACTCTGGCACTGGGGCGATTGCGCTGCACATTGTCGATGATGTGCTGATAGGCGGCACGCACCTCCTGCGCGTTGCGCAAGTTGAGTATCACGCCACCGGCATCGCTCTTGTGCGTGATGTCGTGCGAGTTGACCTTCATCGCGACCGGAAAGCCCAGTTGCTGGGCGATCAATAGGGCTTCGTTGGGTGAGCGCGCGACCATGGTTCTGGCAACCGGAATATGGAAAGCCGACAGCAGGGCTTTCGACTCCATTTCCGTGAGAACTTTGCGGCGTTCCTGCATCGCGCCTTCAATGATGAGCCGCGCACTTTCCACATCGGGTTCGACGTGATGCGAGAACGATCCGGGCATCTGCATCAACAGTTTCTGGTTGCGGTAATAGGCGGACAGATGAGCGAACACTTCGACGGCAGGTTCCGGAGTGCGGAAGTGCGGTTTGTGCGCGGCAGCGAAGGCATGGCGCGCTTCCGAGACCTGCGACTCGCCCATCCAGCAGGTCAACAGCGGCTTGCTGTGGGTGTTGGAAAGCGCGATCAGGGCTTGCGCCGACTCCAGCGGTTTGGTCATCGCTTGCGGCGTGAGGATAGCCAGCACGCCGTCCACGTTATCGTCCTCCAGGCAGGCTTTGACGGCATGGTGGTAACGGTCTGCCTGCGCATCACCGATGATATCCACCGGATTACCATGCGGCCAGTTCGGCGGCAGGTACTGGTTCAGAGTCTCGATGGTGGCATCCGACAAAACCGCCATGGTCAGCCCAAGATCGGAGACCCTATCCGTCGCCATCACACCGGGACCGCCGCCGTTGGTGACGATGGCGAGGCGATTGCCCACCGGGCGAAAGCCGCAAGACAACGCTTTGGCGGCAGTAAACAGTTGCGTGATGGTCTGTACGCGCACCACCCCGGCGCGGCTGACTGCCGCGTCGAACACATCGTCCGCACCGACCAGTGACGCGGTATGCGACATCGCTGCCTTGGAGCCTGCCGCATGGCGGCCGACCTTGACCAGGATCACCGGTTTGATGCGCGCCGCCGCGCGCAGTGCGCTCATAAAGCTGCGTGCGTTGCGTATGCCTTCGATGTACATCAGGATGCTGTGTGTATCGGAATCGGACACCAGATAATCGAGTATCTCGCCGAAATCCACATCGGTAGAGGATCCCATCGATACTACGCTGGAAAAGCCCACATCGTTGCTCTGCGCCCAGTCCAGGATCGCAGTGCAAAGCGCGCCGGACTGGGACACGAATGCGATGTTGCCAATGTTCGCACCGCCCTTGTTGAACGTGGCATTCAGACCGATGGAGGGGCGCATGATGCCCAGACAGTTCGGCCCGATCAGGCGGATGTTGTAGCGCAATGCAGTCGCGATCAGCTCTTTCTCCAGCGCGACACCTGCCGCACCCGCCTCGCCGAATCCGGCGGTGATGATGACCGCCGCTTTCACGCCGTGTATGCCGCATGCTTCGATGATGTCCGGCACGGTCTGGGGCGGGGTGGCGATCACCACCAGTTCGACCGGCTCGGCGATGTCGGCGATGGCGGCATAGGCACGCTGCCCCTGGACTTGGGTATTCTTCGCGTTGATCGGATAGAGCGTACCTTTGAATCCGCTTTCCAACATGTTCTTGAAGACGATCTGGCCGACGGAATCGACGCGGTCGCTGGCACCGAATACCGCGACGGATTTTGGAGCGAACAAGGTGCTGAGATAGTGCTTGCCCATGATTTTGTGCTTTAGCTTGATTGGCTTGCCCGCTATGATAGCACCGTCGTATTGACCAACCGTTACGGAGCAAACCGTGCAGACCGCCTATATCAGCCATCCCCTGTGCCTGAAACACGATATGGGCGCGCATCACCCAGAATCTCCGGCGCGCATCCACGCCATCGAGGACCAGTTGATCGCGTCCGGTCTGATGAATTATTTGCAACATCACGAGGCGGGAGAAGCGACACGCGAGCAGTTGTTGCGGGTACACGATGCGGATTACGTTGATTTGATCGCGGCCAGCGTTCCGCCGCAGGCCATCGTGCAACTCGACGGCGACACCGCGATGAACCCGTTCACCTATCAGGCCGCCCTGCGTGCGGCGGGAGCGGTGGTGATGGCGGTGGATCTGGTGATGTCGGGCAAGGTCGAGAATGCCTTTTGCTGTGTCCGCCCGCCCGGACATCACGCGGAGCGCCGGCAGGCGATGGGGTTTTGCATCTTCAACAACATCGCGGTGGGGGCGGCTCACGCGCTGGCGCAGCACGGCTTGCAGCGCGTCGCGGTACTCGATTTCGATGTGCATCACGGCAACGGCACGGAAGATATCTTTCACGACGATCCCCGCGTCATGCTGTGCTCCACCTTCCAACACCCTTTCTATCCCTATCGCGGCGCCGACAGCGGCAACGCGCACATCATCAATGTGCCGCTGGCTGCCGGTTCGGGTAGTAGAGAGTTTCGCGAGGCGGTCACGCGGCACTGGCTGCCTGCGCTGAAGCGTTTTGAGCCCGAGCTACTGCTGATCTCGGCGGGCTTCGACGCGCACCGCGACGATGATATGGCGATGCTGAAATTGAGCGAACCCGACTATTCCTGGGTCACCGCCGAGCTGAAAAATATGGCGGAAAGATATGCGCGACGGCGCATCGTCTCCGCACTGGAGGGCGGTTATGACCTGCATGCTCTGGGGCGCAGCGTGGCGGCACACATCAAAGTGCTGAGCGGGTTGTAACGCAGGAACTTCCATCTATCGATGGCAGCTGAGTCATAATTCGCACCAGATCAGCCCACACGCACAATTCGCCATGCAGCCACCCTCACTCCCCGACATCGCGGCACCGCACTTGGCCCGGCGGCATCAGCCATCGGGCTTGAACACGACATTTCGCGGTGGAGATTTATCGTTCGCCGACTATGTGATGCTGACCCGAGACACGCTGCGCGAGGCCCACGCAAGGTTGGGCACGACCGAACCCGAAAAAGTGATCGAGGGCAATATGCCGTTCGCGCTCAAACCCCGCGTTGCGGACGGCACAAGCAAGCCTTACCGGCGCGGTATCCTGCTCACCCACGGGCTGACCGACTCACCTTATTTCATGCGGCATCTGGCAAATTATTTTGCGGGGCAAGGTTTTTTGGTGCTGGCCATCCTGCTGCCGGGGCACGGCACGCAGCCCGGCGATCTGCTGGATGTCGAGTGGCGGGAATGGGCGAAGGCGGTGGCCTACGGCACAGAATGCGTGGCGCGGGAAGTCGATGAAGTGTATCTGGGCGGACTGTCCACAGGGGCGACCCTGAGTCTCTACCAGAGTCTGAAGGATACGCGTGTACGCGGCCTGTTCCTGTTCTCCCCGGCCCTGAAGATCACCAGCCGCGCGGTTTACGCCAAGATGCACAAACTGTATAGCTGGTTCAAACCCGCCGCAAGATGGGTGACGATACAGCCCGATGCCGACCTCTACAAATACGAATCTTTCCCCAAGAATGGCGCGGCCCAGATGCGCTCGCTGACCCACGCAGTGCAGGCAGCAAACCGTGGACGGGCATCGAGCATCCCTATCTTCGCTGTCGCTAGTGCCGACGATGCGACGGTGCAAGCCACGGCGACACTGGATTTCATGGCGCGCACGCGGCATCCCGCCAGCAAGCTGGTGTGGTACGGCACAGCCACCACCGCTTTACCGGACGGTTTTCCCACACACCGCCTGGAACAGGTGAATAGCGCATATCCCGAACAACGGATATTAAGTTCCGCGCATACCGCTATCGTGCTGCCCGCCGCCGACGCGCACTATGGTGTACACGGTGACTACGCAAATTGCGCGCACTACTATCCCGACCAGATCGAAAAATATATCGCCTGCCGCACCCACCCGGCACAAGTCTCGCAGGGCGAGATCACGCCGGAGAATTTGCAGACCGGCATCATGCGGAGACTGATGTTCAACCCCAGTTTTGCGGACATGACGAACAGCATGCGGAAATTCATGGATAACCTGCCTGGAGCAGAACAACAGAAGGAGGAACCATGCTGAGAAAAACTCAAATCTTTGCCCACCGGGGGGCCAATCGCAGCGCGGCCGAAAACACGCGCACGGCTTTCGACCTTGCGCTAAAAGACGATATCAATGGCATGGAGACCGACGTGCAATTGAGTCGCGACGAGGTGACGGTGTTGTGGCACGACCGCTTTCTCGACAAAGTGGGATTGCCGGGCAAACACCTGGACGATTTCGATTTCGCCGAATTGCAGGCGATGGATTTCGCCGCGCACTTTGCTCCATCCGGCCCGGCGGAAAGCGTGATGCGCCTCAAAGACTTCATCGAACGCTACCGCTCGCGTACCCGCTTGTTGCTGGAGATCAAGAACCGCGACTGGGAAACGTCGGCCAGGCAACAGCTCAAAGTGCGCCAAACGCTGGCACTGGTGGGCGCAAGAAACGGCGATGAAATTCTGATTTCCTCTTTCAACCTGGATAGCCTGGTGTATGCCCATCAGTGCGCGCCGAATTTTCCGCTGGTCTATAACATGGAGCCGGAACACACCCTTGCGGATGCACGCGCGGTGCTGTCCGAGCATAGTTTTCTGTATGGCTTTTGTTTGCACATCTCGCGCCTGAGCGCCGAGATGGCGGCGCTGCTGCGCAGCCACAACAAGATCATCGCGGTCTACACCTGCAACAGCGACGCGGAAATCCGACAGGCGTTGGATCTGGAAGCGGATATTCTGATCAGTGATGTGCCGCAACAGGCGTTGATGATGAGAGATCATGCAGCGTGACCTTGCCGACCTGGCGCGAGGGGAATTCGACCTGCTGGTGTGCGGCGGCGGCATCTATGGCGCGTGGACCGCTTATGATGCCGCGTTGCGCGGCTTGCGTGTGGCCATCGTCGAACAGGGAGACTGGGCATCCGCCACCTCGTCCGCCTCCAGCAAACTGATCCATGGCGGTCTGCGTTATCTGGAGAGCCTCTTGCAAAACTCTGTGTACGAGTTGAATTTATGAGCTAGAAAGCGGTAGAAGTGGGCCGCCATTGCTGGCAAGATCAAGGTTCTGAAGACTC